>NZ_VFNP01000002.1:3169167-3486084 GCF_006715635.1 Streptomyces sp. SLBN-118
AGTCGGCGGCACCGTCGATTGATTCCGCCCACGCTCCGCTTTGCGGATCGTCCATGGGGTTCATTCAGCACCCCTCACCGCGGCAGTACATCAGGCGTGGCTGCTGGGGGTGGTAGGCGTCGTAGAAGCTCTTGCCCTGCTCGTCGTCCCCCCAGGGAGCGCCGAGCCCGTCCAAGGTGGTCACCAGCGTCGTCAGCGCCGTGCTCAGGTTCTGGGCCTGCGTTTGGAAGACCGGCGCCGTCAACTTGATGTCGGTGGTATGGATTTCAAGGACCTTGCCGTCACCCTTGCCTTCGCCCATGCGACGCCTCCCCCGTTGTGTTCACGCATTGCAAATCCCGACCTTAGAAGAGCTTGATCAAGATTTACCCATGTGACGACCACGCCAGGGCAATGGATGGCGCAGATGTACGAACGCTCCTTCCGTGGCGGACCGACTCAACCCTCCGCCGCCGCCCGCCCCGTGAGCGTCGTCAGACTGTTGCGGATGTGCGCCATGTGCGCCTGGATCTCCTCGCGGGACGCCTCGTGCTCCCGCAGCATCCGCTCCGTCTCCTGCGCGATCCGTTCCGCGCGAGCCCAGGCCTCGGCGATCACTTCCGCGGCCCGTGCCTGGACGTCCTCCTGGCCGTGGCGGGAGTAGTGGTCCGCCTCCGCGAAGGTGCGCTCGGCCTCCGCGAGGCCGGACTCGGCGCGGGAGGCCCGCTCGGCAAGGCAGGCATCCAACTCGTCCTGCCGGTCGGCGAGTTCACGTTCCATCGCCTCCCAGCGCTCGGCCTGTTCCCGATCCAGGTCGGCCAGCATGGACTCGCCCCTTTGGCGCATCTCCTTCCACGCGGCCACGGCCTCCCCTCGCTGCTCCTTGACCTCGCGGCGGGCCTCGATGCGCAGCTCGTCGGCCTCCGCCCGCGCGGCGAGCAGGATCTGCTGGGCGCGCGCGTCGGCGTCCGCCCGTACGGAATCGGCCTGCTCGCGTGCCGAGTCACGGGTCTGCCGGGCCGCCTCTTCGGCCGCGTCGACCTCGGCCTGCGCCTCGTTCCGGGCCGCCGTCACCAGCTCTTCGGACTCCTCGGCGGCGAGGGCGAACAGGTACTGGGCGCGGCGCCCAAGCGTCTCGTACGTCTGCTGGGCAAGCCCCGACACCACCTCGCGCAAGTCGGCCGCGTCCGCCTCCATCTCCTTGGCGAGGACAGTGAGCCGGGCGGCGCGTTCCCAGGCGTCGTCGCGGTCCTGGGAGAGGGCGGTGACATAGGCGTCGGTCTCCGCCGCCGGGTAGCCACGGCCGCGTACGGCGACGAAGCCGTGAGGTGACAGCGATGCAGCACTCATCCTTCAAGCCCTCTCCGACATACAACGCGATTGGCGCATATCTTCCTGGATCGGAGGGAAGCGCTCATACTGCGACACTCCACCCGGACATATCGGTCAGGATTGAGCAGAGAAGCGTGAGCAAAGACAAGGGCGCCCGGTCTGCCTCAGCAGACCGGGCGCCCCGGTGATCTGTTACCGCAGCCTTACAGCAGGCCGTCCCACATCTGCTCAAGCAGCACCGACCACCAGCTCTCCGGTGACGCGAGCGCCGCCGGGTCGAGTGCGGCGAGCTGGGCCTGGAAGTCGACCGTCCAGCGGCCGGCCTGCTCCGGGTTGAGGTTGAAGCGCAGCCGCCACATCCGGCCGAGCAGGGCCAGGCACCGTACGAACTCCGGAAGGCCGCTGTTCACGAACTGCGGCGCCACCGGCTGACCGCCCGGGCCCGCCTCCACCGGGACCGCGACAATGTGCGCGGTCCCGTACTGGACGCAGATCGCGCGGCCGAAGTCGCTGCCCACCACCAGATACGAACCCGCGTCGGCCGCGGGCTGCACCTGCCGCTGGGCCGCGAGCTCGGCCAGCGTCGGGACGACCGGCTGCGCGGGCTGGGCCCAGAAGAAGGGATTGAAGTCGCCCGGCAGACCTGCCCACACCAGCGTGGCGGCCACGATCTCCGGCACACCCTGACGCGAGACGCCCCGCTGGTCGAACCGGCAGATGCCCTGCGGCCCGAACGCGGCAAGCAGCTCCTGCGCGATGCCCTCCGGAGGGATCGGCGGGGCAGGCGGCATCTGCGGCAGCGGGGCACGCACGGGCGCGGGGCGCGCCGGGCCGTCGGCGACCTGGTGCAACTCCCCCTGGTGCGCCAGCAGTTGCTGCATGCCCTGCTGGCGGGACGCGTGGTCCTTGCCGTACGGGGCGATCGAGGTGATACGTGCCTGCGGCCAGCTCTCCCGGATCATCCGCGCGCAGTACGCACCGGGAAGCTCGCACGATTCCAGCTCGGTGTGCAGCTCCAGCACCTGCTGCGGCGGCACGTTCATGGCGCGCAGCTCGTGCAGGATCTGCCACTCCGGGTGCGGAGTGCCGGGTGCCGATCGGCGGATCAGCTGGGCCTCGGAGCCGTCGGGCGCGCGGTAGCGCAGCACGGCCTGGTAGCCGGGGCCGACGGTGGGCATGCCGGTCGGCTGCTGCGGATAGCCGTACGCGGGCGGCTGAACGCCGTGCGGCGGCTGGGGCGCAGGCGGAACGGCACCGGGCGGCGGGCCGGGAGGAGCACCGGGCGGGCCGGGCGGCTGGGGCACGCCGGGGCCCGCCTGGGCGGGACCGGCGAGCATCGTCGCGGCATGGTGCACGCCACCACCGGGCGGACCAGGAGGCGTCGGTGCGCCGGGCGGACCGGGAGGCTGGGGCGCACCAGGGGCTCCGGGCGCGCCGGGAGGGCCCGGGGGCCGCGGAGCACCGGGAGGCTGCGGGGCACCGGGACCCATCCGGCTCGGGTCCGCCAGCATCGTCGCAGCGTGGTGCACGCCACCCGGCGGCGGGGTGGAACCGGGAGGAGCGGGCGAACCGGGAGGCTGCGGCCCCTCCGGGCCGAGCTGCGGGACAAGCTGCGTCGGCAGGTAGCCGCCCGCCGGAGCGCCGGGAGCACCCGGCCCCGACGGCGGCGGCGTCGCGCCGGGCCGCGCGCCCGGAGTGCCGGGCGCCCCGGGCGGCGGCGGAGTCGTAGAACCGCTGCCACGCGAAGCGCCGCGGGCGGCACGGGGCGGCAGGACCGCCTTGCTCGTCGCCGCGTCCGCGATGTCGGCGGCGCCGGGGCTCACGGGTCCGGCAGGTCCCGCAGGTCCGGCGGGCGCACCGGTTCCCGGCCGGTCGAGTGCCGGGGCGACCGCGGTCCGTGGCAGCTGGCTGCCACCGGACATCAGCGCGGTCGGCGCATCGGCGCCGGTGGCCGGCGGCGGGGTGTCGTCGTCGTCCGACCCGGAGATCGGCGGCGCGAAGACGGTGGCGGGCAGCGGTACGGACGCGTCGTCCGGCCCGGCCGCGCTGGTGTCCGTCCACGGGGTGGCCCCGGGCGGCGGGGCGGGCTCGGAGGCCGTGGGCTCGTAGTCACCGCCACGGGCGCCGGGCCAACCGGCCCCGCCCTGCGAGGCGTCGGCACCTGAGCCCCCGCCTGCGGAACCGGCCGAGGACCCGGCTGCGGGCCACGCCGAACCGGAAGCGGACGACGAACTCCCGCCCGCCTGAGAGGCGTTGGGACCCGCGGCGGCCGAAGCCGCGGCAGGCGCCGACCAGTCGGCCCGCGACGACGGCGAAGAATCAGTACCGGAACCGGAACCGGAACCCGCACCGGCAGGCGACGCGCCCGAAGCCGCAGCCGACTCCGGCGACCGCCGGTCGGGGATCCCGATCCTGTCCGCCGCCTCCTGGAGCCACTCCGGCGGGCTCAGCAGGAACGACGTCTGATTCAGGTCGATCCGCTGCGGCGGCTCCGGCGCGGCAGCGGCCGCCTCCTGAACCCCGTACTCCTCCTCGTACCGGCGGATCACCTCACCCACCGGCAGTCCCGGCCACAGCGTTGCCTCCCCGCTGTCCCGCGCGATCACCAGCCGCTGCTCACCGCCGTCCGAGCGCGCACCGCCCTCGCGGTCCTCCGCCCACACCACGAAGCCCAGCTCGAACTCCCTCACCCGCACTTCGCGGTGCTGGTACGCGGGCACGTCGCCGTTGACCCACTCTTCCGCGCGCTCCTGCGCCTGCGCGAAGGTCACCATCGGGCCGTCACCCCTCGTCCGAGATCGGGACGGCGCGCGCGAAGCCGCCGTCCACCATCAGGTTCGCCACGGTCTCCAGCTCCGGCGGGTTGCCCGCCAGCCGTCGCAGAAAACCGTCGAAGTCGTCGCCGCACGGCAGCAGCAGCCGTTCCACGCGCTGCTGCGCGGTCCAGCCGTCCTGGTCGCGGGCGTCGTCGTACGCGCAGAACCACACCGTGCCGGTCGCGGAGCCCTTCACCTTCACGGCCAGGATGCCGCCCTGGACGAACGCGACGCCCAGATAGTCCTTCGTCAGGTGGTCCCGCAGGCACTTGTTGACGTACAGCAGGTCATTGACCGCGGCCTCGTCCCGCACCGTGAAGAACGGCTGGTCGATCAGCAGTCCCAGCTCGGCGTCGAGCGCCGCTCCGACCGGGGCGCAGCCGCCCGCCGCCTTCAGGAAGGTGCGGTACGCGCCGGGGAGCCGGTAACCCAGGTCCTCCTCGACGCCCAGCAGTTGCTGCTCGGTCACCGAGACCACGCCCTTGGGGAGCCCGAAGTGCGCGGGCCGGGTCTCCTGGAGCGGCCGCGTGCCCCGCTTGCTCTGGTCCACGGGCGCCGTCGCCAGACCGCCGTGGTGCCGCAGCAGCGCCTTCACCTCGACGGGGACCAGCTCCAGGCGGCGCGTGCCCGGCACGTGATGCCAGGTCCAGCCGTGCGGCGTCGCGACCGCCGGGAGCGTGTCCCACAGCGCATGGCCGTCGGCGTGCAGCGCCGCGTTCGCCGATACGTAGTCGGTGAGCCGCAGTTCGTCGACGCCGAAGCCCTCCGGCGGCTCGGCGATCTCCGCGGCGGCGCGCGCGTACGGCGAAAAGTCCGGATAGCCGTTCTCGTCCACACGCACACCTCTGGGGTGGCGCGAGGCCCGGACCGGATCCGGGAAGTTCACGAGCTGCCCGGCATAGGCGGCGTTCGGTGGCGCGGCCGTGTGCCCGAGCCGACCTGTCGTCATGGCGGTTGCCCCCTGCTGCGTTCCGGCTGGTTCAGGACAGCCTATGCGGTGGTGCAACAGGGAGGTTCGACGCTCCACTTCCATCACCAACAGTCACAATCGTGTGACCGAATGCCGACGGGTCGACACGTTTCAGTGCCCCCGCTTCCGCACCACACACCCCGTTTGGCAGGCTGTCCCAGCAACTCGGGGGAGTGCAGGGAGGGGACGAGCACACCATGCACACAGCGCAACCGAATACTTCGGGTGATCCACGCCTCAGCTGGAGCAGCGCCGAGGCCCACCAGCCGCCCGCCCTGGGTCACCGTCGCGACGGCATCCTGCCGGCCGTCGCCGCCGCACTCTCCGTACGCGGCGAGACCCTCACCAGCACCGCGGGAAAGGCAGACCAGCCACCCGCACTTCACCCGCTCGTACAGGATTTCCTCGACACCCTCACCAGCGGCCAGCGCGAACGCTTCACCGGCCGCTGCCCGGAGGCGATCCTGCTCTCGCGCCATCTCACGGCGGCCGAGTCGCAGCGCTCGAAACGGGCGCAGCGCAGGCCACTGACCCACAGCGAAGCCAAACGGTCCTTGAAGCAGGCCAAGTTGACGGCACGTAGGATCCGAGAGGACGGCGACCCGCTGCACGGCAGTTACGCACCACCCTGCCGGTCCTGTACGGCCATGCTCGACCACTTCGGGGTACGCCCCGTCGATCCGACCCCACCCGAGAACGGCTGATCCCGCACCGATGCCCGACCACCTGAGCACCACCCGCTTCCCCGTCTCCGTGGACGCGGCCCTGCGCGAGGCCGGATGGCAGCCCGGTCGCTGGGACATCAAGCTGGCCGAGCACTGGGCGGACACGCTGCGCGCGCATGTCTCGCCGGGCGGCCACCGGCACTCGGTCTTTCCGGCGGCCGTCGAGGCATGGGCGGAGTTCGGCGGGCTGCGGGTGACGGCACCGGGCCCGGGACGGCAGACGGCTCCGAATCCTGTGCGCTTCGACCCGCTGGCCGGGCTGCATCTGGCGCGTACGCTCGCCGATCTGGGGCGGGCGCTGGACACCGAGGTCTGCCCGCTCGGGGAGGAAGGCGAGGGCCAGGCCGTGCTCGCCATCGACAGCGAGGGCCGCGTATACAGCCTGGACCACACCGGCGACTGGTATCTCGGCCCGGACATCGACCAGGCGCTCGCCACCCTGGTCACCGGCACCCAGCCGGCCCGTCTGACCCTGGGCTGAAGCACCCCTCAGGCCGTTTGGGGACATCCGTTCCGGTTCGGCAGCACCGCCGAGACCCGGAAGCCGCCCGCGTCCGTCGGCCCCGACACAAAGACCCCGCCGAGCGCCAGCACCCGCTCCCGCATTCCCACCAGGCCGTTTCCGCCGCTGGGCAGCCCCGCGTCCGCGGCCGCGCCGCTGGCGTCCGGGGCGCCGTTCTCCACCTGCATGGCGACCTCGGCGTCGCGATGCGCGAGCCGCACCATGACCTTGGCTCCGGCCGCATGCTTGTGGACGTTCGTCAGGGCTTCCTGGACGACGCGGTAGGCGGTCTGCTCGACCTCCGGCGCGTAGTCCCGCACCTCGCCGTGGACGGCGAGCTCGACCACCATCCCCGCCTGCCGGGACTCGCCCACCAGGCCCTCCAGATCGGCGAGGCCCGGCCCGTCGTCGGCCGCCGCGGCAGCTGCGGCGGCAGCGGCAGCCGCGACGGCGGCCAGCGGCACCGGTGCCACCGCGCGCTCCTTCTCCCCCGCCCGCAGTACCCCGAGCATCTCGCGCAGCTCGGTCAGCGCCTGGCGGCCCATGTCTCCCACCAGCGCGGCGTTCTTCACGGCTTTCTGCGGGTCCTTGAGCGCGACCGCCTGGAGTGCGGCGGCATGCACCACCATCAGGCTCACCCGGTGTGCCACGACGTCGTGCATCTCGCGCGCGATCCGGGTCCGCTCCTCCGTGCGCGCCCACTGGGCCCGCTGCTCGGCCCGGTCGGCCAGCAGCGACAGCTCCTGTTCCAGCGAGTCCGCGCGCTCGCGAAGGCTCTCCATGAGCCTGCGCCTTGCCCCTATGTAAAGGCCGAAGAGCACCGGCGGCGCGGTCAGGCCGAGCGACATGAAGCCCGCCATCGTCGGTACGTACCAGGCGCCGGGTTCGGGATCGAAGTCCGCGGTCGAGACGTCCTGGCGTACGCGTACGAAGGTGACGATCAGCGTCGCGGTCAGCGACATCCCCGCGAGCGTCGCGGTGATCCTGCGCGGTACGTCGGACGCGGCGAGTGTGTACAGGCCGACGACGCCCATGAGATAGCCCATCTCGGCCGGCGTGGTCGCGATCGACACCAGTACCACGGCGATCGGCCATCGCCGCCGCAGAACCAGTACGGATCCGACGACCAGCCCGAAGAGCACCCCGACGGGCACGGGAATCGCGGCCTGGTCCGCGAAGCCCACACCCTCCAGAGCGCACTCGAAGGCGGAGACGAGCCCGAGCCCCACGTCCAGTGCGGCACTGCGCCGTCGTCCCCACCACAGCCAGGTACGGGCGGGCATGCCCGTGGCGTCCTGCTGTGCCCCCGTTGTGGTCATGTCTTCCAGCCTACGGGCGGGCGCATCTCATTTTCCCGGGAGTGCGGGCGGCCTGCGGACAAGTGCCGTCGCATCAAGGGCGGGTGGTACGGCATAGTGTGGTGTGCCGAGTCGCTGGCCCGGAGATATGTCCGGATTGGCCTCGCCTGCTATCCCCTGTGGTGTAATTGGCAGCACAGTGGCTTTTGGTGCCATTAGTCCGGGTTCGAGTCCTGGCAGGGGAGCCTCTTGCTTCAGTTCTGACTCTCAGGGTCAGGACCCGCTCTTATTTGGCCCCTGAAACCCCCCGGTATCCTTCGGATGTCCACCACCCGAAGCCGAAGGGCATTTCCGTGAGCTCCAACCGCCCGGCAGCCGTCGTCGTCCTCGCAGCGGGTGAGGGCACCCGCATGAAGTCGAAGACCCCCAAGGTCCTGCACGAAATCTGCGGGCGCTCGCTCGTCGGACATGTCGTCTCCGCGGCACGCGAGCTGGACCCCGAGGACCTCGTCGTCGTGGTCGGCCACGCGAGTGAGCAGGTCAAGGAACACCTCGCCGAGCAGTTCGCCGGCACCCGCACCGCCTTCCAGGCCGAGCAGAACGGCACCGGCCACGCCGTGCGGATGGCGCTCGAAGAGCTCGGCCGGACCCCCGAGGGAACCGTCGTCGTCGTGTGCGGCGACACCCCCCTGCTGTCCGGCGAGACACTGAGCGCGCTCGCCGCTACGCACACCGCCGACGGCAACGCCGTGACCGTGCTGACCGCCCAGGTACCCGACTCGACCGGCTACGGCCGGATCGTGCGGGACGGCGTCACCGGCGCCGTCACCGCGATCGTCGAGCACAAGGACGCCACCGACGACCAGCGCGCCATCCTGGAGATCAACTCCGGTGTCTTCGCCTTCGACGGGCAGTTGCTCGCGGACGCGCTCGGCAAGGTGCGTACGGACAACAGCCAGGGCGAGGAGTACCTCACCGACGTCCTCGGCATCCTGCGCGAGGCCGGTCACCGGGTCGGCGCCTCGGTCGCGGGCGACCACCGCGAGATCCTCGGCATCAACAACCGCATCCAGCTCTCCGAGGCGCGCAAGCTGCTCAACGAGCGCCTGCTGGAGCGGGCGATGCTGGCCGGGGTCACGGTCGTCGACCCGGCTTCGGTGTTCGTCGATGTGACGGTGACCTTCGAGCGGGACTCGGTCGTGCACCCGGGCACCCAGCTGCTCGGCACGACGCACCTGGCCGAGGGCGCCGAGGTCGGCCCCAACTCGCGTCTCAAGGACACCGCCGTCGGCGCGGGCGCCCGCGTGGACAACACGGTGGCGGATTCCGCAGTCGTCGGCGCATCGGCCTCGGTCGGTCCGTACGCGTATCTGCGCCCCGGCACCAACCTCGGCTTCAAGGCCAAGGCCGGCACGTACGTGGAGATGAAGAACTCCACGATCGGCGAGGGGACCAAGGTCCCGCATCTCTCCTATGTCGGCGACGCGACGATCGGCGAGTACACCAACATCGGCGCCGCGAGCGTGTTCGTGAACTACGACGGCGAGGCCAAGCACCACACGACGATCGGCTCACACTGCAAGACGGGCTCGGACAACATGTTTGTGGCACCCGTCACGGTCGGGGACGGCGCCTACACGGCGGCCGGTTCGGTCATCACCAAGGACGTGCCCGCCGGTTCACTGGCCGTGGCGCGGGGCCAGCAGCGGAATATCGAGGGCTGGGTGGCCCGCAAGCGCCCCGGCAGCGCGGCCGCACAGGCGGCCCATGCGGCAACGGAAGCGGTCGCCGAGGAGAACTGACCGGAAACAGGTGCGCCCATCTCGGCGTACCGTGATACGTGCACGCAAATTCGGCTGGCTCGCGCTGAGTACACCCGCGGCCAGGGAACACGTCTGAGGAGACAGTGCTGTGACCGGGATCAAGACGACCGGCGAGAAGAAGCTGATGCTCTTCTCCGGCCGCGCCCACCCCGAGCTGGCCGAGGAGGTCGCGCACCAGCTGGGTGTCGGCCTGGTGCCGACGAAGGCTTTCGACTTCGCGAACGGCGAGATCTACGTCCGCTTCCAGGAGTCCGCCCGTGGCGCGGACTGCTTCCTGATCCAGAGCCACACGGCTCCCATCAATAAGTGGATCATGGAACAGCTGATCATGATCGATGCTCTCAAGCGGGCCTCCGCCCGGAGCATCACCGTGATCATCCCTTCGTACGGCTATGCCCGGCAGGACAAGAAGCACCGCGGCCGCGAGCCGATCTCGGCCCGTCTGATCGCCGATCTGCTGAAGACCGCGGGTGCGGACCGCATCCTCACGGTCGATCTGCACACCGACCAGATCCAGGGCTTCTTCGACGGCCCGGTCGATCACCTGTCGGCGCTGCCGGTCCTCGCGGACTATGTGGGCGCGAAGGTCGACCGCAACAAGCTCACCGTCGTCTCCCCCGACGCCGGCCGCGTGCGCGTCGCCGACCGCTGGTGCGACCGCCTGGACGCCCCGCTGGCGATCGTCCACAAGCGCCGCGACAAGGACGTCGCCAACCAGGTGACCGTCCACGAGGTCGTGGGTGAGGTCGAGGGCCGTGTCTGTGTCCTCGTCGACGACATGATCGACACCGGTGGCACCATCTGCGCCGCGGCGGACGCGCTTTTCGCCCACGGTGCGGAGGACGTGATCGTGACGGCGACGCACGGCATCCTGTCCGGCCCGGCCGCGGACCGTCTGAAGAACTCCAAGGTGAGCGAGTTCGTGTTCACGAACACGCTGCCCGACCCGGGCGACCTGGAGCTCGACAAGATCACGGTGCTGTCGATCGCGCCGACGATCGCGCGCGCGGTGCGTGAGGTGTTCGAGGACGGTTCGGTGACGAGCCTCTTCGAGGAGCAGGCGTAAGCGCCGAAGTCGTGTTCGGGCAAGGGCCGCACCCGGTGGGTGCGGCCCTTCTCGTTGATCGATTGGGTCGCTCGGCGGACACCGCGTAGACTGGCGCAGTTGCTCGGCGAGGGAGGCCGTACCCACAGGTACGGCGGTCCGTTATCGACGCGCTCTTCGTAGCAGGCCTGTCGTGGCCGGGTGACCGCCACCAGATGTTTCTGCCATACGAGGAGTGCACATGTCCGAGGTCAAGCTCGCCGCCGAGATCCGTACCGAGTTCGGCAAGGGTGCGGCCCGTCGCGTCCGCCGCGAGAGCCGTGTTCCCGGCGTTCTGTACGGCCACGGTTCCGACCCGGTCCACATCACGCTTCCGGGCCACGAGCTGCTGCTCGCCCTGCGTACCCCCAACGTGCTGCTCGCCGTGGACGTCGAGGGCAAGACCGAGCTGGCCATCCCGAAGGCCGTTCAGCGCGACGCGATCAAGGGCTTCCTGGAGCACGTCGACCTGCTCATCGTGAAGCGCGGCGAGAAGGTCAGCGTCGAGATCCCGGTCCTCACCGAGGGCGAGCTCGCCCCGGGTGCGTACCTGGTCGAGCACGTGCTGAACGCCCTGCCCGTCGAGGCCGAGGCCACGCACATCCCCGAGTCCGTCACGGTCTCCATCGCGGGCCTGGAGGCCGGCGACTCGATCCTCGCCAAGGACGTGCCGCTGCCGTCCGGCACGACCCTGACCGTCGAGGACGACACCGTCGTCCTGCAGGTCCTGGCCGCGCAGGCCGAGGAGCCGGCCGCCGAGGCCGAGGGCGAGGGCGAAGAGGTCGCCGAGGTCTGAGCCGTAGGGGGTGTCTTTGGGATCAGGCCGGATCAGTGAGCGGGGTCTGGTGATGGGGGCACCTCCCGTGCCCGAAGGGCTACGGGGGAGTGCCGTGCCGGGGCACGCGAGCCCGGCAAGATCCGAAAGACGCCCCCTAAGCTCTGCCTGAGCTTGGCTTGACGGGGTGGCGGGCTGCGGCCCGCCACCCCGTTTCCCTGTTCGTACGCAGACTGCCCGTACGCAAACTGCCCGTACGCACACGTCAGTAGCACCTGTCCGTACGCAAACCGCACGCGAGGAGACACAGCGCAGATGTCCGACGCGAACGCCCCTTGGCTCGTCGTGGGCCTCGGCAATCCAGGTCCCGACTACGCCGCGAACCGGCACAACGTCGGGTTCATGGTCGCCGACGTCCTCGCGGAGCGCATCGGCGGCTCGTTCAAGCGCGCCCAGAAGGCGCAGGCGCAGGTCCTCGAGGGCCGGATCGGACCCCCGGGACTCGGCAGCCGCCGGGTGATCCTCGCCAAGCCGATGTCGTACATGAACCTCTCCGGCGGGCCGGTCACCTCGCTGCGCGACTTCTACAGGGTGCCGCTCGCCAACATCGTGGCCGTCCACGACGAACTGGACATCGACTACGGCATGCTGCGGCTGAAGCTGGGCGGCGGCGACAACGGGCACAATGGCCTGAAGTCCTTGACCAAGGCGATGGGCCCCGACTATCACCGGGTGCGGTTCGGGATCGGCCGTCCGCCGGGCCGGATGCAGGTCGCGGACTTCGTACTGAAGGACTTCTCCTCCACGGAGCGCAAGGAACTCGGCTACTTCGTGGACCGGGCGGCGGACGCGGTGGAGTGCCTGGTGATCGACGGCCTGGAGCGGGCGCAAAGTACGTACAACTCCTGATAAGCCCGGGTCCCGAGTTGACCGGGCGCGGGCCATGGCCAAGGATCGCGCCCCATGCACCTCTCTTCCAGGGGACGCCCCCGGACCTCCCGGACGGACATCCTCCTGTACGGAAGCCGGGCAGCCATGGCCGGTGTTGCCCTGCTGCTCATCGTCGCGGGCTTCTGGTCGTCATGGGGCGACGCGCAGCACGTACTGCTCGCCAAGGGCCGCGAGCACGGCACGCTGACGGTCGCCGACTGCGGCGAGAAGACCTGCACGGGCCCGTACGACCCTGAGGGCACGCCCGCGCCCCGCAAGGGAATGACGATAGAGAAGTCGGTCGCCGTGAAGAAGGGCGAAAAGCTCCCTGTGGTCGTCAAGCCGGGCACCGACGAGGTGGTCCGCACCGGTTGGGCGGGCGCGCTGCACGCCTGGCTCCCGATGGGGGGCGCCCTACTGCTCGCGGCTCTGGTCATCGGGGGCGGACTGCGGCTGACCCGGCTCGCCTGGGCGACCGCGGCGGCGGGCGGGGCGCTGCTGGCAGGAGCCTTTTTCGCGCTCTGAGCCCGTACCCGGCGCGCGAACAAACGTCCCAACCGCCCTACCGGAACGCCATATTCACCTGATCGTTATCCAGGACTAATGGGGTAATCGATGACTCATGGTGCGGATGCGACACCAGGTGTCTTGACGGACGCCCTGGTTCACAGGACGCTGAGCCGCCACCCCCACGGCACCCGTCCCTTCTCCCGTTGGATTGCCCATGCGCACCCTCAGGTCCACCGGCGCCCTGGTGGCTGCAGCCGCGCTCTCGCTGCTGGCCGCTCCCGCCGCGCACGCCACCCCTCCCGGCGACAACGGCACCGTGAAGATCCACGACGCCAAGACCGGCGAAGAACTCAAAAAGAACGAGCCGCACGTCTGCTCGTTCTATCTCGACGCGTTCGGCTTCGACGGCGCCCAGCAAGTCGACTGGAAGATCGTCGAGATGCCGCCCACCGGCACCAAGGACAAGCTCGCCGACAGCGGTTCGCTGGCGCTCGACCTCGAGGGTCACGGCCGTACGGCCGACAAGACCCTGCCCGACGGGCACTACAAGCTCATCTGGAACTTCGACGGCGAGCACGGCAAGGCCAAGCACAAGGTCTTCTGGACCGACTGCGAGGACGACAGCGAGCCGAGCGGGCAGCCGTCCGGCAGCCCCTCCGGGGAGCCTTCCGAGGAGCCCTCCGAGCAGCCGACGACGGAGCCCACCTCGTCCTCGTCCGACTCCGCGGCCCCGACGCCCGCCCCGTCCTCGTCCGCCAACGGCGGCGGTGACCTGGCGGAGACCGGTTCGAGCGCCCCGGTCGGCGCCATCTCGGCGGTCGCCGCGGCACTCGTCGGCGCGGGCGGCTACCTTCTCGCGCGCCGCCGCAAGACCCAGCAGCACTGACGCGACAGCGCAAAGCGGCCCCCTCCCCGGTACTTCCGTCCGGGGAGGGGGCCGCTGCCTGTTTCCGTCAGCCCCGCCGTCAGCCGGTGTTGCGCAGGCCCGCGGCCACGCCGTTGACCGTCAGCAGCAGCGCACGCGACAGCAGGGGATCCGCCTCCTCACCCTTCTCGGCCGCCTGGCGCTGGCGCGCCAGCAGCGAGACCTGGAGGTAGGAGATCGGGTCCAGATAGGCGTCACGGATCGCGAAGGTCTGCTGGAGCGCCGGGTTGGAGTCGAGCAGACGCTCGCCGCCCGAGATCCGCAGCACCTCACGCACCGTCAGCTCGTGCTCGGCCTCGATCGCGCCGAAGACGTGCCTCAGATCCCTGGGGACCAGCGTGTCGACGTAGTGACGGGCGATCCGCAGGTCCGTCTTGGCGAGCGTCATCTCGACGTTCGCGATGAAGTTCCGAAAGAAGTGCCACTGTTCGTGCATCTCCTCCAGGACCGTGTCGAGACCCGCCTCGCGCAGCGCCCTGAGGCCCGAGCCGACGCCGAACCAGCCCGGCACGATCTGCCGCGACTGCGTCCAGCCGAACACCCACGGGATGGCCCGCAGACCGTCGAGCCCGGCCCCGCTGTCCGGCCTGCGGGACGGGCGCGAGCCCAGATGGAGGTCCGCCAGCTGGTCCACGGGCGTCGCCGCGAAGAAGTACGCGGGCAGATCCGGGTCCTCGACCAGCTTCCGGTACGCGTCGTGTGCGGCGTCCGAGACCGTGTCCATCGCCGCGTCCCAGCGCGCCAGCGCCTCGTCCGACTGACGCGGCGAGGTGTGCAGCGCCGAGGCCTGGAGTGTCGCCGCGACCGTCAGCTCCAGGTTCTCCCTGGCCAGCGACGGGATCAGATACTTGTCGGAGATGACCTCGCCCTGCTCGGTCACCTTGATCTCGCCCTCCAGCGTGCCCCACGGCTGCGCGAGGATCGCGTCGTGCGAGGGGCCGCCGCCGCGGCCGACGGTCCCGCCGCGGCCGTGGAACAGCCGCAGCCGTACGCCGTGGCGGTGCGCGACGTCACGCAGCCTGCGCTGCGCGCGGTGGATCTCCCACTGCGAGGTGGTGATGCCGCCGAACTTCGACGAGTCGGAGTACCCGAGCATGACTTCCTGGACATCCCCGCGCAGGGAGACCAGACGCCGGTACGAGGGGTCGGCCAGCATGGCGTCGAGGATGACGTCCGCGGCCTTCAGCTCGTCCGTCGTCTCCAGGAGCGGCACGATGCCGATCTTCGCCCAGCCCGCGTGCAGATCGATCAGTCCGGCCTCGCGCGCAAGCACCGCCGCCGCGAAGACGTCGTCCGCACCCTGGCACATCGAGATGATGTACGACTCGATGACCTCCGGCCCGAAGCGCTCGAATGCCTCCTTGACGGTGTGGAAGACGCCCAGGGTCTTCTCCCCCGCCGCGTCCAGCGGGGCGGGCGTCGGCGCCAGCGGACGCCGCGAGCGCAGCTCCTTGGCGAGCAGCTTCTGCCGGTAGTCGCGCGGCATGTCGGCGTAGCGCCAGGACTCCTCGCCGAGCCGGTCGAAGAGCTGGCCGAGCGCGTGGTGGTGGGCGTCCGCGTGCTCCCGTACGTCCATCGTGGCCAGCTGCAGTCCGAAGGCCGCGAGCGTACGGATCGTACGGTCCAGGCGGCCGTCGGCGAAGAGCCCGCCGCGGTGCGCGCGCAGCGAGGTCTGGATCAGCGTGAGATCGTCCAGCAGCTCGGCCGTGCCGAGATAGTCGCGGCCCTGCGCGTGCGCAGTGCCCTTGGCGAGGCGCTCGCGGGTGTTGACGAGCTTCTGCCGGATGCAGGTCGCCTTGAGGCGGTACGGCTCCTCGGCGTTCAGGCGCTTGTAGCGGGGGCTGATCTCGGGCAGCAGCTCCAGGTCCCGCCGGAGCGAGCTCAGCAGTTCCTCGGTCGCGCCGGCGTAGCGGATGGAGTTGGAGAGCAGTCCGCGCAGGCCGTCGATGGCTTCGAGCGCGTCGGTGATGCCGTGCTCGTGCTGGAGGATCAGCACTTCCCAGGTCACCGCGGGGGTGACATTGGGGTTGCCGTCGCGGTCGCCGCCGATCCAGGTGCCGAAGGTCAGCGGCCGGGTGCCCGCGGGCAGTTCGACGCCGACCCGCTCAAGTTCGGCGGCGAGGTCCTCAAGGACGTCGCCGACGGCACCGGCGTGCAGCTCGTCCAGGTAGTAGATCGCGTTGCGTGCTTCATCGGCCGGCTCCGGCCGCACCACCCGCAGCTCGTCGGTCTGCCAGATCAGGTCGATGTTCTCGGCGAGCCGCAGATCGTGCCGGCGCCGGTCGGCGGGGCTGACCGGGGTCTCCAGCAGCTCGGCGATCCGGCGCAGCTTGTTCAGTACCGAACGCCGGGCGGCCTCGGTCGGGTGGGCGGTGAACACGGGCCGGACGTTCAGATTCCTGACCGTCTCGCGCATATGCTCGGGGTCGGCGTCCTTGAGCCGGTCCGCGGTACGGGACAGCAGACCGCCCTCGGCCGCGCGCCGCTCGCGCATCTCGTGGCCACGGTGCACCTGCTCGGTGACATTGGCCAGATGGAAGTAGGTGGAGAAGGCCCGCACCAGCTTCGCTGCGGTCTCCAGGTCGGTGTCGCCCAGCAGCTCGGCGGCGGCCTCGCCGTCGCTGCGTGTCAGGGCCCGGACCCGCTCGACGAGCTCCAGGAGCTCGGGGCCCTCCTGGCGGACGAGGGTCTCGCCCAGAAGGTCGCCCAGTCGGCGGATGTCGGCGCGCAGTTCGGTACTGGCGGTGAGGGTCTGGTCGGCACTGCTCACAGGTGCGGCTCCTTGCAGTGTTTGAGCACGTCTGGAGGGGTCTGGAGGCTGCGGACCGCGCTGTCCGACGACACCCAGGATAGGTGCCCTTTTCTTTGACGTTCGCCGCCGTTCTCCAAGGGTCTCTTGCCGAGAGGCTGCGCACTGCCATACTTACGATGCCGTAGGTTACGCGACCGTAACGCGGTATCTGTAGTGATCTCTCACCCCACAGGGGACCCCATGACGACAAGCCCCGATCTGCTGGACGACGCCCCCGAGACGACGTCGGCCGACCTCCCCTCTGCCACGCTCAGCGGGGACCGCAAGCGGTCGATCGAGCAGATCGCCCTGCTGCTCTTCATCACGGTGCCCTTCTTCGCCCTGCTCGCGGCCGTGCCGCTGGCCTGGGGACGGGGGGTGAGCTGGCTCGATCTGGGCCTGCTCGTTGCCATGTACTACATCGGCTGCCACGGCATCACGATCGGCTTCCACCGCTATTTCACCCACGGCTCCTTCAAGGCGAAGCGCCCGCTGCGGATCGTGCTCGCGGTCATGGGCTCGCTGGCCGTCGAGGGCCCGCTGGTGCGCTGGGTGGCCGACCACCGCAAGCACCACAAGTTCTCCGACGCCGAGGGCGACCCCCACTCGCCATGGCGTTTCGGCGAGAGTGTCCCCGCGCTGATGAAGGGCCTGTGGTGGGCACACATCGGCTGGATGTTCGACGAGGAGCGCACGCCGCAGCACAAGTACGCACCGGACCTGATCAAGGACCCGGCCCTGCGCCGGATCTCTCGTGACTTCATCTGGTGGACGGTGCTCTCGCTCGCGATCCCGCCGCTGGTCGGCGGTCTGGTGACCATGTCGTGGTGGGGGGCCTTCACCGCCTTCTTCTGGGGCTCGCTCGTCCGGGTCGCGCTGCTGCATCACGTCACCTGGTCGATCAACTCGATCTGCCACGCGGTCGGCAAGCGCCCCTTCAAGTCCCGCGACCGCTCGGGCAATGTCTGGTGGCTGGCTGTGCTCTCCTGCGGCGAGTCCTGGCACAACCTCCACCACGCCGAGCCGACGAGCGCGCGCCACGGGGTGCTGCGCGGGCAGATCGACTCCAGCGCCCGGCTGATCCGCTGGTTCGAGCAGCTGGGCTGGGCCTACGACGTGCGCTGGCCCAGCGCGTCCCGTATCGACGCCCGGCGCAAGGGCGAGGCAGCCGACCCGGCATGATTGACGACGTGGCGATCGACGGCGGCACCAGCAGCGGTACGGACAAGAAGCGGCCCCCCGGAAGCAGGCGGGCCCGCCGGGTCCGGATGACCGGGGCCGAGCGCCGGGAGCAGCTGCTGGACATCGGCCGCACCCTGTTCGCCGAGAAGGGCTTCGAGGGCACGTCGGTCGAGGAGATCGCCGCGAAGGCGGGCGTCTCCAAGCCGGTGGTGTACGAGCACTTCGGCGGCAAGGAGGGGCTGTACGCCGTCGTCGTCGACCGCGAGATGCGCCAGCTGCTCGACATGGTGACCAGCGCGCTGACCGCGGGGCACCCTCGGGAGCTGCTCGAACAGGCCGCCTTCGCCCTGCTCGACTACATCGAGACGTATACGGACGGCTTCCGCATCCTCGTCCGTGACTCGCCCGTCGCCCAGTCGACGGGCACCTTCGCCTCGCTGATCAGTGATATCGCGACCCAGGTCGAGGACATCCTCGGCCTGGAGTTCAAGGCCCGCGGCTTCGACCCGAAGCTGGCTCCGCTGTACGCCCAGGCGCTGGTCGGCATGGTGGCGCTCACGGGCCAGTGGTGGGTGGACGCACGCCGTCCCAAGAAGGCCGAGGTCGCGGCGCATCTGGTGAATCTGGCGTGGCACGGCCTGGACGGCCTGGAGCAGAAGCCGCGGCTGATAGGACACCGCAAGAGCTGACCGGACTCACGGGTATCCGTGATCCCCGGTCCCGTACACAGAGCGCCCCGTCGCACCGGACCGCCGGTCGGCGGGGCGCTCCCGCGCTCAGAGGTCCCCCGGCCTCGTCGGCTCCAGGAACTCATCCCGAGGGCGCGGCGAGCTGGACACGGTCAACAGCGGCGAGCATCACGCCCCCTTTCGTGCGACGGCGAAGACGCGGCGGAACGGGAAGACCGTGCCGTGCGGGCCCGGTGGGTAGGCCTTGCGGAGCAGGTCGCGGTACTGGCCGAGGAATTCGTGCTCCGCGTCGGGATCGTCGGCGAGTTCGGTGAGGACCGGGCGCAGGGCCGTGCCCTTGACCCAGTCGAGCACCGGGTCCTCCCCGGTCAGGAGCTGGAGATAGGTGGTTTCCCAGGTGTCCGCCTCGCAGCCGAGATCCACCAGGCGGCCCAGATAGTCGGCGGGCTCCAGGATGTGCACATACCGGCGACCGTGGTCGCCGAGGCGGTCGCGCCACTGCGGGGTGGCGCAGAGCTCGCCGAGCAGGGCGTGGCTGGGGGAGGTGAAGTTGCCGGGTACCTGGAAGGCGAAGCTTCCTCCGGGGTTGAGGCCGTCGATCCAGAGAGAGAAGGACTCGGGATGGTTGGGCACCCATTGCAGTGCGGCATTGGAGACGATCAGGTCGTACGGCGCCTCGGGCGTCCAGTGCGCGGCATCGGCGAGCCTGAAGTCGAGCCGGCCGCCGCCTGCCGTGGTACCCGCGTGCTCCTTCTCCGCCATCGCGAGCATCTCGGGAGAGAGGTCGAAGCCGGTGATGCGGGCGTCGGGCCAGCGGTCGGCGAGCAGCGCGGTGACATTGCCGGGGCCGCAGCCGATGTCCGCGATACGGGCGGGCCGGCCGAGGTCGGGGAGCTGCGGTATTCGGTTGAGCAGATCCAGGAACGGCCGGGTCCTGTGCCCTGCGTGGCGCAGGTACTGATGCGGATCCCAGGTTGGTTCGGAATGCATGTTCGAGCCCCCTTTTGGTGGAACGGCGTGCCGAAGCGGAATGGAGTTCCGGCCCGACCATGCCCAAGGTTGAACCCTAATATATCTTGATGTCAAGAGACTTCACATCGACAGACCCTCTACACTGATCGACATGGAGGACGAGGTCGATCGACTGGTCGCAGCATGGCGCCGTGAGCGCCCCGACCTCGACGTGGAACCGCTCGAGGTGCTCAGCCGCGTCTCCCGGCTCGCCCGCCATCTCGACCGGGCCCGCAGGATCGCCTTCTCCGAGCACAATCTCGAGCCGTGGGAGTTCGACGTGCTCACATCGCTGCGGCGCGCGGGCGCTCCGTATCAGCTCTCGCCCGGCCAGCTGCTGACCCAGACCCTGGTCACCTCCGGCACGATGACCAATCGCATCGACCGGCTCGCCAAGAAGGACCTGGTGGAGCGGTTGCCGGATCCCAGTGACCGGCGCGGGGTACTGGTGCGCCTCACCCCCGAAGGGCGGGATCGTGCGGACCAGGCGCTGGCCGGGCTGCTCGCGCAGGAGCGCGCGATCCTCGCCGAACTGTCGCGGGCTCAGCGGGCGGAACTGGCGGCGTTGCTACGCCAGTTGACCGCCCCGTTCGACAACATCCCCGGCTAGGTCGACCGGGCCGACACCGGCGCGGCGCGCGAGAGCGACCGCGGCGAGGGTGGAGTGGACGCCCAGTTTCCCCAAGACGTTCTGCATATGCGTGCGGACGGTGTGCGGAGACAGAAACAGGCGCTCGGCGACGGCTTTGCGCCCCAGGCCCGCGACCATACAGCGCAGTACCTCCCGCTCGCGCGGGGTGAGCGACTCCACGAGCCGTTCGCTCTCCGTGCGGTGCTTGCGAGCCGCGGTCAACTCCCGCAGGACGCCGGTGAGCAGGGCAGGCGGCAGATGTGTCTCGTCCCGCAGCACCCCCCGTATCACCGCGAGCAGCCGCTGCAGCGAGCAGTCCTTGGCGACCCAGCCGGAGGCACCCGCCTGGAGCGCGAGGGCGGCGCGGCGCGGGTCGTCCTTCTCGGCGAGCACGACGGTGCGGACCGCGGGCTGGCCGGAACGGACGCCGCCGACCAGGGAGATGCCGTCGACGAGGCCCTCCTCGCCGTTGTCCGGCACGGCACGGGCGACCACCGCACCGGCGCCGGGGACCGGCTGGGTCCCGAGGTCGGCGTCGACGAGCATGACATCGAATCTGCGCCCCTCGACGGCCGCACGCTCCAGACACCGCAGCGCGGCCGGGCCGCTGCCGGCCGCGGCGACATCGACGTCGGGCTCGGCCGCGAGGGCGGCAGCGAGCGACTCGGCGAAGATTCGGTGGTCGTCCACCACCAGGACCCGGATACGAACCACAGACACCCCCAGTGTCGGAGGACAGAACGGCGCGGGTACGGCGCCCGGAGAATGGGGAACTACAGCGGTCGCTCGGCCGCCGCCGCGCTGTGACTGATACCCCGCCCCGGGCGTCCTACCCGACTGTCGCGCCCCCTGATCGACACCGGCCCCCACCGGTGCTGAGCATCAGCGTACGGCTGGGTGACCGGAGCGGAAGGCTATTTGCAGAACTGATTGGCCAGGCTGTTCAGGGTGTGCCTGATGTTTCGTATTGAGGCAGAAGTCGACAAAGATCGGCGCAGTGCGGGCCTGGTCTTCCTCCTCAGGACACGCGCCTCGCGCCCGCCGACGGGGTCGCCGTGAAGATCCGCGGCTCCGCGCGGCCCTCTGCGGCGAAGGACTCCAGGAGCGACGTGCGCAACCCCGCCGATGCCGACGCCTCCGTCAGGACGATCGCCGAGCCGCCGAAGCCGCCCCCCGTCATCCGCGCGCCCAGCGCGCCCGACGCGAGGGCGGTGTCCACCACCAGGTCCAGCTCCGCGCAGGAGACACGGAAGTCGTCCCGCAGCGAGGCATGGCCCTCGGTCAGGAGCGGGCCGATCGCGCGGACCTCGCCGGACTCCAGAAGAGCGATCACCCGCTCGACCCGGTGGTTCTCGGTCACGATGTGCCGTACCAGGAGGCGCACTTCGGGGTCCTCCAGCCGGGCCAGTGCCGCCTCCAGACCGGCGTACGGGACGTCCCGCAGCGCCGGGACGCCCAGAGCCGCCGCGGCCGATTCGCAGCCGGCGCGGCGTTTGCCGTACTCGCCCTCGCTGTGGGCGTGCTTCACGCGGGTGTCGACCACCAGGAGTTCGAGGCCGAGCGCCGCCAGGTCCAGGGGGATCTGGCGCTGCGAGAGGTCCCGGGTGTCCAGATGCAGGGCGTGGCCCGCGGTGCAGCAGGCGGAGGCCGTCTGGTCCATGATTCCGGTGGGCGCGCCGACGTAGACGTTCTCGGCGCGCTGGCACAGCCGGGCCGTGCGCCACCGCTCCAGGCCCAGTTCGTACAGGTCGTTCAGGGCCAGCGCCGTGACGACCTCCAGCGCCGCGGACGAGGAGAGGCCCGCGCCGGTGGGGACCGTCGACTCGTAGTGAATGTCCGCACCCCCCACCGCGTGGCCCGCGTCCCGCAGCGCCCAGACCACGCCCGCCGGGTAGTCGGTCCAGCCGCCCGGGCCGTGCCCGGGCGTGAGGTCCGCGACGCGGAGCTCCACCGCGTCGCCCTCGGCGTCCGCCGAGTGCAGCCGCAGCACCCCGTCGTCTCGCCGCGCAACCGTCGCGAGGGTGGTGTGGGGCAGCGCGAAGGGCATGACAAAACCGTCGTTGTAATCGGTGTGTTCACCGATCAGATTCACCCGCCCGGGCGCCGCCCACACACCGTCGCTCATGACCCGTTCTTCCTCCCCCGGGCGAAGTCCCAGGCGTCCGACACGATTCCCGCCAGATCCGCGCGGCTCGGCTGCCAGCCCAGGCGTTCCTGCGCGGTGGCCGCGGAGGCGACGAGTACCGCCGGGTCGCCGCCGCGGCGCGCCGCGGCGACCTCGGGGACGGGGTGCCCGGTCACCTTCCGTACGGTCTCGATGACCTCACGGACCGAGAAGCCGTTGCCGTTGCCGAGGTTGCAGATCAGGTGCTCGCCGGACTTCGCGGCGTCCAGCGCGAGCAGGTGCGCGTCGGCCAGGTCGGCGACATGGATGTAGTCGCGTACGCACGTGCCGTCCGGCGTCGGGTAGTCGTCGCCGAAGACGGAGATCGACTCCCGCTTTCCGAGCGCGACCTGGAGTACGAGCGGAATGAGATGCGACTCGGGATCGTGGCGCTCACCGTAACTGCCGTACGCGCCTGCCACGTTGAAGTACCGGAGCGACACCGCGGCCAGACCGTGCGCCACCGCCTCGCCCGTGATCATGTGATCGACGGCCAGCTTGGACGCGCCGTACGGACTGGTCGGCGCCGTCGGGTCGGTCTCCGTGATGGGTGTGGAGACGGGTTCGCCGTAGGTCGCAGCGGTGGAGGAGAAGACCAGCTTGCGCACTCCTGCGGACCGCATCGCCGCGAGCAGCTCCATCGTCCCGCCGACGTTGTTCGCCCAGTACTTCTCGGGCCTGACCACGGACTCGCCGACCTGCGAGCACGCGGCGAAGTGCAGCACCGCCTCGTACGTGGAGTCCAGCCACCTGGAGGCATCGCGGATGTCGCCCTCGACGAAGGTGGCGCCCGAGGGGACGCCCTCGCGGAAGCCGGTGGCGAGATTGTCGAGGACGGTTACCTCGTGCCCCGCCTCCAGCAGGTGCTGCGCCACCACGCTGCCGACATATCCCGCACCGCCCGTGACCAGGTATTTCGGGGGTCCGGGGGTCGCCCCCCGGGTAGATACAGCCTTCTGCGGCATGCTGCTCACTCGCTCGCTACCTCTCGCAGTCGCTCGGCCGCGGTTTCCGGCGGCACGTCGTTGATGAACACGCTCATACCGGACTCGGAACCCGCGAGGAACTTCAGCTTGCCGGAAGTGCGGCGGATGGTGAAAAGCTCAAGATGCAGCCCGAAGTCACTCCGGTTGACGTGGTGGAAGGGCGCCTGGTGCCACGCCGCGATGTACGGCGTGGGCGGTTCGGCGTCCCCGAAGATCCGGTCGAAGCGCCTCAACAGTTCCAGATAGATCTGTGGGAACTCTGTGCGCGCGGCCTCGTCCAGCGCCCGGAGGTCCGGGACGCGCCGGAGGGGATAGAGATGCACCTCGTACGGCCAGTGCGCCGCGTACGGCACGAAGGCGACCCAGTGCCCGCCCTCCAGCACGATCCGTGCGCCCTGCGCGCGCTCCCGTTCCACGAGGTCGTCGAAGAGATTGCGCCCGGTTGCGGCCCGGTGCTCGGCGGCCGAGCGCAGCATGAGCGAGGTACGGGGCGTGACAAAGGGGTACGCGTAGATCTGCCCGTGCGGATGAGCCAGCGTGACGCCGATCTCCGCGCCCCGGTTCTCGAAGCAGAAGACCTGCTCCACCTGCGGGAGTTCGGCCAGGTCGGCGGTGCGGTCGGTCCATGTTTCGAGGACCAGCGCGGCCCGCTCCTCGCCGAGGTCGGCGAAGGATGCGTCGTGGTCGGAGGTGAAGCAGACGACCTCAGAGCGGCCGGAGCGGCCGGCCAGGGAAGGAAAGCGGTTCTCGAAGACAGCGACGTCGTAGTCGGCGGCGGGGATCTCGCTCAGGCGTCCGTCCCGGGACGGACAGAGGGGGCATTCGTCGGCCGGCGGGTGGTAGGTGCGGCCCTGGCGGTGCGAGGCGATGGCGACGAAGTCGCCGAGGAGCGGGTCGTGGCGGATCTCGGAGGTGGTGGAGATGGGATCGAGCGGCCGCCGGTCGACGGCGTCGCGTACGGCGTCGTCGCGGGAGTCGTAGTAGAGCAGCTCACGACCGTCGGCGAGCCGGGTCGACGTCTTCTTCACCTGGGGCTCCCTCAGCCTCCCAACAAACAGAACCGCACATAACAAATCACAAGCCAACAGGTCGCGTCAATGGGCAGGGCAGGCGACAGAGAGCGCTTGCACTCAAGGTGTGAACACGTTCGGATGACAGCTCATCGACGTGTTTGCGCGGCACAACCGCGCAGAAAGGGGGGCGCCGCGACCGCGCCCAGGTGCCGCGACGGCGCCCGGCGGACACCCGCTGGATCAGCCGTGATCCGTCGCCGGTCCGGACGAGGGCGAGACGACCGCCGCCCGGTCGAGGAGCCCGGTGCGGGCGGCCAGGGCAGCCGCCTCCAGGCGGGAGCCGACCCCCAGTTTCATCAGCACCCGCTGTACGTGTGTACGGGCCGTGCTCGGCGCGATCCCCATGCCCGCCGCGATCACCCGGGTGTCCTCGCCCTCAGCGACCCGCACCAGCACCTCGACCTCGCGCGGGGTGAGCAGCTGGAGCAGCCGTTGCCCCTCGTCGTCCGGCTGGGCGGCCGGGTTGAGCAGTTCGGCGAACGCGCCCTGAAGCAGCTGCGGAGCCACCACGGCCTCGCCCGCCCGCGCCTTGACCATGGCCCGTTCGACACCCTCGATGCGCTCGTCGTGGCGTACGTAACCGGAGGCGCCGGCGGCGAAGGCCGCGGCGATCCCGCGCGGGCTGGGTACCGGGCCGAGCACCACCACGGCCACCTGCGGGCGTTCCCGCTTGATCTTGACGATGGGGTCGAAGGCGCCGGGTTCCGCCGGGGTCGCAGTGCCCAGCAGGCACACCTCGGGCGCCCTGCTGACCACCAGTTCCGCCGCGCCGGCCGCGGGGGCCGCCGCCGCGAGCACTCGGTGCCCGCGCAGCTTCAGGGCCGAGGCGAGTGCCTCGGCGAGCAGTCGATGATCATCGAGCACCATGAGCCGCACGCCCATCGAGCAACCCCCATCCCCGCGAGCTGGCCCCCCGGCCCTCTGCCCCGGCAAGCTACACGCTTGTTCGAGATCGCGCGCCCCCAACGTGGCAGAAGCCACACAGAGTGCCGAATTCTTCGCCAAACAGGGCTACTTATGACCGCGGCCCGGCACATCGGTGATCCAATGTGCCGGGCCGGAGGCCTCATTGCGACGCCTGTGGGGTGTCAGTCCGCCGTACTGAAGGCCACCGTCAGGTACTTCTTCCCGAACGTGGACGGCGTCCGGCTCAACAGAGTCGCCCCGACATACAGCCGCCCGTTCGCATACCGGTACTCGGCGCTGTCCGAGGAGAAGCTGGTCTCCGCCTCCCGCACCGCCTTGTCGGCCGGATTGTCCATCAGCACGGTCTGCTTGAAAGTGGCGCCGTCGATGCTCACGACCTGGCCGCCCTTGTCGTAGGGAGGCCACTTGTACGCCAGGATGTTTCCGCCGTCCATGCGGATCGGGAACATCGTGAACCGGTCGCCCGCGTCGGCGCGGTCGCTGGTCGGCTTCCCGGTGGCAAGGTCGTACGAAACGATCTCGTTGGTGTCGCCGTACTCCCCGCTGCCCTCGTGATCGGCGGTCGGCAGATACAGCCTGCCGTTGCCGGCCACGACCTTCTGGCAGGTCTCCACCTCGGTGGAGCCGCACCTGGCCTGGAACTTGTCGCCCGTCGCCGAGATCTTGGCGCGCAGAGCGCCCTTCTCGTCGATCGAGAAGAAGTCCGAGATACCGCCCGAGCCGGTGTCGCCGACATCGGCGGCGACGACCAGCGGCTTGGTCGAGACGATGCTCGCGTATTCGACGCCGGGCGGCAGCTTGTACGAGAAGGCGGGGGTGCCGTTGTCCGGGTTCAGGCTCTGGATGACGACCTGCGGGTTGTCGTACGTACCGCACTTGCGGGCGGCGACGAGCGCCGGGCCGCCGCCGTAGCCCATGTCGTAACAGCCCTCGGCGTCGACCTTGGGCTTCCAGCGGACGGCGCCGCTTGTGAGGTCGAAGGCCGCGCCGCCGTCGGTGCCGCCCGCGGCGACCGTGCTGCCGCTCTGGGTGACTTCGGAGAACTTGACCTTGCCGTCACCGCTGGAGGTGCCGGTGACGGACTTGCTCCACAGCAGCTTGCCGGTGTTGAGGTCGACGACGCCGACCTCGGTGCACTGCTCGTAGTTCTTCGGCGGGATCCGCTTCTTGGCCTCGAAGACGATCGCGGCCTTGTTGTCCTCGGACAGGTGGCGGGAGGCCGCACAGATCTGCCCGGGGAGCGGAAGCGTCCACAGCGGGGTGCCCTTGGCCGCGTCGTAGCCGACAAGGGAGTTGACGCCGGGCTTGACGTAGGCCTTGTCGGTGACCCAGGAGCCCTTGACGCTCGTGATGTCGGTCCGCGCGGGCTCCGGCAGCTGGAAGGCCACCTTGGAGTGGACGTTGGCGGACGCCTTCTCCTTGCCGGGACCGTCGGCGGCCTTGCCGCCACCGCTGCCGCCGCCGTCGGAACCATTGGTTCCGCCACTGGCGCTGTTCTTGGCCTGGTCGTTCTTGTCCTCGCCCCCGTCGTCCTTGGAGGCGAACCAGATGCCACCCGCGACGATCAGCACGACGGCGACGGACGCCGCGATGATGATCTGCATCTGGGTGCTCAGCTTCTTGCCGCCGCCGCTGCCGCCGGGCTGGGGCGGCATGTACTGCGGCTGCATGGGCTGCGTCGGGTATCCGTAACCGGGCTGGCCCTGCGGCCCTGCCTGCGGGTAGCCGTAGCCCGGTGCCTGCCCGGGCGCCTGCGGGTAGCCGTAGCCGGACTCCCCCGGCGGCGGGGTCTGCGGATAGCCGTAGGAGGGATCCTGCGGGGGCGGCGTCGGAGCTCCGAAGCCTCCCGGCGGAGGGTCCTGGGGCGCGCCGAAGCCTCCCTGCGGGGGCTGGCCCGGAGGTTGACCCGGTGGCTGGTTCGGCGGCGGGGGCGGCTGCGTCATGGCGTACTACCTCGGAAGGGTGCTGGAGAGGGGACGTGGGTCGAAAGGACTCAGGACGCGGTCACTTGCCGAAGGCCATCATGGTCTTCGTCTCCTTCTCCTCCTTGTCGTTGCTGGCGCTGACACGGCCGCTGGCGATGAAGAACCGGCCGTCCGCGTACGCCATCTTCGAGGAGAAGAAAGAGCTCTCGATCTCGGCGGTCGATGCCGGGTGCTGCAGCAGCACCTTCGGCGCGCCACCCGTCGGCGCGATCGTGGCGACCGCGCCGCCCGCGTCGTACGACGCGTCCACGTAGACGAGGACGCTGCCGCTCTCCATGCGCAGCGGGGTCATCTTGTGCTTGCCCCCGGCAGGCGAACGCCACTTCTCCTTGCCGGTGTCGAGGCTGAACGCGACGACCTCGTTGGCGGTGCCGTAGGCGGTCTCGGTCGACATGTAGAAAGTGGAGGCGTCGGCGGCCACGCCGGTACAGCCCTCCAGGTTGTGCCCGAAGACCACGAACGCGCCGCCGCAGCGCGGCGCGAACTTGTCCTTGCCGCCCTGGATCTGCGAGCGCAGCCTGCCGTTGTCGGTCAGCGCGACGATCGACCACTTCTTCGGCTCACGCTGGGTCAGCGAGATGACCGGCGGGCTGACCGAGTAGACCTTGTCGATCTCCCAGCCGACCGGGGCGTTGTACGTCCACCTGGCCTTGCCGGTCGCCGGATCGACCTCCGACAGCTGCTGCTTGGGCTTGTCGTAGTCCGACGTGGGGCAGCTCGCGACGGTGAGCAGCTTGGGTCCGCCCGCGAAGGCCCCCGGCTTGCAGCCCTCGCTCGGGCCCTTGAAGAGCTGCTTGCCGTCCGCCAGAGAGAAGCCGTACGAGTTGCCGCTGCCGCCCGCGGCAAGGGTGTTGCCGCTGATCGACAGGGTGAAGTCGGAGAGCGAACCGAACGGGCCGCCGGCCTTGGGGATCGGCTTCGTCCAGCCCGCCTTGCCGGTGTTGATGTCGATCATCTGCAGTTTGAGGCACTTGGCCTTCTCGGTGAGGCCGTCCTTGACGCCCACGACGATCTTGCCGTCGGCGGAGGTCTGCGGCGCGGCGGAGCACACCTCGGCGCTGAGCGGGACGGTCCACTTCTTCTTGCCGTCGGTCACCGAGTAGCCGACGACCTCCTTGTACATGGCCTTGACGACGGTGTCGCCGGCCACCCAGGGGCCGAAGACCTCGGCACCGTTGCGCGGCAGGTCGACATCGTTCTTCGACAGGAAGAGGACCTTCGCCTCGCCCGGCTTGCGTCCGGCGTTGAGGTCGTCGTCGCCGTCGCGCCCGTCGCCGCTGCCGTCGCCCTGGTCGACGGACGCCGAGCCGGTGGGCTTGGGGTCGTCGCTCTTGCTGACGTTCTTCTCGTCCTTCTTGTCGTCACCGCCGCTGAGGGCGAGGTAGGTTCCGCCGCCGATCACCAGCAGTCCGGCCACGGCCGCGCCGATGATGACGCCCGGCCTGCCCTTGAAGAAGTTGCCGCCGCCGCTGCCGCCGCCGGGCGGGGTGGGCGCGCCCGGGTACTGCGGCTGCGTGGGGTAACTGCCGTAGGGACCAGCCTGCTGGCCGTACGGCCCGGGCTGGTTGTACGGACCCGGCTGGCCGGGGGCCTGCTGCGGGTAGCCGTAGCCGGCCTGCGCGGGCGGCTGCTGCGGATAGCCGTAACCGGGAGCGCCGGGGGGTGCCGCGGGCGGCGGGCCCTGCGGGGCGGGCGGCGCCTGCGGCGGCTGCGCGGGCGGCTGAGGAGCGCCGAATCCGCCCTGCGAAGGCTGGTTCGGGGGCTGACTCGGCGGCTGCGGGGGCTGGTTCGGCGGCTGCGTCATGGGTGATTACCTCTGGAAATGGGGAGATGGGAGAAGGCCGTTGATACGGGTGGGCAGTGAGGCCGACGGCGGGCTTGTCGTCCTTGCCGTCACCGCCGAGCGCGAACCAGGTACCGCCGCCGATGACCGGCAGGCCCGCGGCCGCGGCGCCGATGACCGCTCCGGGCCTGCGGTTGAAGCACCCGCCGCCACTGCTGCCGGGCGGGATTTGCCCAGCGGGAGACTGCGGCTGGGCCGGGTAACTGTACGGCCCGGGGGGCTGGTTGGACGGCCCGGCTGCCGACCGCACGGACCTGGCGGCTGCGAACCCCGAGAAACGCCGAAGCCACCCCACGGCTGCTGCTCGCCGGGCCGCTGAGTCATCGGCACTTCCCCCTTGGTGCGGCCCGCTGTCCTGGCCGGTCTCCCCCGCTGATCCGCCGTGCGTTCGCTCCGGCAGGGAGCGATTCGGACACGGAACCCGCTGTTTCATATGAGTCGAGCGGTGCTTCTTTCTATCACCCGGGAACGCATGAACGAGGGTCCGGTCCGCCCCTGTTCCCAAGGGAGGACCGGCCCGTAATGGGGTTGTTACTCGCTCTCCACGGCTTCTCTACGCAGCAAGCCGGCTACGCGTCCTCGGCCAGTTCGAGCCAGCGCATTTCCAACTCGTCCCGCTCACCGATCAGTTCGCGAAGCTCCGCGTCCAGTTTCGCCACCTTCTCGAAGTCCGTGGCATTGTCGGCGATTTGGGCGTGCAAGCTGGTCTCCCGGTCGGAGATCTTGTTCAGCTGCCGCTCGATCCTCTGGAGTTCCTTCTTCGCCGCCCGCACGTCCGCCGCCGACTTCTCGGTCGTCGGGGCGGCGGGCGCCGCGGCCACCGCCGGAGCGGCGGTCTCGATCATCCGCTGCCTGCGCTCCAGGTACTCGTCGATGCCGCGCGGCAGCATCCGCAGGGCCGCGTCGCCCAGCAGCGCATATGTCTTGTCCGTCGTCCGCTCGATGAAGAAGCGGTCGTGGGAGATGACGACCATCGAGCCCGGCCAGCCGTCGAGCACGTCCTCCAGCTGGGTCAGCGTCTCGATGTCGAGGTCGTTGGTGGGCTCGTCGAGGAAGAGGACGTTCGGCTCGTCCATCAGCAGACGCAACAACTGCAGCCGGCGGCGCTCACCGCCGGACAGGTCGCCGACCGGAGTCCACTGCTTCTCCTTGGTGAAGCCGAACTGCTCGCACAGCTGGCCCGCGGTCATCTCCCGGCCCTTGCCGAGGTCGACCCGGTCCCGCACCCGCTGGACGGCCTCGAGCACCCGCAGGTTCGGGTCGAGCTCGGCGACCTCCTGCGAGAGGTAGGCCAGCTTCACGGTCTTGCCCACGACGATCTTCCCGGCGGCGGGCTGCTGCTCGCCCTGCGTACGCGCGGCCTCGGTGAGCGCGCGCAGCAGCGAGGTCTTGCCTGCGCCGTTCACGCCGACCAGGCCGACACGGTCGCCGGGACCGAGCTGCCAGGTCAGATGCTTCAGCAGCACCTTCGGTCCGGCGGTGACGGTCACGTTCTCCAGGTCGAAGACGGTTTTCCCGAGGCGGGCGTTGGCGAACCTCATCAGCTCGCTGGTGTCGCGCGGCGGCGGCACATCGGCGATCAGTTCGTTGGCGGCCTCGATGCGGTAGCGCGGCTTGGACGTACGGGCGGGGGCGCCGCGCCGCAGCCAGGCCAGCTCCTTGCGCATCAGGTTCTGCCGCTTGACCTCTTCGGTGGCCGCGATGCGCTCGCGTTCGGCGCGCGCGAAGACGTAGTCGCTGTAGCCGCCCTCGTACTCGAAGACCGAGCCGCGCTGCACGTCCCACATCCGGGTGCAGACCTGGTCGAGGAACCAGCGGTCGTGGGTGACACAGACCAGCGCCGAGCGGCGGGCCTGCAGATGCTTCGCCAGCCAGGCGATGCCCTCCACGTCGAGGTGGTTGGTGGGCTCGTCGAGAACGATCAGGTCCTGCTCGGCGATGAGCAGCTTGGCGAGCGCGATCCGGCGGCGCTCACCGCCGGAGAGCGGGCCGATGACGGTGTCCAGGCCCTGCTCGAAGCCCGGGAGATGCAGATCGCCGAAGAGCCCGGTGAGGATGTCACGGATCCGCGCGTTCCCGGCCCACTCGTGGTCGGCCATGTCGCCGATGACCTCGTGCCGGACGGTCGCCTCGGGATCGAGCGAATCGTGCTGTGTGAGCACGCCGAGCCGCAGACCACCGCTCTGGGTGACCCGCCCGGTGTCGGGCTCCTCCAGCTTGGCAAGCATGCGGATGAGGGTCGTCTTGCCGTCGCCGTTGCGGCCGACCACGCCGATGCGGTCCCCTTCGGAGACGCCGAGGGAGACTCCGTCGAGCAGGGCACGGGTTCCGTACACCTTGCTGACTGCCTCGACATTGACCAGGTTGACGGCCATCAACACTCCAGGTGAGGGGATCAATCGGCCTCTCAGCCTAGTCCCCGGCGGTGGCTCGCCGTCCTGCCGCCCCGTAGACCACACACCATATGGTTACTTATTGCGATTTCAGCATCACTTTCTGTGCGACCATTGCAGAATCCTCCAACAAACGAAAGTTGAGTCAAGGAGCATCATGGAAGAGCGCCCTATTCGAGCTGCGATATACCTCCGGCTCAGTCGCGACAACCGCGGCAGCACGTCGATCGCCTCACAGCGCGAAGACTGCAGGGCTGTGTGCAAGTCTCGCGGCTGGGACGTCGTTACAGAGGTGGAGGACGTAGACATATCCGGGTCGCTCCCGGTCGACGCACGCCCGGCACTGCGGTCTATCTTCGCCGAATTGGATCGGTTTGACGTCCTCCTTGTGGCCCAACCCGACCGGCTCGCGCGGTCGACCGCCGTGGCGCTGAGTCTGCTTCAGAACCTGGACGCGGCAGGAAAGTCGCTCGCCACCGCGCGGGATCTGCTGGATTCGGCAACTCCCGATGGGAGACGGAAGATCCTTTCCGCCGTCGCCGACGCCGAGGGAGAGAGCAGTCTCATCCAGGCGAGGATCCGCCGTTCCAGAGCATCCCTCCGAGAAGCGGAGCGCTGGATCGGCGGGAACGCCCCTTATGGTTACCGAATTATTGGGGACACCAATGGCGGGAAGCGTCTCGCGCTACATGAGAAAGCTGCAGACCGCATGCGCTGGATCGTGGGGCAGATCCTCGAAGGTGAGACCGTCACCGCCGTGTGCCACGCCCTCAACTCTGCTGGAGTGCCGTCGCCCGGGACTGTCAGTTCCAGAACCGGCAAGGTCTCCCCCTGGTCCCCGACCGTCTTGCGACGCATGCTCCAGTCCCCGGCCCTGCTCGGTCGCCGCACGATCGGCAGCGGCCGTGATAGACGCGCGGTCGTGGATGCGGCCGGTCGGCCTGTATCTGTGGGGCCGCCCTTGATCGATGTGGAGACGTGGGACAGTTTACAAACAACCCTGGCAGCCCGGCGTACGACGGCCCAGCGCCCCCGCCTACATTCGTCCCTGCTATTGCACATCGCGCACCGCGCGGAGTGTGGCTCGCCACTGCACTACAACAGCCGTCGGCTCCTGCACGGCGGCGGAGCGAACGACGTGTATCGATGCGCAACCGGCTGCAAGGTGCTGATCTCTGCCGTGCGGCTGGAAGAAGCGGTCCAGCGACGGGTTCTTGGGGAGTTCGGCGAACTGCCCTTCATCGCACGGATTCCCGTTGCCCTTGGCCAACCAGACGAGCACGTTGACCAGTTGCGAGCGGAAGTCGAGGAATTGGCCGGTCGGCTGGCGAATCTGCGTGGACTGGCTGCCGATGCCGTACAGAGACAACTCGAATCTCGGGCTTCCCTTCTGGAGAAGCTGCAGTCAGCAGCTCCTATCCCTTGGGATTGGACATCAACCGGGATATCCGTGAGTGAGGAGTGGGAAGTCCGCGGCGTCGGCGGCCGTCGTCAGATCCTCGTCGATCTGGGTGTACGCGTCGCTGTCAGTCCGGCGAACAACCAGCGCCGGTGGACTCCTGATCGTCTGCATATTTCAGCCACCGGCCCCGGCCCTCTCCTAGCCCGGGCAGTCGGATGACCACCCCTACCGAACAACCCTCGCGCCGCGTGCCGGCGACGAGGCCACCCTCGCGTCGCGGCACGTCCCCGACGCGAGCAGCGCCTCCGCTACCGAGTGCGCCGATTCCTCGTCCTTCGTCAGGAACGCCGTCGTCGGGCCCGAGCCCGAGACCAGCGCCGCCAGCGCGCCCGCCGATGTGCCCGTCTGCAGGGTGTCCGCCAGGGACGGCCGCAGGGACAGGGCAGCGGGCTGCAGGTCGTTGGCGAGGGCGCCCGCGAGCGCCGGCGCGTCGCCCGTGCGCAGCGCGTCGAGCAGTGCCGTGGACGCCGCTGGTGCCGGGACCGCGACCCCCTCGGTCAGGCGGTCGAACTCGCCGTAGACCGCCGGTGTCGACAGGCCGCCGTCCGCCACCGCGAACACCCAGTGGAACGCGCCGCCCACCTCCAGCTCGGTCAGCAGCTCGCCGCGGCCCGTGCCCAGCGCCGCCCCGCCCACCAGGCTGAAGGGGACGTCGCTGCCCAACTCGGCGCAGATGGTGAGCAGTTCGGCGCGGGTGGAGCCGAGGCCCCACAGGGTGTCGCAGGCCAGCAGGGCCGCCGCGCCGTCCGCGCTGCCGCCCGCCATGCCTCCCGCGACCGGGATGTCCTTCGCGATGTGGATGTGGACGTCGGGGGCCAGCCCGTGCCGCGCGGCGAGCAGTTCGGCCGCCCGCGCCGCCAGGTTCGTACGGTCCAGGGGGACCTGGCCCGCGTCCGGACCCGAGCAGGTGATCGTCAGGGAGGGCGCCGGGCTCACCGTCACCTCGTCGTACAGCGAGACGGCGAGGAAGACATTGGCGAGGTCGTGGAAGCCGTCGGCCCGCGCGCTGCCCACCGCCAGCTGGACGTTGACCTTGGCAGGGACCCGTACCGTGACGCTCACGCCTTCGCCTCCGCGATCCGTGCGAACTCCTCGACCGTCAGGGCCTCTCCGCGGGCCTGCGGGGAGACACCGGCGGCCACCAGGGCCTTCTCCGCCGCCGCGGGCGATCCGGCCCAGCCCGCGAGCGCCGCCCGCAGCGTCTTGCGCCGCTGCGCGAAGGCCGCGTCGACCACCGCGAAGACCTCCGCCTTGGTGGCGGTGGTGTCCACCGGCTCGGCCCGGCGCACCAGCGAGACCAGGCCGCTGTCCACGTTCGGCGCGGGCCAGAACACGTTCCGGCCGATCGACCCCGCCCGCTTCACCTCTGCGTACCAGTTCGCCTTGACCGAGGGGACGCCGTAGACCTTGTTGCCGGGCGATGCCGCCAGCCGGTCCGCGACCTCTGCCTGCACCATCACCAGCGTCCGTTCGATCGTCGGGAAACGGTCCAGCATGTGCAGGAGGACGGGTACGGCGACGTTGTACGGGAGGTTCGCGACCAGCGCCGTCGGCTCCACCCCCGGCAGTTCCTCGACGAGCATCGCGTCGGAGTGGACCAGCGAGAAGCGCGTCGCGCGCTCCGGCATCCGGGCCAGGATCGTCGAGGGCAGGGCGCCCGCGAGCACATCGTCGATCTCGACGGCGACGACCCGGTCCGCCGCCTCCAGCAGCGCGAGGGTCAGAGATCCCAGCCCCGGGCCGACCTCGACGACCACGTCGTCCTCGCGCACCTCGGCGGTGCGGACGATCCTGCGGACCGTATTGGCGTCGATGACGAAGTTCTGGCCGCGCTGCTTGGTGGGGCGTACGCCCAGCGCTGCGGCCAGTTCACGGATGTCGGCGGGGCCGAGGAGTGCGTCGGGCTCAGTGGTGCTCACCGATACAGCCTACGGCCGCAGTGCGGCCACGGACTCGCCCCCCGCTGCACGTAGAGCTTCTTGGCCCGGTACGTCTGTTCCTCCGCCGGCGCGTCCTGCGGGAGCCCAGTACCGCCCAGATCGTGCCAGGTTCCCATGTCGAACTGGTACAGCCCGCCGTAGTTCCCCGACGGATCCACCGCGCGAGCCCGTCCGCCCGACTCGCACAGCGCGAGGGCGCCCCAGTCCAGGCCGTCCGCGCCGCGCACGGAATCCGGCAGCGGCCTGGTGCCCACCTTCACCTGCTGGGTGACCGGCTCCCGCACGACCTCCTCGGCGACCTTTCTCGGCTTCTGCCGCACCCCGTTGACCGTCCGCAGGGCGTAGGTGACGCGCCGGGCGCCCTGCCTGCCCTGCCGTACGACGACCTCCGTGCCCGCGAAGAGCGAGGAGTCGCGGGTCCTCTCGGTGTCGTACGCGATGGGCTCCTCGCGCACCTCCCGGGTGGCGGTGATCCGCATGACGGTGACGGTCTGGCCGTCGCGCGGGAAGCTGCCGGGCGGCACGGAGGTGGTGTCCTGGCCGTGCAGTGCGATCCCGGCCTCGCCCAGTGCCTCGCTGACAGTCGCCGCGTTCGTACGGATGGTCCGCTCGCGCCCGTCGGCCATGAAGGTCACGGTCCGCTCGGTCCGCACGTCCAGGACGAGGCCGTGGCGGGAGATCGCCTGGGAGCGGGACGCGGACAGATACGCGCCCTCGGCCCGCACCCCGAGCTGGCGCAGCGCGCCGTCGACCGTGCGGGCGGTGGTCCACACACGGCGGGGCTGCCCGTCGAGGGTGAGCATGACGGGCCGGCCGTAGCGGACGACGATGTCGTCACCGCTGGCGAGAGCCGCGCCGGGGGCCGGGGCGACGATGTCGTGCGCCCCGACGGCGACCCCCTCGTCCTCAAGGAGTTCGTCCACGTCGTCGGCGAAGGTGTGCATGGTGCGGGGGGCGCCGTCGACGGTGAGGCGGACGGCCTTGTCGTTGGCGACGAAGGCGGAGGTGCCTCCCGCCAGGAAGGCGACGACGAGGGCCTGCGGGACGAAGCGGCGCAGGGTGTCGGGCTTCTCGGCGGTTCTGCGGCGGTGTGCTGCCCGCCGGGCCTCGGCGCGTCCGACCGGCCCCGCCGGGTCGGGGACGGGGCTCTGCCGGGGCAGTGACGGGAACGGCGGAGGGGCCATCGAGGGGGGCGGCGGCGGAACCACCGCATACGTCGGCGTGCGGCCCTCCGCGCCGCCGACGCTCTGGCTCTCGTACGACGGGACGGCGCGGCGGCCGCCACGCGCGGCACGGTGACTGCCCTGCGAATTGCTCACGACGCTCCGTAAGGTCCGGTCCGGTCCGCCCGATGGCGTTGCGGGCCGGGACGATAGCGGAGTCCGGTCACTCTCCCAAGCGATTCGACTACGCAGTGTCGCGACGCTACCCTGTGGGCCGTTATCCCTCAGTAATCAAAGGCGCGGGCCGTGTTGGCCGCGATCGCCCCGGCCAGCGTGTCCTCGTCGAGCCCCTTCACGGCCGCCATGGCACGCAGCGTGACCGGAATGAGATACGGCGCATTGGGCCGTCCGCGGTACGGCGCGGGCGTGAGGAAAGGCGCGTCCGTCTCGACGAGTACGAGTTCGAGCGGGGCGACGGCGAGCGCGTCGCGCAGCGGCTGGGCGTTCTTGAAGGTCACATTGCCCGCGAAGGACATGAAATAGCCTGCGGCGGCGCAGACTTCGGCCATTTCGGCGTCACCGGAGTAGCAGTGGAAGACGGTCCGCTCGGGAGCGCCCTCCTCGGCGAGGATCCGTAGCACATCGGCGTGCGCGTCGCGATCGTGGATGACGAGTGCTTTGCCGTGCCGCTTCGCGATCTCGACATGGGCGCGGAACGAGCGCTCCTGGGCGGCGATTCCGTCGGCTCCCGTACGGAAGTAGTCCAGGCCGGTCTCGCCGACTGCCTTCACCTGGTCCAGGGCGGCGAGCCGGTCGATCTCGGCGAGCGCGTCGTCGAGGGCGCTGTCGCCGCCGCCCTCACGGGCGCGCTGGCGGGACCATCCCTCCGGATCGCCGAGGACGATCCGCGGGGCCTCGTTGGGGTGCAGCGCGACCGCGGCGTGCACGCCGTCGTGCGCCGCAGCCGTCTCCGCCGCCCATCGCGAGCCCTTGATGTCGCAGCCCACCTGCACGACGGTCGTCACACCGACCGCCGCGGCCCTGGCGAGGGCCTCTTCGACCGTGCCCTCCTGCATGTCCAGGTGGGTGTGCGAATCGGCGACCGGTACCCCAAGGGGTTCGGGCAGCGGCGGTGGGGCTGACTTCGAGCTCATGGGCGCGATCCTACGAGGCTCGCGCCCGGGACCTCACTTGCGGTGGAAGGGGTGCAGGAGATCGGAGAGATGCCAGTGGTGGGGCTCGCCCGCCTGGGGCTTCGCGGCCTCGGCCATCGGAGCCTCGGACTGCCCGGCCTCGGACTTCGCGGTCTCGGCGGCCTGCTCGGCCTTCGCGGCCCTCTCGGCCTTCTTGGGCTTTTTGACCCGCTGGGGCTCTCCGTGCGGCGCACTCGGCAGCGGTCCTGTTATCGCGACGGACTGTCCGACCAGGTTGTGCATCGACGAGACCTGTCCCGCCCGCATGATCCGTACGACATGCCCGCCGCAGTTCATGCAACTCGGGCTCGAGAGCGGAGACGGCACCCGCAGACCGTTGGCCTTGTACACGACGTGTTCCAGGCCCGCGCCGTCGATGTGATGCTCTATCTCGTACTCCTGCTCCCAGCCGTGCCCGCAGCGCATACAGGCAAAGGCGTATGCCTCGTGGACCTTGGCGCCACCCGTGATCTCACTCATGCCAGCTCCTCTCCACCGATCCAGTGGACGCCCATTACGGCGGGAGCGCATCAGCGCCTGTCGATTAATGGTGTGGTCTTTGGTATTCCCATGCAGAAAGGGTCAGGACGCGGCTTGCGCTTTGCCTTTTACGATAGTCCTTTACCGTCCGCGGGCACCTTCCGATCCGCATTCTTTGCCGCGACCACGGCATCGAAGACCTCCCGTTTGGGCAGTCCTGCTTCGGCGGCGACGGCGGCGATGGCCTCCTTGCGCCGCTCCCCCGCCTCCTCGCGCACCTGCACCCTGCGTACCAGCTCTGCGGGGTCGAGCTCACCGGGCACGGCCTGTGGCGCCCCCTCGACGACAACGGTGATCTCTCCGCGTACGCCTTCCGCCGCCCAGGCCGCGAGCTCGCCGAGACCGCCGCGCTTGACCTCCTCGTAGGTCTTGGTCAGCTCCCGGCACACGGCTGCCCGCCGCTCGGCGCCGAATACATCGGCCATCGCGGCAAGGGTGTCGTCGAGCCGGTGCGGGGCCTCGAAATAGACAAGGGTGCGCCGCTCGTCCGCGACCTCGCGCAGCTTGCCGAGCCGTTCCCCGGCCTTGCGCGGCAGAAAACCCTCGAAGCAGAAACGGTCCACGGGCAGCCCCGACAGGGCTAGCGCGGTCAGCACGGCGGACGGCCCCGGCACGGCGGTGACCTTGATGTCCTTCTCGACGGCGGCCGCCACGAGCCGGTAGCCGGGGTCCGAGACGGACGGCATTCCGGCGTCGGTGACGAGCAGCACCCGGGCCCCGCCGGCAAGCGCCTCGACGAGCTCCGGCGTACGCGCGGACTCATTGCCCTCGAAGTACGAAACGACCCGCCCGGTGGTGTGCACACCGAGCGCCTGGGTCAGCCTGCGCAGCCGCCTGGTGTCCTCGGCCGCGACGATGTCGGCGCCCTCCAGCTCGGCGGCGAGCCGGGGCGGCGCGTCCGCGACATCACCGATGGGGGTCCCTGCGAGTACCAGCGTTCCTGTCACATACGCCATCCTCGCAGGACCGGACGCACGACTCGCACAGTCGCGTTCCCTACGATGGCGCGGTGACCAGTACCGCGCCACGGACCCTTCAGGGCAAGGACGCCGATCAGCAGCCCTCAGGCTGGCAGCAACGGCTGCGCAGATTCGGCTACACGCCCAGGCCGGTGATCGGGCTGCACGAGCGCCTGGTGCCGCCGTACACCCGCCCCTCCGAGCGCGTGTGGCAGGTGTTCGGCATCCCGCCGGCGTTCGCGGACAGGCTGCTGCGCTGGGCGGCCTGGGGCGGACCGCTGCTGGTGGCGATCGTCGCGGGCGTGCTGCGGCTGTGGAACCTCGGCAAGCCGGATGCGGTGATATTCGACGAGACGTACTACGCCAAGGACGCCTGGGCCCTGATCAACCAGGGGTACGAGGGCAGCTGGCCGAAGGACATCGACAAACAGATCCTGGCCGACCCGTCCAGCGTCCCGGTCCCCACCGCCCCCGGGTATGTGGTGCATCCGCCGGTCGGCAAATGGGTCATCGGCCTCGGCGAGCACTTCTTCGGGTTCAACCCGTTCGGCTGGCGGTTCATGGTCTTCCTGCTCGGCACGCTGTCGGTGCTGATGCTCTGCCGCATCGGCAGGAGGCTGTTCCGCTCGACGCTCCTGGGCTGCGTGGCCGGAACGCTGCTCGCCTTCGACGGCCTGCACTTCGTGATGAGCCGCACGGCGCTGCTCGACCAGGTGCTGATGTTCTTCGTGCTCGCGGCCTTCGGGTGTCTGGTCATCGACCGCGACTGGGCCCGCAGGAGACTCGCGGCGGCGCTGCCGACGGACGAGGAGGGGATCCTGCGGCCGGACGCCACGATCGCGGAGACCCTGCGCCTCGGCTGGCGCCCCTGGCGCCTGGCGGCGGGCCTGATGCTGGGACTTGCCGCGGGCACCAAGTGGAACGGCCTGTATGTGATGGTCGCGTTCTGCCTGATGACGGTCCTGTGGGACGTCGGCGCCCGCCGGACGGCGGGCGCGGTGCAGCCGTACCGGGCGGTGCTCAGGAAGGACGTCGTACCGGCGTTCGTCTCGACGGTGCCGGTCGCGATCGTGACGTACATCGCGACCTGGACCGGCTGGATCGTCACCGACAAGGGCTACTTCAGGGACTGGGCCCAGAAGGACGGCAGGGGCGGCAACTGGACATGGCTGCCGGACTGGCTGCGCAGCCTGTGGCACTACGAGAACGAGGTCTACGAGTTCCACGTCAACCTGACCTCCGGCCACACCTACCAGTCCAACCCGTGGAGCTGGATCGTCCTGGGCCGCCCGGTCTCGTACTACTACGAGGACCCGAAGGCGGGCACGCAGGGCTGCCCGGCGGACGCGGCGGACAAGTGCGCGGCGGAGGTCCTGGCGCTGGGCACACCGCTGTTGTGGTGGGCGGCCTGTTTCGCGGTCTGCTACATCCTGTGGCGCTGGTTCTTCCGCCGCGACTGGCGCGCGGGCGCCATCGCCTGCGGGATCGCGGCGGGCTGGGTGCCGTGGTTCTTCTACCAGGAGCGCACGATCTTCCTGTTCTACGCGGTCGTGTTCGTGCCGTTCCTGTGCCTGGCGGTGGCGATGATGATCGGCGCGATGCTGGGCCCACCGGGATCGGACGAACGCAGACGGGCGATCGGGGCGATCGGCGCGGGTGTGCTGGTGCTGCTGATCATCTGGAACTTCATCTACTTCTACCCGCTGTACACGGGGACGCCGATCCCGGTGGAGGACTGGCGGAACCGGATGTGGCTGGACAGCTGGGTCTAGCAGGGACGACGGCCGCCCCCTCCTGCCAGGTCGAGGCCTTCGGGCTTCTTCGTCACGCGTTCGGTGGTCAGCGCCCGGCCGGCACTCGCGACCACCGGATCCGGATCGGCTGACCGGGCAAGGCGCAGCTCCGGTTCGCGCCGAGCCTGAGGGCGCGGAGCGCTGGGTGCGGGCGCCCCGCACCCCCCGAAGGTGCGGGGCCGCGGTGTTGCCGCCCGCGCCCGAGCGTCGCGGTCCGATAACGGCCGGCGCTGCTGTCACTCCTGTCCCGTAGAGTGCTTGGACTCCTGGGGAGGGGACTGCAGCATGCGCAGTGGAGCGAAAGTCGCCGTCGTCGGCGGCGTATTCCTGGTCGTCGCCGGTGGCGTGGGCTACGGGGGCTACAACCTGTTCAACGGGCTGACCGACCACGGCGGTGGCGGGAACGACACCAAGTCCGCCTCCGCGCCCAAGAAGAGCGGGCCGCTCAGTGCCGAGGAGATCGACAAGACCGCCAAGGACTTCCTCGCGGCCTGGGCGGGCGGGAATGCTCCGGAGGCCGCGCAGCTCACCAACAACGCCGCCGAGGCGGGGCCGTCGCTTGCCGGGTATCGCGATCAGGCACATGTGTCCGCGGCCGTGATCACACCGGGTGCGGCGGTCGGCGCGAAGGTGCCGTTCACCGTCAAGGCGACGGTGACGTACGACGGGCAGAGCAAGCCCTGGTCGTACGCCTCCGAGCTTACCGTCGTGCGCGGGCTGACCACCGGGCGGGCGCTGGTCGACTGGGTGCCCGCCGTCGTGCATCCCAAGCTGACAAAGGGCACCACGCTCAAGACGGACCAGGCCGCGGCCCCGCCGATCAAGGCCCTGGACCGCAAGGGGCGGGAGCTGACGAAGGAGAAGTACCCCTCGCTCGGGCCCGTCCTTGACTCGCTCCGCAAGAAGTACGGCGAGACCGCGGGCGGGACGGCCGGTGTCGAGCTGGTCATCTCGTCCGGCGATCCGGCCACGCCCGACCAGACCCTGCTGACCCTGACCAAGGGCAAGGAGGGCAGGCTGCCCACCACGCTGGACGCGGATGTGCAGGCCGCCGCGGAGAAGGCCGTGAAGCAGTACGGGCATGCGTCGGTCGTCGCCGTCAAGCCCAGTACGGGCGAGATCCGGGCCGTCGCCAACAGCCCCGCCGACGGCTACAACACGGCGATGATGGGCGCCCAGGCACCCGGCTCCACGCTGAAGATCGTGAGCTCGACGATGATGATGGACAACGGCGTCGTCGACGGGCCGAGTACGAAGGTGCAGTGTCCGCCGACCGTCACGTGGGAAGGCGTCACCTTCCACAATCTCGACGACTTCAAGATTCCCGGCGGCACGTTCAAGGACAGCTTCAGCCGGTCCTGCAACACCGCCTTCATCAAGGCGGTCAAGCCGCTGAACAAGCGCGGCATCGCCGGCCGCGCACTGGGCGAGACCGCACGCAAGTACTTCGGGATCGGCCTCGACTGGCAGACGGGCGTCGTCTCCGTCGACGGCAGCGTGCCGGAGTCCTCGGGCGCGGAGACCGCCGCCTCGTACATCGGGCAGGGCAAGGTCGCCATGAACGCGCTCAACATGGCCTCCATCACCGCCACCGCCAAGAACGGCGCCTTCCACCAGCCGGTGATCGTCCCGCAGTCCCTCGACAACCGCGAACTGGCAACGGCGCAGCCGCTTCCGGACTCCATCGCGCGGGCGCTGCGCGAGATGATGCGCGCCACCGCGCAGTACGGCACGGGCGCGGCCGCCCTGTCCGGCGTCGGCGGCGACAAGGGCGCGAAGACCGGCTCGGCGGAGGTGGACGGCCAGGGCAAGTCCAACAGCTGGTTCACCGGGTACGCCGACGATCTGGCGGCCGCGGCGGTCGTGCAGTCGGGCGGGCACGGCGGCGACGCGGCAGGGCCGGTGGTCGCGCAGGTGTTGCGCGCCCGCTGAGCAGATCGGTCGAAAGCCGCTCGCATGGCCCGTACAACTACCGCTAGCGTGCGGGCCATGAGAACTCACGACACCGACGCCTCTCTCTGTTACGCGGAGGTGCTTCGCGAGCTGCGGATCGCCGGGACACTGATCGCGCACGCGGGCGGCACGCAGGTGGATGTACGCGAGCGCACGGCGTGACTCTTCTCGTCGCCCTCGCGGTCCTCGTGGCCGCCGTCACGCACGCCAGTTGGAACGCCATCGCGCACACCATCAAGGACCAGATGGTCGCGTTCACACTGATCGCCGGCGGCGGCACCGTGATCGGGGCCGTGCTCGCCTGCTTCACGCCGCTGCCCGCCGCGGCCGCCTGGCCCTGCCTCATCGCCTCCGCGTTGCTCCACATCGGCTATCAGGCGCTGCTGATGCGCTCGTTCAGCCTGGGCGACTTCGGCCAGATGTATCCGATCGCACGCGGTACTGCGCCGCTGGTCGTGACCGTGCTCGCGGTGCTGTTCGTCGGCGAGAGCCTCAGCGCCTGGCAGCTGGCCGGTGTCGTCATCGCATCGGCCGGCCTGGTGGGCGTGGCCCTGTGGGGCATGAAGGGCTCGGGCGCCCGTCCGCACTGGCCCGCGCTGCTGGCCGCGCTGGCGACCGGTCTGTCCATCGCCGCGTACACGGTCGTGGACGGTGTCGGCGTACGCGCCTCGGGGACGCCGCTCGGCTATATCGCCTGGCTGATGATCCTGGAGGGGACGGCGATCCCGGCGTACACGTTCTATGTCCACCGGGGCGCGCTGTCGGCCCGGTTGCGCCCGTACGCGGCCCGCGGGCTGCTCGGCGCGGCGCTCTCGGTCGCGGCGTACGGGCTGGTTCTGTGGGCGCAGACCCGCGCGCCGCTGGCGCCGGTGGCGGCGCTGCGCGAGTCGTCGATCATCGTGGGAGCGGCGATCGGAGCGCTGTTCTTCAAGGAACGCTTCGGCGGCCCGAGAATCGCGGCGGCCGGCCTGATGGTGGTGGGGATCGGACTGATGCTGCGGGCGAGCTGACGCTCGTCGAACCACGCGGGGCGTTCCAGGCGTCCCTTCCGGCATGGGGATGATCTCGCACCGGGCACATCAGCTGCTCCGCTTCGGCTGGCTGCAGGCCCGCTGCTGCGTGTTCGCGTTCGCGCTCGTCGGCGGCATAGCGGTCTCGCGCCTGCTGCCCGACGACCTGCCGATTGCCCGCTACGACCTGGTGCTGGTGTACGGGGTCCTGCTCGCGGCTCTCGCCAGGAAGGTGGGGTGGGACAGCGCCCGCGACACCGCTGTGATCGCCGGGTGCCATCTGATCGGGCTGATCTTCGAGCTGGTCAAGGTACGGATGGGCTCCTGGAGCTACCCGGAACAGGCACTGACGAAGGTCGCGGGCGTGCCGCTGTACGGCGGATTTCTGTATGCGGCCGTGGGCAGCTACGTCTGCCGGGCCTGGCACCTGTTCGACCTGCGCCTGGACGGCTACCGGCCCCGGATGATGGCGGCGATCGCCGGTGCGGTCTATGTGAACTTCTTCAGCCACCACTGGCTGCCCGACCTCCGCTGGGCGCTGGCCGCTCTGCTCGTGTGCGCCACCGCCGGGACCTGGGTGCGGTACCGGGTGGGAGCGCGGCACCACCGCATGCCGCTCGCCCTGTCGTTCGTGCTCATCGGGTTCTTCCTCTGGATCGCGGAGAACATCGCGACGTACGCGGGCGCATGGAGCTATCCGGACCAGCTCGGCGGCTGGCAGCCGGTGTCCGTGGCGAAGTTCGGGGCATGGGCGCTGCTGATCACCGTGACCTTCGTCCTGGCGGCCGGGCAGCGCCGCCGGACACCCCAACTGTCCTAGGGCGTGGGTTCACTCGCCCTCGACGACCTGCATGAACGCCGAGTTCACCGCCAGCAGTCCCCCGTCCACCCGCAGCGTCGTCCGCGTCCACGTCGGTGACCAGAACGCGGGCGCCTTCGGCCGCGAGCCGTCGCGCGGTCGCCTCGCCGATGCCGCGCCCCGCGCCCGTGATCAGTACGCCGTACCCCTCGAAACGGCTCGTCGCGCCGCTCATAGCGCCGAACGTACCGCCCTGATCAGTGCCTGGGCGCGGGGATCGGCCGTAACCCCCTTGCGCAGCCCGTTGGTTACATAACCGAGCGCGACGCCCGACTCGGGGTCGGCGAAGCCGAGCGAGCCGCCGCGGCCGGGGTGGCCGAAGGAGCCGGGGCCGAGCAGGGGGCAGGCGGGGCCGTGGAGCATGAAGCCGAGGCCGAGGCGGGTGGGGACGATCAGGACGCGGTCGGGGCCGACGGATTCCTCGGTGCGGGCGAGGGTGAGGGTGGCCGGGGCGAAGAGGCGGGGGACGCCGCCTTCGACCTCGCCGATCGTGGCGGCGTAGAAGCGGGCGAGGGCGCGGGCGGTGGATATGCCGTTGGAGGCGGGAAGTTCGGCGGCGCGGTAGGCGGGGTCGTTCTCGTCGGGCAGCGGGTCGATCGCCCCGAAGGCGCGCCGGGTGAGGGATTCGGGGTTGCGGTAGGCCTCGGCGACGGCGGGCTTGGGGCGCAGGGTGAGCCCGCCGCCGGCCGCCGTGGCGGGCTCGGCGACCGGGCCGATCCGGCCGACCCGGTGCGCCTCGTCCTGCGGCAGGCCGATCCAGAAGTCCAGGCCGAGCGGGCGGGCGATCTCCTCGGCGACCCAGCGGCCGATGGTGCGGCCGGTGACGCGGCGGACCAGTTCGCCGAGCAGCCAGCTGTAGCTCTGGGCGTGGTAGCCGTGGTCGGTGCCCGGCTCCCAGGCGGGGCGCTGCGCGGCGATCGCGGCCGGTCCGCTCACCGCGTCGGCCGCCCGGGCCGGGATGAGCGGGCGGTCGAGGGCGGGCAGCCCGGCGCGGTGCGAGAGCAACTGGCGTACGAGGACGCGTTCCTTGCCCGCCGCCTTGAACTCGGGCCAGTACGTGCCGACCGGGGCATCCAGGTCGATCTGCCCGCGCTGGTGGAGCAGGAGGACGACGGCCGCGGCGACGCCCTTGGTCACGGAGCGGACGATCTGGGCGGTGTCCAGGGCCCAGGGGTCCTCGCCGTCCACGTCGCGGGACCCGGCCCACAGGTCGACGACCTTGCGCCCGTCCCGGTAGACGGCGACGGCCGCACCGCGCTCGCCCCGCTGTTCGAAGTTGCGCACGAAGGCGTCCATGACCGGCTCGAAGCCTTCCGCCACCGTGCCCCGGACGTCCACCGCGCCTGTTCTGCCGCTCCCGCTCATGCCCCCATGGTGCAACGTGGTACCGACAAGGTGACTGGCAGGTCAGCTCAAGACAATCGCGAGGGCGCCGAGCCGTGACGGGGTGGCGTCACGGGGACCACGGACTGCGGGTTGAAGCCGAACGGCAGCTCCAGACGGTGCGCGCGCATCAGCTCTTCGTCGCTCAGCAGTTCCTGCGTGGGACCGTCCGCCGCGATCACGCCCTCGCTGAGGATCACCGCGCGCGGGCACAGCTCCAGCGCGTACGGGAGATCGTGCGTGACCATCAGCACCGTGACGTCCAACGACCTCAGGATGTCGGCCAGTTCGCGCCTGGATGCCGGGTCGAGGTTGGACGAGGGCTCGTCCAGTACGAGGATCTCGGGCTCCATCGCGAGCACCGTGGCGACTGCGACCCGGCGCCGCTGCCCGAAGGAGAGATGGTGCGGCGGCCGGTCCGCGAACTCCGCCATGCCGACCTGGGTCAGCGCGGAGACGACCCGTGCCTCCAGCTCCGGTCCGCGGATGCCCGCCGCCGCGGGGCCGAAGGCCACGTCCTCGCGGACCGTCGGCATGAACAGCTGGTCGTCCGGGTCCTGGAAGACGATGCCGACCCGCCGGCGGATCTCCGCGAGGTTCGCCCTGGCGACCGGGAGGCCGGCGACCGTCACCGAGCCCACGCCGCCGGTCAGGATGCCGTTGAGGTGCAGGACGAGCGTGGTCTTGCCCGCGCCGTTGGGCCCGAGCAGGGCCACCCGCTCGCCGCGGTCCACGGTCAGGTCGACCCCGAACAGGGCCTGGTGGCCGTCGGGGTAGGCGTAGGCGAGGCCGCTGACCTCGAGAGATGCGGTGGTCATAGGGTCCAGCCAAGCAGACAGACCGCGAGGGCGGTGAGCGGGAGTGCGGCGGCGTACGTCCACTGCGCGCGGCTCGCGGTCACCTCGTCGATGACCGGCATGGTGCCCGTGTACCCCCGGCTCACCATCGCCAGATGCACGCGCTCCCCGCGCTCGTAGGAGCGGATGAACAGGGCACCCGCGGATTTGCCGAGGACGCCCCAGTGACGGATGCCGCGCGCCTCGAAGCCGCGCGACCTGCGGGCGATCGACATCCGGCGCATCTCGTCCGTGATGACATCGCCGTAACGGATCATGAAGGACGCGATCTGGACGAGCATCGGCGGCAGTCTGAGCCGTTGCAGACCGAGCAAAAGGGCGCGCAGCTCGGTAGTCGAGGCGAGGATCACGGAGGCGGCGACGCCGAGCGTGCCCTTGGCCAGGACGTTCCAGGCGCCCCAGAGTCCGGGGACGCTCACCGACAGGCCCAGCACCTGCACCTGCTCGCCCGGGACGACGAAGGGCATCAGGACCGCGAACGCCACGAACGGGATCTCGATCAGCAGGCGTCGCAGCAGAAACCCGGCGGGGATACGGGCCAGGGCAGCGACCGCGATGAGCAGCACCGCGTACAGGGCGAAGGCCCAGACGGCCTCGCGCGGCGTCAGGACCACGACCAGGACGAAGCAGAGGACGGCGGTGAGCTTGCAGTGCGGGGGCAGGTCATGGACCGGTGAGTGGCCGTGCCGGTAGAGCTTGTGGGTGTGGCCCGCGCCCATGTCAGACGGCTTCCGGTACGCGGGTGGGGTCGGCATGCGTCGTACGGCGGCGGCGGACCGACCAGACGATGCCCGTGCCAGCGACGACGGTGACACCGACGCCGATCACGCCCGCCAGGCCTCCCGAGAGCCGGGCGTCGGAGATGTCCTTGACGCCGTAGTCGGCGAGCGGGGAGTCCTTGGCGGCGTGTTCCTCGACGTGTCTGTCGATGCCCTTGTCCGCGGCGACCTTCTCCAGGCCGTCGGGGCTTGAGGAGGCGTAGAAGGAGCCGAAGCCCGCAAGGACGAGGGCGGTGACCAGGCCCGTCGCCCAGACCGCGCGGGGGTGGGGGTACCTCCCACGCCGAAGGCTGTGGGGGAGGGCGGCGACGGGCACGGGCCGGGCGGCGACCGGGGCGTCCACCAGCTCGCCGCCGACGCGCAGCTTGAGAGGGGCGGCCAGGCCCCGGGCCCCGTGGACGAGGTCCGGCCGGACGGCGACGACCGCGCCGACCGTGAGCATCGTGATCAGGGCCTCGCCGATGCCGATCAGGACATGGACGCCGACCATCGCGGTCAGCACCTTGCCGACGGGGACGTCGGTGGTCCCTCCGATTGCGTAGATGACGGTGAAGACGGTGGCCGCGGCGGGCACGGAGATCAGCGCCGCGGCGAAGGAGGCGGCGGCGATCGCACGGCGCCCGCGAGGCAGCACCCTGACCAGGCCGCGGAAGAGCGCGTAGGCGACGACGACGGTGACCACACCCATGACGGTGATGTTCACGCCGAGCGCGGTGAGACCGCCGTCCGCGAAGAGGATGCCCTGCATCAGGAGCACGACGGACAGGCAGAGCACGCCGGTGTACGGACCGACGAGGATCGCGGCGAGCGCCCCGCCCAGCAGATGACCGCTGGTGCCGACGGCGACGGGGAAGTTCAGCATCTGCACGGCAAAGATGAACGCGGCGACCAGACCGGCCAGCGGCGCCGTGCGCTCTCCCCCATGGCCTTCGGCATGGGAGGTACCCCCGAGCTCACGGCGGGCGCCACGCAGGCTGACGGCGACCGCACCGGCGGCCACGACTCCGGCCCCCACCGAGACCGGGGCGTTGATGAATCCGTCGGGGACATGCATGTCGGACTCCGCTTCGGACAGATGAATAACTGTTCAATGATAGAGCCTTGTTGCAAACGACTTGCAAGAGCGGGTCTGTCACAAATGAAGGTCGAGTTTCAGGCCCAAAATATGGGACATTAGATGACAAAGAGGGCGAGTGTGAGGAGTCGTTCGATGTCCGCAGTCGTCGAAGATCATGCATCGGCCCGGATCGTCACTGACGCTCCGCAGAACCGCACCGTCCAGGTCGTACTGGGCTACGACCCCGACGAGGACCCGCAAGCCGTGTGCTTCGCGTTCCCCAGCGGCCGCGCCTGGAGCTTCCCGCGCGAGCTGCTGGAAACGGGGCTGCGCGCCCCCACTCGCAAGGGCGACATCGAGGTCTGGCCGTGCGGCCGCGTCCAGACGGTGGTGGAGTTCCATACCCCGGACGGCGTAGCGGTGGTTCAGTTCGATTCGAAGGTGCTGGCCCGCTTCCTTCGGCACACATACGCGATGGCCGCACCCACCACCACCGGGTGATGACTGCGGCCATCGACTGCCGCGACGTGGCTCCGTCCCAGGAGCTTCGTCGCCAGGCAGCGTCGTCAACCCGCCTGCGCCCGGTCTTCAGGCGGACGACGCTACTTTGATGCCATCTCCGGCACCTAGACGCGCGCCAGCTCGCGCTCCTCGTCCGGGTCCTCGCGGCTGCCCGCGAGTTCCTTGTGCAGCTTCTCGCCCTCGACATCCACATTGGGCAGCACCCGGTCCAGCCAGCGCGGCAGCCACCACGCCTTGTGGCCGAGCAGCGCGAGGACCGCGGGCACGATCGCCATCCGGACCACGAAAGCGTCGAAGAAGACCGCGATCGCGAGGCCGAAGCCGATCATCTTGATCATCTGGTCACTGGAGCCGATGAAGCCGGAGAAGACCGCGATCATGATCACGGCCGCAGCCGTGACCACACGCGCCCCGTGCTTGAAACCGGTGACGATCGCCTCGCCGGGCCGCTGACCGTGGACGTACGCCTCACGCATGCGGGTGACCAGGAAGACCTCGTAGTCCATGGCCAGACCGAAGACGACGCCCACCATGAAGATCGGCATCATCGACATGATCGGGCCGGTCTGCTCCACGCCGAACAGCGAGCCGAGCCGGCCCCACTGGAAGACGGCGACGACCGCGCCGAGCGCCGCGACGACCGAGAGCAGGAAGCCGAGGGCCGCCTTCAGCGGGACCAGGACCGAGCGGAAGACCACCATCAGCAGCAGGAAGGCGAGTCCGACCACGAGCGCGAGATAGGGCAGCAGCGCGTCGTTCATCCTCTGCGAGAAGTCGATGTTCATCGCCGTCGCGCCGGTGACCAGCACGTCGTCGCCGCTGCCGTCCCTGATGGAGTGGACGAGGTCCTCGGTCTCGAGCGAGGACGGCCTGTCCTTCGGTACGACCGTGATCATCGCGGTGTCGCCGGACTTGTTGAGGGTCGGCGGGGTCACGGCCACGACGCCGTCGAGACCCTTGATGTGCTTGACCGTGCGGTCGGCCGTGCCCTTGTCGCCGTCGACGACGACCAGCAGCGGGCCGTTGAAGCCTGGGCCGAAGCCGTCGGACAGCAGGTCGTACGCCTTGCGCTGCGTGGTGCTGACCGGCTGGGAGCCGTCGTCGGGCAGGCCCAGCTCGAGCGAGGCTGCCGGTATCGCCATCGCGCCGAGGCCCACCACACCGGCGAGCAGCACGGTGATCGGGCGGCGCAGGACGAAACGGGACCAGCGGGTGCCCATGTTCGGCTTGTCGCTCGTCTCCTTGCCCTTGCGGACCTTGCGGCCGAGCACCCGCTTGCCGGCGAAGCCGAGCAGCGCGGGTATCAGGGTAAGAGCGATCAGGACCGCGATCACGACCGTGCCGGCGGCCGCGAAGCCCATCTTGGTGAGCATCGGGATGTTGACGACGGCGAGGCCGACGAGCGCGATCACCACGGTCAGGCCCGCGAAGACGACCGCGGAACCGGCGGTCCCCACAGCCCGGCCTGCGGCTTCCTCACGTTCGCGGCCCTCGGCGAGTTCGGCGCGGTAGCGGGAGACGATGAAGAGCGCGTAGTCGATGCCGACCGCGAGGCCGATCATCGTCGCGAGCGTCGACGTGGTGGAGCCCAGGTCGAGGACGTTCGCCAGCGCGGTGATCGTCGAGATCCCGATGCCGACGCCGATGATCGCGGTGAGCAGCGGAAGTCCGGCGGCGACCAGCGAGCCGAAGGTGATGACGAGGACGACCGCGGCGATGGAGACACCGATGATCTCGCCCGACCCGGTCTCCGGGGCGGCCTGCAGCGCGTCGCCGCCGATCTCGACGGTCAGCCCGCTCTCGCGCGCATGGTCGCCGGTCTCCTTCAGCGCCTCACGCGTCTTGTCGGTCAGCTCCATCCCGCTGACCTTGTACGTGACCGATATGTACGCCGTGCCGCCATCCTGGGAGACGGCCTTGGCGGCGAACGGGTCGTTGACGGAAGCCACCTGGTCGGAGCCGGCCTTCAGCGCGGTGACCGCCTTGTTCACCTCGGCCTTGTTGGCCGGTTCGGTCATCTTGCGGCCGTCGGGCGCCTTGAAGACGACCCGCGCGGTCGCCCCGTCGGGGCTGGCTCCGGGGAAGCGCTCTTCCAGCAGGTCGAAGGCCTTCTGCGCCTCCGTTCCCGGCATCGAGAACGACGACGAGGCGGCGGTGGACGCGGAGGCCGCGCCGACTCCGGCGAGCACCAGCAGCGCCACCCACAGCAGGGCGACGAGTCGGCGGCGCCGGAAGGCGGACCGCCCGAGTTTGTAGAGGAACGTGGCCACGAGGGCGTACTCCCGTTTGTGAGGTGAACAGGGCATGGGGAGCCGGCCCGACGACGAGAGCGGTTGCGCGTCAGGGTGGTGCTGGGTGGTGCGGGGAGGTCTGTGCGTCAGAGGCCGAGGGCGGGGAGGACCACGGCGTCCAGGTAGTCGGTGAGGAAGATCCGGTCGGGGTCCCGGTCCTCGATCAGCTGCCGGGCGACGAAGGCGCCGACCAGCATGTGCGGGACGAAGTCGAGTGCGCGGTTGTCCACGCTGACCTCACCCCTTTCCACGGCCCGCCGCAGCAGCGTGTCGAGTCCGGTGATCTCGGGCTCGATCAGCAGCTCGCGCAGGGCGCGGTGGAGATCGGGGTTGCCATGAATGGCCTGGGCCAGACCCCGCATCAGCGCGGAGTCCTTCTCCATCTGACAGTCGTCGGTGCGCTCCACCATGGCGTGAAAGTCGCCACGCAGAGTGCCGGTGTCGATGTCGGCGACGTTCACCGGCTGGTTGTGCCGCATCGCCGTGACGACCAGTTCCGGCTTGCTCCGCCACTGGCGGTAGAGCGTGGCCTTGCTGGACCGGGTCCGGGCGGCGACGGCGTCCATCGTCAGGGCGTCGTAGCCGACCTCGCGCAGCAGGTCGAGCACGGCTTCGTACAGCTCTGCCTCGCGCTCGGGCGTGAGCCGGCTGCGTACTGTCATGGTCGACCTCCTCCCATCCGAACGAAACGGTTTCGTACACCTCGACGGTAGCCCAGACCGTCCGCGAAACGAAACCGTTTCGCTTGTGTCCTGGGTCACGACTCGAACGCACCCCGGCCCCACAAGTTGCCGCGCCCCCTGGGCGCGGAAAGCATTGGGGGGTGAGTGACGACGTCGCGTATCTCCGTTTCCCGCATCTGCACGACGACTTGCTGTGCTTCGCCGCCGAGGACGATCTCTGGATCGCACCCCTGGTACCGGCCGGGCACCCACCGGGACGCGGCTGGCGCCTCACCGTCGACCGCACGCGGGTCGGCCACCCGCGCTTCTCCCCCGACGGCAGCCAGATCGCCTACACGACCTGGCGCAGCCTCGACCCGGAGATCCATCTGGCACCGGTCTCCGGCGGGCCGTCGCAGCGCCTCAGCTACTGGGGCTCCACCGACACCCGGGTCTGCGGCTGGGACCCCGACGGCAACGTCCTCGCCGTCTCCTCCCACGGCCAGCCCTTCTCCTACTTCTCCTGGGGCTACAAGGTGGCCACCGACGGCTCCCCCGGCAAGCGGCTGCCCTGGGGCCCGGTCTCCGACATCCAGGTCGCCGACATCGACGGAGAACACCGCACCCTGCTGCTCACCGGCAAGCCTCCCCACGAACCGGCCGGGTGGAAGCGCTACCGGGGCGGGGCCACCGGACGGCTCTGGCTGCACGGGGAGCGGCTGCTGGCCGATGTGCAAGGGCATCTGGACTGCCCGATGTTCGTCTCGGGACGTATCGCGTTCCTCTCCGACCACGAGGGCGTGGGCAATCTCTACTCCTGCCTGCCCGACGGGACCGGCCTCGCGCGCCATACCGACCATGACGCCTTCTATGCCAGGCACGCATCGAGCGACGGTCGCAGGGTGGTCTACCAGTGCGCGGGCGACCTGTGGATCGTCGACGATCTGACCGTGCCCGGCGCCCGGCCGCGCAAGCTGGAGGTACGGCTCGGCGGGCCGCGTGCCGGACGGCGGACCTATCAGGTCCCGGCCGCCAGCCACGTGGACTCGATCTCGGTGGACACGACGGGCCGGGCGAGCGCGGTCACCGTGCGCGGCAGTCTGTACTGGCTCACGCACCGCGACGGGCCCGCCCGCGCGATCGCGGACATCGTGGGCGTACGGGTCCGGATGCCGGAGATGCTCGGCACCGGCGGCCAGGTCGCGTATGTCACGGACGCGGAGGGCGAGGACGCCGTCGAGATCGCGTACCTGCCGAGGGCGAGCGGCGACCGGGAGCCGCGGCGGCTGGCCGCCGGGGAACTGGGCCGCGTCCAGGAGCTTGTCTCGGACCCGGAAGGGCAGCGGCTCGCGATCGCCTCGCACGACGGGCGCCTGCTGCTGATCGACGCGGCCGAGGAGTCCGGGGGCACCTCCCCGGCCGACAGCTCCGGTGGAGGGGAAGTGACCGAACTGATCCGCTCCGTCAACGGGCCGGTCCGCGATCTCGCCTTCTCCCCCGACGGTGACTGGCTCACCTGGTCCCAGCCGGGCATCGGCCGCTCGCTGCGGCAGATCAAGATGGCCCGGATCAAGGACCGCACGATCGTCGATGTCACCAACGGCCGCTTCGAGGACGAGAATCCGGTCTTCACGCGGGACGGCCGCTATCTCGCCTTCCTCTCCTGGCGGGGCTTCGACCCGGTGTACGACGTGCACACCGGGGACCTGTCCTTCCCGCTGGGCTGCCGCCCCTATCTCGTACCGCTGTCGTCGGCGACACCCTCGCCGTTCGCCCTGCTGCCGGACGGGCGGCCCGCGGCGGGCGGGCTCGATCCGCTGGACGAGCCGGCGGAAGGGGTCGCGGAAGGGACGGTGACCGTCGAGGTGGAGGGCCTTGAGAGCCGGGTGACGCCCTTCCCCGTGGCGGCGTCCAAGTACTCGGCGCTGCGGCCCGTCAGCGGTGGCGGCCTTGTCTGGCTGCGCTGGCCGATCTCCGGGGCGCTCGGCGAGACCTTCGCCAATCCGGCGGACCCCTCGCACCGCCCCACGCTGGAGCACTTCGACATCACCAAGGCCCGCAAGACCGAACTGGTCGGACATCTCGACTGGTTCGCGGTCAGCGGGGACGGCAGCCGGCTGGTGGTCATGGACGACGGGGAGCTGCGCGCCGTCCCGGCGACCGAGTCCGGGGACAGCGACTCGACGGTCTATCTGGACCTGCGCCGGATCATGCACGAGGTGGATCCGGCGTCGGAGTGGCGCCAGGCCTACGGGGAGGCGGGCCGCATCGTCCGCGCGTTCTTCTGGGAGCCGGGGATGTGCGGCATCGACTGGGAGGCGGTGCTCGACCAGTACCGCCCGCTGGTCGAACGGGTCGCGTCGCCGGACGAGTTCGCCGACCTGCTGCGCGAGGTACTGGGCGAGCTGGGCACCTCGCACGCGTACGTGACCGGAGCGCGGCGCAACGAAGGGCCGCCGCACTACCAGCGGGCCATGGGGCTGCTGGGCGCGAACCTGGTCTGCCGGGACGGCAGTTGGCTGGTGAGCCGGATTCTTCCCGGCGAGTCCTCGGACTCCAAGGCCCGCTCACCCCTGGCCGGTACGGGCATCCGCGAAGGCGCGGTCCTCACCCATGTCGACGGCCGCCCCGTCGATCCGGTGACCGGCCCCTACCCCATGCTCTCGGCGGCGGGCGGCACGACGGTCGAGCTGACCTTCCGGCCCCCCGAGGGCGAGGGTCCCGCGCGGCGGGTGGCGATCGTCCCGCTGGTGGACGAGCGGCCGCTGCGCTACCAGGACTGGGTGGCCAAACGCCGTGAGGTGGTACTGGAGTTGAGCGGCGGGAAATGCGGCTACCTCCACATCCCGGACATGGGCGGCTCGGGCTGGGCGCAGTTCAACCGCGATCTGCGCAGGGAGATGTCACGCCCGGCGCTGATCGTCGACGTCCGGGGCAACGCCGGCGGCCACATCAGTGAGCTGGTGGTGGAGAAGCTGACCCGGAAGATCATCGGCTGGGACCTGACACGGGACGCCCAGCCCGTCTCGTACGCCTCGAACGCGCCACGCGGTCCGGTGGTCGCGCTGGCGGACGAGGCGACGTCCTCGGACGGCGACATGATCACGGCGGCGTTCAAACTGCTGGGCCTGGGTCCGGTGGTGGGCAGCCGGACCTGGGGCGGCGTGGTGGGCATGACGGGCCGCCACCGCCTCGGCGACGGCACGGTGATCACGGTCCCGATGAACGCGGCCTGGTTTGACGCATACGGCTGGGGAATCGAAAACCACGGCGTGGACCCGGACCTGGACGTACTGCGCACCCCCCTGGACTGGGCGGAGGGCCGCCACGTGCAACTGGACGACGCGATCCAACTGGCCCTGGATCTGCTGAAAACGCACCCGATGGCGATGCCCCCGGACTACTCCGGCGCCCCGGACCTGCGCAGGCCGAAGCTGCCGCCGCGGGGGGCCTGAGGGGCGCGGGCTTTCGCGAGGGCGCGGGCTTTCGCGAGGGCGCGGGCTTTCGTGGAGCCGCGGGCTTGAGTGGCCTGAAGGGGCTTGAAGGACGCCTGGCTCATTTACGCAGACGCCGGTCCATCGCCATCGACAGCTCCGCCTCGACGACGCTCTTCGCCAGCGGGCGCAGCCTGTCCACCTCGCCCTGCGGGGTGTGGGCGCTCAGCACGTCGACGAACAGGTCCGCCAGCGCCTCCGCGTGGACGCGGACCCGGCGGGCGGCGTCCAGGACCGCCGACAGCGGAACTCCCTCGCGTACGAGCGCGGCAGAGACGTCCAGCAGACGGCGGCTGATGTGAACGATCTCGTCGCCGTCGGTCGCCAGGTACCCGAGGTCCAGCGCGGCGGCGAGATTCTCGGGAGTGACCTCGCCCTCGAAGTAGTCGGCCAGGTCCTCCGGGCTGAGCCGGACCGGGGTCTCCTCGGTGGGCTCGCCCAGGCCGAGCACCTCGCCGACGTCCCGGCCGCTCTCGAACGCGGTGGCCAGATCGGCGATGCCGTTCAGCGTGTGGCCCCGCTCCAGCAGCGCCGCGATCGTACGGAGCCTGGCCAGGTGGTGCTCGTCGTACCAGGCGATGCGGCCCTCGCGGCGTGGCGGCTGTATCAGCCCACGCTCGCGGTAGAAGCGCAAGGTGCGCACCGTGATGCCGGCCTCCTTGGCCAGCTCCTCCATGCGGTACTCGCGTACGTCTGCCACAGGGGAAGCCTATGTTGTACCGCCGGTAACTTGTCGCGCCCTACCCCTACCGCGAGATATGCCGCTGCCTTACCCTCCCAACTGTGCCAGTAATTGCTGGCAGGGTTGTGACCTTCACCGGGGAGGCGGCGGCATGGGCCGGCACGAGCACGTACGGGTCGCGGTGATCGGATCCGGATTCGGTGGCCTGGGGGCCGCGGTCCGGCTGCGCCGCGAAGGGATCACCGACTTCGTCGTACTGGAACGCGCCGGCTCGGTCGGCGGGACATGGCGGGACAACAGCTATCCCGGGTGCGCCTGCGACGTGCCCTCGCACCTCTACTCCTTCTCCTTCGCGCCCAACCCCGACTGGCCGCGCACCTTCTCGGGGCAGGAGCACATCCGCGCCTACCTGGAGCATGTCGCCGACACCTTCCGGCTGCGCTCCCACATGCGCCTCGACCACGAAGTGCTGATGATGCGCTGGGACGGCGACCGGCTGCGCTGGGAGATCCAGACCTCCAAAGGGACGCTGACCGCCGACGTGGTCGTCTCCGCGACCGGGCCGCTCTCCGACCCGAAGGTCCCTGGCATTGCGGGTCTGGCCGACTTCCCCGGCAAGGTCTTCCACTCCTCCCGCTGGGACCACGACTACGACCTGCGCGGCAAGCGCGTCGCGATGATCGGGACCGGGGCGTCCGCGATCCAGATCGTGCCCGCGATCCAGCCGCAGGCAGGCAGGCTGACGCTGTTCCAGCGGACGCCGCCGTGGGTGCTGCCGCGGATGGACCGAAAGATCAGCGGGATCGAGCGCTGGCTGCACCGGCAGCTGCCGTTCACCGGGACCGCGCGCCGCGGGCTGCTCTGGGGAATCAGGGAGCTGCAGGTCAGCGCCTTCACCAAACGGCCGAACGAGCTCGGGCTCATCGAATCGCTCGCCAAGGCGAATATGGCCAAGTCCATCAAGGACCCCGCAATGCGGGCCCGGTTGACGCCCTCGTACCGCATCGGCTGCAAGCGGATCCTGCTGTCGAGCGACTACTACCCGGCGCTGGCACAGCCGAATGTGGACGTCGTCGCCTCGGAGCTGAGCGAGGTGCGCGGATCGACGGTCGTGGCGGCCGACGGCACGGAGGCCGAGGTCGACGCGATCATCTTCGGTACGGGATTCCATGTGACCGACCTGCCGATCGCCGAGCGCGTCGTCGGCGCCGACGGGATCACGCTGGCCGAGTCCTGGAAGGACGGAATGCAGTCGCTGCGCGGTGCCACCGCCGCCGGTTTCCCCAACTGGATGACGATCATCGGCGCCAACACGGGCCTCGGGAACTCCTCGATGATCCTGATGATCGAGTCGCAGCTCAGCTACATGGCCGACTACATGCGCCTGCTCACGGTGCTCGGGGGGCGCGCGGCGCTGGCCGCCCGGCCGTCCGCGGTGGCCGCGTGGAACCGGCGGGTGCAGGAGCGGATGGAGCGGACGGTGTGGAAGACCGGCGGCTGCAACAGCTGGTACCTGGACGCGAACGGGCGCAACACCACGCTGTGGCCGGGGACGACGGGAGAGTTCCGGCGGGAGACGCGGCATGTGGACCTCGCGGAGTACGAGGTCGTTCGGGTGCCCGCCACGTCCGCGGCGGTCGAGGCGACCGCGGAGGCCACCGAGTCCGTGGAGGTCCCGCGATGAGCCGGACGCTGACCGCCGTCTCCGCCGACGGTTCCCCGGTCCATGTCGAGGTCCACGGCCCGGACGGTGCGCCGGCCGTCGTGCTGGCGCACGGCTGGACCTGCTCGACCGAGTTCTGGGCCGCGCAGATAAGGGAGTTGGCGGCCGGTCACCGCGTCGTCGTCTACGACCAGCGCGGTCACGGGCGCACCGCGGCCGCCGCGGTGGGTACCGACGCACTCGCCGACGACCTGGAGGCCGTGCTCGGGGCGGTACTGGCTCCGGGCGAGAAGGCCGTGCTCGCCGGGCACTCCATGGGCGGGATGACACTCATGGCCGCCTCCGGGCGGGCCGCGTTCGCCGAGCACGCGGCCGCGGTACTGCTGTGCAGCACGGGCAGTTCGCGGCTGACCGACGAGTCGCTGGTGCTGCCGGTGCGCGCCGGACGGCTGCGGACCCGGATCACCCGGGCGGTGCTGGGGGCCCGGGCGCCGCTCGGGCCGGTGACGCCGGTCTCCAGGCGGATCCTCAAGTACGCGACGATGGGCCCCGGTTCGGCGCCGGAACGGGTCGCCGAGTGCGCCCGTATCGTGCACGCCTGCCCGAGGGCGTCACGGGTTGCCTGGGCGCGTGTGCTAGCCGGACTCGATCTCGACGCGGGCGTACGGGAGTTGAGGGTGCCCGCGATCGTGCTGGCGGGCACGGCCGACCGGCTCACTCCCATGGTGCACGCCCGGCGACTCGCCGACGCCCTGCCGCGGTGCCTGGAGCTCGTGGAGCTTGCCGGGATGGGCCATATGACGCCGGTGGAGGCTCCGGAGGCCGTCACTGCGAAGATCCGTGAACTGGTGGACACGTACCTGAACGCGAAGGAGGAGGCTGCATGAGCAGGACCAGCCTGGAGGGACAGGTCGCGGTCGTCACCGGCGCGGCGCGGGGCGTGGGCGAGCTGCTGGCCCGCAAACTGTCCGCGCGCGGCGCGAAGGTGGCGCTCGTGGGCCTGGAGCCGGACGAGCTGAAGAAGGTCTCGGAGCGGCTGCACGCCGAGAGCGACCACTGGTACGCGGACGTCACCGACCACGAGGCGATGGCGCGGGTCGCGCAGGAGGTCAAGGAGCGTTTCGGCAAGGTCGACATCGTCGTCGCGAACGCGGGCGTGGCGGCGGGCGGTCCACTCATGGACTCGGATCCGGTGTCGTGGCGCCGGGTGATCGAGGTCAACCTGATCGGCAGCGCGGTGACGGGGCGGGCGTTCCTGCCGGTCCTGGTGGAGAGCCGGGGGTATTTCCTGCAGATAGCGTCGCTGGCCGCGATCACCCCGGCGCCGATGATGACGGCGTACTGCGCGTCCAAGTCGGGCGTCGAGGCCTTCGCCCACAGCCTGCGCGCGGAGGCCGGCTACCGCGGCGTGGGGGTCGGTGTCGGCTACCTGTCCTGGACGGACACGGATCTGGTCCGGGGCGCGGACCAGGACGACGTGATGCGCGAGCTGCGGCAGCGGCTGCCGTGGCCGGCGAACAAGACGTATCCGCTCGGCCCGGCGGTGGACCGCATCGTGGCCGGGATCGAACGGCGGTCCTCGCATGTGTACGGGCAGTGGTGGCTGCGCGGGATGCAGTCGGTGCGGGGGTACCTGCCATCGCTCATCGGGATCGTGGGACAGCGCGAGATGCGGCGCTTCGCACCGCGCCTCGAGGGAGTCACGAAGGGGCTTGTGGGGGCGGGCGGCGCGGCGGACGAGGCTGCGCGTACGGAGCGTCATTGATCGAAATGCGCAGTGTGCCGGTGCGTGCCAGTCTGGTCGAGGTCCAAATCCCCGCACCTTGCTAGGGCCTGCCGTTCGGATCAGGCACGCGAGCCCGGCAAGATCCAAACGACAGGCCCCAGGGAGACGACATGGGCATCAGGGACCAGTTCGCGGCCAAGGCTCAGCAGCTCGAGGAGCGGGCGCAGCAGGCCGCCCGCAGCGCTCAGGACGAGGCGCCGGAGCGGGCCTCGAAGGCGCGGACGCCCGTCCGGGAGCAGGACAGGTCCGGCGACGAAGCCATGCAGGAAGCGCAGGACAGGTTCGACCTGGACTACGACGCGTGACGAACGCTCCGCGTGAACGTGAACGTGAACGAGGCGCACCCGGGACGCCGGGTGCGCCTTTCGCGTGGGGAGCCGTCGGTTACAGGTCGTAGACCGCCGTCACCGGCGCATGGTCGCTCCAGCGCTCCCCGTGCGTCGCCGCCCGCTCCACCCACGCCTTGACCGCGCGCCGCGCCAGACCCGCCGTCGCGACCTGGTAGTCGATGCGCCATCCACTGTCGTTGTCGAAGGCCCGCCCGCGGTACGACCACCACGAGTAGGGCCCCTCCGCGTCCGGGTGCAGGGCCCGCACCACATCCACGTACTCCTCGAAGACCTTCCCGAGCCACTCCCGCTCCTCGGGCAGGAAGCCCGAGTTCTTCCTGTTGCCCTTCCAGTTCTTGAGGTCCGCCTCGCGGTGCGCGATGTTCCAGTCGCCGCACACCACCACCTCGCGCCCGTCCGCCGCGGACTTCTCCTTGAGTTCGCTCAGATACGGCAGGAACTCGCCCATGAACCGCATCTTCTCGTCCTGCTTGTCCGTGCCCACTTCGCCCGACGGCAGATACAGGCTCGCGACCGTGACACCCGGCAGGTCCGCCTCGACGTACCGCCCGCTCGCGTCGAACTCGTCCGACCCGAAGCCGATCCGTACCCGGTCGGGTTCACGCCGCGTGTAGAGGGAGACGCCCGCACGGCCCTTCGCCAGAGCGGGGGCGTGCACCGTGTGCCAGCCGTCGGGCTCGCGGACCTCGTCCGGGAGCTGGTGCGCCTCGGCCCGTACCTCCTGGAGGCAGATGACGTCGGCGGCGGTTGTGGCCAGCCACGGAACGAAGCCCTTCTTGGCGGCGGCGCGCAGCCCGTTCACATTCACGCTTGTCACGGTGAGCATCCCGGCACCCTACCCAGGCCGCATCCCGGTGCGGCCCACACGTACGCTCGTGGGCATGGATCTGAGACCCATGCCGTTCGACCACCCCGACGCCGTCAAGCTCAATGACCAGGTGCAGCTCGAATACGCCGAGCGGTACAGCGACGACGGCGATGTCACACCGCTCGACGCGTCGATGTTCGAGCCGCCGAACGGTCTCTACCTCCTCGCGTACGACGACGACTCTCACCCCGTCGCGTCCGGCGGCTGGCGTTCGCACGAGGAGAACGACGAGGGCTACAGCGACGGAGACGCCGAGCTCAAGCGCATGTACGTGGTCCGCGAGGCGCGTGGCCAGGGTCTCGCCCGGCGCATCCTCGCCGCTCTGGAGGACGACGCCCGCGCGGCCGGCCGGACCCGGATGGTCCTGGAGACCGGAACGAAGCAGCCCGAGGCGATCGCCCTCTATCTGTCCAGCGGCTATGAGCTGTGTGCGCAGAAATTCGGCCACTACCGCGAGTTCGAGGACAGCCGCTGCTTCGCCAAGCTCTTGTCGCGCCCCTGACATAACCAAGATTCCCGTGGCACTCTGCCTCACGCACGTGCAAGCCGATCCGCACCGCCTCATCCCCCACCCTGCCCGCGCGACACCACGCGCGGGCACGGCAGAAGGAGACATGCGTGAGACGCCATCGCACCGCCGCAGGAATCCTGTTGGCCGCCGGCACCCTGCTCGCCGGCGCACTGTCGGCCACCGCCGCAAGCGCCGCCCCCGCCCCGTCCCCCACCCCTACGGTCTTCAAGCAGCAGCAGACGAAGGGCTTCTGGACCGCTGAACGGATGCGCAGCGCCACTCCGCTCGATGTGCTCCGGGTCTCCCCCGGTTCCGTCAAGGCACCGGGGCCGGGCGGCGCGCAGACGGTCATCGCCCCGACCGCGGCATCCTCAACTGCCGTAGGACCGACGGCCTTTCCGCAGGCGGGCGGCCCCTGGACGGGCAGCGGCGCCGTGGTCAAGACCTCCGGCCGGGTGTTCTTCACCTTCCAGGGACGTACGGCGTCCTGCTCCGGCGACTCGGTCACCAGCCAGAACGGCAGCACGGTGATCACCGCGGGCCACTGCGTGAAGTACCAGGGCAGCTGGCACACCAACTGGGTCTTCGTGCCCGGCTACAACAACGGCCAGGCCCCGTACGGGCAGTGGTCCGCCACCAAGACCTTCTCGACCACCCAGTGGGTGGCGAGTGAGGACATCAACTACGACGTCGGCGCCGCGGTCGTCGCCCCGCTGGGCGGCAAGACGCTCGCCGCGACAGTCGGCGGGCAGGGCCTGAGCTTCAACGGCGGCTACAACAAGCCGATGTACGCCTTCGGCTTCCCCGCGGCCTCTCCGTACGACGGCACCAAGCTCGTCTACTGCAGCGGGAACTCCTCCAAGGACTTCCTCTTCTCGCAGGACCACAGCCTGGGCTGCAATATGACGGGCGGCTCCAGCGGCGGCCCCTGGTTCACCTCGTTCAGCGAGGCCACCGGCACCGGTCTGCAGGCTTCCGTGAACAGCTTCGGCTACATCTTCCTGCCCAACCGGATGTTCGGCCCCTACTTCGGCAATGACGCCAAGTCGGTGTACGACAAGGCGCAGGTGTCCTGAGCCGAGAGCCGGCGGGGGCGCTCAGCTCCCGCCGGTCCTGCCGCCCGCCAGAGCGGCCTCCTCCTCGTGTTCGCCCTCCGCGTCCACATGCGGCAGGATCCGGTCCAGCCACCGCGGCATCCACCACGCCGCGGGCCCGAACAGGGTCATCACCGCCGGGACCAGGAGCAGCCGCACCACGGTCGCGTCGATCAGCACACTCACCGCGAGGCCCAGACCGAGCATCTTCACCACGATGTTGTCACTGACGATGAAGGCGGCGAAGACGCTGACCATGATCAGCGCGGCGCAGGTGATGACCCGCGCGGTGATCTCCAGCGCGTGCGCCACGCTCGCCTTGGAGTCGCCCGTGCGCAGCCACGCCTCACGGACGCGGGTGAGCAGGAAGATCTCGTAGTCCATGCTCAGACCGAAGACGATCGCGAACATCATCATCGGCACATAGCTCTCGATCGGCACGTCGCCGGACACCCCGAGGGCGGGACCTCCCCAGCCCCACTGGAAGACGGCCACCACGACTCCGTACGAGGCCGCGATGGAAAGGACGTTCAGCACGGCCGCCTTGACCGCGACGAGCACTCCGCGGAAGACGATCAGGATGATGATGAAGGCGAGGGCGACCACGGCCAGAATGATCAGGGGCAGCCGCTCGGAGACGATGTCCAGGAAGTCGACCTGCGCGGCCGTCGCACCCGTGACATAGCCCTTCGCGGCGGTGCCCGATACGGCGTCCGGCAGGGTGGTGTCCACCAGCCGGTTCACCAGCTGCGTTGTGTCATTGTCCTGCGGCGCCTGTTTCGAGTACGCGGTCCCGACCAGGACATCGCCGTCCTGGGTCGGCTTCAGCGGAGTGATGACCGCGGCCCCCGGCACATTGGTGAGCGCCTTCTGAGCCTGCGAGGCGAGCGCCGCCCGGTCGGCCGACGGCACCGATGTCTGGTCGATGACAAGGGTCAACGGGCCGTTGGATCCGGGCCCGAAGGCCGCGGACATCAGGTCGAAGGCACGCCGGTCCGTGAAGGACTTCGGGTCCGCACCGTCCCCGATGTGCCCGAGCTGGATGGAGAAGAGCGGAATGGCCAGCACCACCAGGACCACCACCCCGCTGGTCAGGAACCACCACGGGCGGCGCTCGACGCGCTGCGCGTACCGGTGCCAGGTTCCGTGCGCTTCTTCGCCGGGCTCCGCGTCCGTCTCGGCGATCGGCTTGCGCACGTGGTATTTGTCGATCGTCCTGCCGCACAGCCCCAGCATGGCGGGCACCAGGGTGAGGGCGCCCGTGACTGCCGTGACCACGGTGATGGCAGCGGCCACGCCGAGCTTGCCGATGAAACTGAGGCCGGAGACCCAGAGGCCGCACAGGGCGATGATGACCGTGCAGCCGGAGACGAGCACCGCCCGGCCGCTGGTGGCCACCGCCCGGCCGGCCCCGCTCACCGGGTCCGCGCCGTCCATGAGGTTCTGCCGGTGCCGGGTGATCAGGAACAGCGCGTAGTCGATGCCCACACCGAGGCCGATCATGGTGGCCAGCGTCGGCGAGACCGTGGCGAAGGTGAAAGCGGCGGCGATCAGCCCGAGGACGGCGAGTCCGCAGATCACGCTGATCAGCGCGGTCACCAGCGGCAGACCGGCGGCGATCAGACTGCCGAAGCCGATCAGCAGCACCACGATCGCAACCGCGAAACCGATCAGCTCGCTGACTCGGTCGTCCGGCTCGGGACGGGCCAGCTCACCCAGCGAACCGCCGTACTCCACGTCCACTCCGGCGGACCGCAGCGGCTGGACGGCCTGGTCCACCCCGTCGAGATACGAATCCTTCAGGAGGGAGGGCTGCTTGTCGAAAGTGATGGTGACGTACGCGGTCTGGCCGTCCGTTGAGAGCGGACCGATGTTCTGTCCGGACGGCTGCGCCGGTGGCTTGGTTCCGGGGGGAGGCAGCGGATTCTGCACCGAGATCACGTCGGGGAGCTTCTGCAGATTCGCGACCACCGTGGACACCTGTGAGCTGAGGTCGGTGAGCGGCTTGGCGGTGTCGTTCAGCACGATCAGGCTGCTGTAGCCGCCCGCGGACGGCTCGTGCTCCTTCAGTACGTCAAGACCCTTCGTCGACTGCGCGTCGGACAGCGAGAAGTTGTCGGAGTACTCGCCGCCATATGTGCGATGCAGCACCTGAAGACCGGCAAGGGCGACCAGCCAGAGGACGATGACAATCACGAAGTGGTGGGCGCACCATTCACCGAGCCTGCGCAGCAGCCCCTTGCGGGGCACGGGTTCGGACGGACGGGAGGTCTGCGGGGGCGGCTCGACCATCGACATGCGTCTCTCCCGAAGGGATCACGAATCGGACATTCGGCATTAAAAGCCCGGCCGGTCGCAACGGCATACGCAAAACGACGAAGTCCCGCCCGGTCGTGATGACCGGGCGGGACTTCGTCAGTTGTTGTGGACCTGTGGGGATTTGAACCCCAGACCCCCTCGATGCGAACGAGGTGCGCTACCAGACTGCGCCACAGGCCCTTGCAACGAGTGAAACTCTAGCATCCCCGTCGGGGTGCTTGGAAATCCGTTCCCGCACGGCAAACGCGCCGGTCACAGGCTCACTCGTTGGCGGCGCGGGGCCGGTCCTCGTCCGCATACTGATCGAAGAGCGGGGTGCGGCCTCGCTCTCGCGCACGCCGGGGCTGCGGTGTACGCCGACCTGGCGACCGCTCGGCCTCCTCCTCGGGCCGCGCCGGGGTCGGCTCGGCCGTCGAGGAGCGGGCTGCGCTCCAGGTCTCCGGATCGCTGACGTCGACACCGCTCGTGGCCCGCGGGGCCACCGGAGCGGTGACATACGTCGGCAGGGGGACCGGGACCGGCTCCCAGCTGTCGCCGCCGACCGGACCGCGCTCGCGTTGCTGGTCGACCCACTCGGCGTGGTCGGTCTGCTCGACGAGCGCCCGCCGGCCCGCCTCCTGCGGGGAGACCGTGGCAGCGGACGTGGGTTCGAGGCCGGCCTCGGGCTCCTCGTCCGGCTCGGCGGCGGACGCCACCGCGGCCTGGTGGCGGCGCGGACGGTTCTCGCGCAGCCGCTGCGCCGCGGCCTCGGCCCGGCGCCGGTCCATGGTGAACGCGAAGCGGCGCCGCTCCCGGTTGCGCAGATGCACGATGTATGCACTGAGGAGTACGGCCGGGACTGCCGGGGCCCACAGGAAGCCGAGCCCGCCGACCGCCGCGACGACCGCGCCGAGCGTGAAGGCGAGGAAGAGGACGACGGTAGTCCGTCTGCGGCGGGCCAGCACCCTGGTGCGGCGGGCGCGCTCGGCCGCGGATCCGTTCACCCGCGAACGCCGTGCCGCCGGGGCGGGGGCCGGGACCTTGGCCGACTGCTCGGACGCCTTGCGGGACGCCGGGACGTCCAGCCGGGCTTCGGTGCGGGCCGGCGGCGCGGCGAAGGCCCGGACGTCCACGGAACTCAAGCGGTCCGTGGCGGCATCCGGGTCCACGTCGGGAACGGCCTGCTCCGCGTCGCGCTCCCGCAGCTCCCTGGCATACCGGCGCTCCATCGCCCCGCGTCCGGACAGCAGCCGGATGGCGGTGGAGAAGCGTTCCGTCGGACGGGCTTCGTTGAGCTCGTCCTGCCTGCGGAGCCACATCGGCACCAAGTAGGCGGCCCAGGCCCCGACAATGACTGCGTAGATGAGGCCGCTGCTGCTCACGCATCACACCGTAGAGGGGTTTGCGCAAGGGCATCCGCCAATTGGCCCGGTGTGTCGCACGATCTGGCTGATATCACGGACTTTTTTTGTGATTGTTCGGATCGCATCATGGTCGACGGCGATCAATTTCGAACGTTTATTTTATTCCCCGGGGCCTTCCAGGTCGTGCCCGGTGCCAGCGGCGGAGCAGTCCTTCGGGCACCTCGTCGGCCGTCAGCGCGAACACCAGATGGTCGCGCCACGCACCGTCGATGTGGAGATACTGCGGGCGCAGGCCCTCTTCGCGGAATCCGAGTTTCTCCACCACCCGCCGGCTGGGGCCGTTCTCGGGCCGAATGCAGACTTCGATGCGGTGCAGTCCCACCGAACGGAAACAGTGGTCGACGGCGAGCGCGACAGCGGTCGGCATCACCCCGCGGCCGGCCACGTCCCGGTCCACCCAGTAGCCGACATGGCCCGAGCACATCGAGCCCCAGGTGATCCCTGCGACCGTCAACTGGCCCACCAGAATGCCCTGGTACTCGATGACGAAGGGCAGCATCCGCCCCGCGTTGGCCTCGGCGCGCAGATGACGGACCATCTGCCGGTAGGTGGGGCGCTGGGCGTGCGGGCCGCCGGGGGCAGGCGGCGGAATGGTCGCTTCCCAGGGCCTGAGCCAGTCGCGGTTGCGGCGGTTGACCTCGCGCCAGTTCCGCTGGTCACGCAGCCTTATCGGGCGGAGGACCACATCGCCGTCCGCCAGGATCACCGGCCAGGAGGGGGCGTTCAGCTTGAGCTCCCGGCAGGTCTTGGGTGGTCGCCGCCGCGGATCTGGTCGACGGCGTGGATCAGCAGCGGCTCCAGTACGGCCATTCCGTCCCGCACACCGCCGGTCGAGCCGGGCAGGTTGACGATCAGGGTGTGGCCGGCGACGCCGGCGAGCCCTCGGGACAGCGCGGCTGTGGGCACCTTCTCGCGGCCGTACGCACGGATCGCCTCGGGGATGCCCGGGATCTCGTGGTCGAGGACGCGGCGGGTGACCTCGGGGGTCTTGTCGGTCGGCGAGATGCCGGTGCCGCCAGTGGTGAGGATGACGTCGTACTCGGCGGCCACCCCCTCCCGCAGGGCCTGCTCGACCGGGTCGCCGTCCGGGACGACCCGGGGGCCGTCGACCGCGAAGCCCAGGTTCGTCAGCCCCTCGGCGAGGACCGGGCCGCCCTTGTCCTCGTACACACCGGCCGCGGCGCGGTTGGAGGCGGTGACGACCAGGGCCCGCCGGACCGCCCCCGCGTCCGGGCCGTGGCTGTGGCTGTAGACCTCTCCGGCGCGCGGGCTCACGACCGGCTCCAGTCGCCGGACTTGCCGCCCGTCTTCTCCTCGACGCGGACATCGGTGATCACCGCGGCCTTGTCGACGGCCTTGACCATGTCGATGACCGTCAGCGCGGCGACCGAGACCGCCGTCAGGGCCTCCATCTCGACACCCGTACGGTCGGTCGTCTTCACCGTGGCGGTGATCTCGACCGCGTCGTCGGCGACCGACAGATCCAGCTTCACCCCGGAGACGGACAGCGGATGGCACAGCGGAATCAGATCGGGGGTGCGCTTGGCGCCCATGATGCCCGCGATCCGGGCCGTGGCCAGGGCATCTCCCTTGGGAACGCCCTCCCCCCGCAGCAGCTCCACCACCTGGGGTGAGACCAGAACCCGGCCACTGGCGCGGGCGGTGCGTGCGGTGACGTCCTTTCCGGAGACGTCGACCATACGGGCCGCCCCCGCCTCGTCGATGTGCGTCAGCCTGCCTTGCGTACTCATCTGGTGCGGCGCTCCCGGTCAGGGCCCTGCGGGGCCTGTGTGGGCAGACACGGTACCGCCACCGTAAGCAGGTCAGCCGATGAGGACCACTTCCACATCCGCGCCGGGCTCCACCGAAGTGTCCGTCTCCGGGACGACGATCAGGCAGTCGGCATGGGCGAGTGCCGCGATGAGGTGGGAGCCGGAACCGCCCACCGGGGACACGGTGCCCGAACCGGCGTCGTACGTGCCCCGCAGGAACTGCCGCTTGCCGTCCGGCGAGGTGAGCGCCTTATCGGTCTTCAGTACGGCACGAGCCTTCGGGCGCTGCACGTCCTTGAGCCCCATCAACGCCCGGATCGCGGGTCGTACGAACAGCTCGAAGGAGACGTACGAGGAGACGGGATTGCCCGGCAGCGCCAGCAGCGGAGTGTGCTCGGGGCCGATCGAGCCGAAGCCCTGGGGCTTGCCGGGCTGCATGGCGAGCTTGCGGAAGTCGATGCCACTGCCCGGCACGTCCTCGTCGCCCACCGAGGAGAGGGCTTCCTTCACCACGTCGTACGCGCCGACGCTCACGCCGCCCGTGGTGACCAGCAGATCGGCGCGGATCAGCTGGTCCTCGATGGTGGCGCGCAGCGTCTCGGCGTCGTCGGTGACCGCGCCGACCCGGTAGGAGAGAGCGCCCGCGTCGCGAGCGGCGGCGCACAAGGCGTAGCTGTTCGAGTCGTAGATCTGGCCCTCGCCCAACGCCTCACCCGGCTGGACCAGTTCGCTGCCGGTGGAGAGCACGACCACGCGCGGGCGGGGCCGCACGCGCACCGTGCCGCGGCCGATCGCGGCGAGCAGGCCGATCTGCGGCGGCCCCAGGACCGTGCCCGCCTCCAGGGCCATGTCGCCGGCCTGGACATCGCTGCCGCGCGAGCGGACATGGGCACCGGCCTCGGCCGGACGGTGGACACGGACCTCGCCGCTCGCGCCCTCGGGGGTCTGGCCCGCCGGGCGCATCGTGGTGGCCGCTCCCCCGCCCGTACCGCCGTCGGTCCACTCGACCGGGACGACCGCCTCCGCGCCGGGCGGCAGCGGGGCGCCGGTCATGATCCGCGCGGCCTCGCCGGGCCCGACGGTGGGCAGTGGACCGCTGCCCGCCGCCACATCGCCGATGACCGTGAGGACCGCGGGGAACTCCTCGCTCGCGCCCGCGACATCGGCGGTGCGGACCGCGTAGCCGTCCATGGAGCTGTTGTCGAAGGGCGGCAGCGCGACCGGCACGGTGATGTCCTCCACCAGGACGCAGCCCTGGGCGTCCGGCAGCTGAAGCTCGATCGGGTCGAGTGGCCGGATCGCGCCGAGGATGTCCTCCAGGTGGTCGTCCACCGACCAGATCGTGCTGCTCACGGTGCTACATCTCCTCGGTCACATACCTGCGAAGCCAGGTCCGGAACTCCGGGCCCAGGTCTTCACGTTCGCACGCGAGTCTGACAATCGCGCGCAGGTAGTCGCCGCGATCGCCGGTGTCGTAACGGCGACCCTTGAAGATCACGCCGTGGACCGGCCCGCCGACCTTCTCGTCCTCGACGAGCTTCTCCAGGGCGTCGGTGAGCTGGATCTCGTTGCCGCGGCCCGGCTCGGTCTCCCGGAGTATGCCGAAGACTGCGGGGGTGAGGACGTAGCGGCCGATGATGGCGAGGTTGCTCGGCGCCTCGGAGGGGGCGGGCTTCTCGACCAGCTTGGTGACCTTGACGACGTCGCCCTCGGCGGTCGGCTCGACGGCCGCGCAGCCGTACTGGTGGATCTGCGCGGGGTCGACCTCCATCAGCGCGATGACGCTGCCGCCCTCACGCTCCTGGATCTCGACCATGCGGGCGAGCAGCGGGTCGCGCGGGTCGATCAGGTCGTCGCCGAGGAGCACCGCGAAGGGCTGGTCCCCGATGTGCGGCGCCGCGCACAGGACGGCGTGGCCGAGGCCGCGCGGATCGCCCTGGCGAACATAGTGCATGGTGGCGAGGTCGCTCGACTCCTGGACCTTGGCGAGCCGGCCGGCGTCGCCCTTGCTCTTGAGCGCCTCCTCCAGCTCGTAATTGCGGTCGAAGTGGTCCTCGAGCGGGCGCTTGTTGCGACCCGTGATCATGAGCACGTCGGAAAGGCCGGCCGAGACCGCCTCCTCGACGACGTACTGGATCGCGGGCTTGTCGACGACAGGCAGCATCTCTTTGGGAGTGGCCTTCGTGGCAGGAAGGAACCGGGTGCCGAGGCCTGCGGCTGGGATGACAGCCTTGCTGATCCTGGGGTGCGACTGAGTCATGAGGATCACCCTATCCGGTGACTATGGGCCGAAGATGAGCCTCCGGTTAACTTCCTTCTCATAAAGGCATATACGAGAGGTTTGTGAAGTACCGATGAGCGGTGACTTGTCCGGAAAGAGTGCGGTACGGCGTGAACTCCTGGACGCCCGGGGCCTTCTGCCCAGCAAGGACGTCGAGTGGGCCGCCGCGGTTCTCGCGCGACTGGCCCTGGGTCTCCCGGAATTGACCGAAGCACACACCGTCGCCGCATATGTCTCCGTCGGGCGCGAGCCCGGCACGCGCACGCTGCTCGACGCGCTTCGCGCCCGGGGCGTACGCGTCCTGCTCCCGGTCCTCAGGGCGGACAACGATCTGGACTGGGGAGTGTACGAGGGCGCGGACCATCTGGTGCGCGCGAAGCGCGGACTGCTGGAGCCGGACGGGGAGCGGCTCGGCGTGGACGCCGTCCTCGACGCGGATGCGGTGCTCCTCCCCGGGCTCGCGGTGGACGCCCGCGGCATGCGGCTCGGCCGCGGCGGCGGCTCGTACGACCGGGTCCTCGCCCGCCTCTCGGCGGCCGGCGCGGACCCGGCGCTGGTGGTGCTGCTGTACGCGAACGAGGTGGTCGCGCGGGTCCCGGAGGAGCCGCACGACCACCCCGTGCACGCGGTGGTCACACCCGAGGCCGTCATCCGCTTCAGGGACCCCGGCCAGTGAGGGCCAGTGAGGGCTAGGGAGGGCTAGGGAGTGAGCTTGAGGGTGTCGACGGTCTTGTTCTCGACCGCTTGCTTGCCGTATGCCCAGTCGAGCAGCTCACCGTCCGCCCACTTGTCGGTCTGGTCGGTGTAGTGCGCGCTGTACGCGTGCCCGGACGCTCCGGTCAGATTGATCCAGCGGGACTTGTCCCAGTCGCCGACGTTGACGACCATCCGCATCGAGGGCACCCAGATCACGCTGTAGCCGCCCGCCGCGTTCCAGCCGGTGGCGTTGACCGCCGCCTCGCCGCCGCCCAGGTTCCACGGGCCGCGGTTCAGCACGAACTGCAGGAAGCCGGGACCCTCGGTGCCGAGCGTCTGGTTCTTCAGCGTCAGCTGGTGCAGCCTGCCCCAGCTCCAGCTGGTGGCGTCCTTGCCGAGCTTCGCGGTCAGCTCCCAGCGGGCGTCCTCCATGGCCCGGGCCAGCAGCTGGTCGCGGGTGACGGTGGCGGCATCCGTACGGCTGGCCGGGGAGTGCCACCACTCGTTCTTCTCGTCGTTGAGGATCCTGCGTACGACCTCGGACCAGCGGTCGCCGCCGTCCGGCTGCGCCGAATCCGTGTCGCGCTGGCCGCACTCGCGCACCCGCTTGCTGAGCTCGTCGTCCGGCGCCGTGCTGTCGGCGGGACGGACATTGAGGCACTCGTCCTCGACCCGCAGCTCCTTCGGCAGCTTGTTGCCGAAGGCGAGCTTGAGGACATTGCGCCAGACAGCGTTGAAGTAGGCGGCGGCACCGGAGTCCGGCTCCTGGGTGTAGCGCCAGCCCTCCAGCAGCTTCTGCGCCTCACGGACATACGGGTCCGAGATGTCGATCTTCAGCAGTATGGGAGTCAGCAGCTTGGCGATCTCGCTGCTGTTGTCCATCTGCATGGTGCGCATGTCTTCGGTCGAGATCTTCCCGCCGCCCCGGATCTTCAACTCGATGAGGTCGTTGATCCGCTGGCTGCGGGTGCCGTAGCCGTAGTCCTTGGTGATCAGGTACGGATACTTCTTGGCGTCGATCACCGCCTGGTTGGCGGTGGCGATGTAGCCGCGCTTGGGGTTCAGCTCGTACGGCAGCTCATCGAAGGGGATGTAGCCCTTCCACCTGTACTTGGGGTTCCAGCCGGGCGCGGGCGTCGTGCCGTCACCCTCCGCGCGGACAGGGATCGTGCCGGGTGCCTGGTAGCCGATATTGCCCTTGGCGTCGGCGTAGACGAGGTTCTGCGAGGGGACCTCGAAGTTCTTGGCCGCCGCGCGGAAGGCGGCGAAGTCCTTGGCGCGGTCGAGCGCGAAGACCGCGTCCATGGACTTGCCGGCCTGCAGCGCGGTCCACTGCAGCGCCACCCCGTAACCGGCACCGCGGTCCGGGGCGAAGGAGACGGGGGCCTTCTGGCCGACCTTCTCCAGCTCGTCGCTGCGGTCGGAGACCAGCGGGCCGTGCCCGGTCGAGCGGACCGTGATCTTCCTGTCGGAGCCGCCCGCGACCTTGATGACCTCCTCGCGGGTGGTCAGCTGCCGCTCCTCGCGGCCCACCTGGTAGCGGTCGCCACTGAGCTTTTCCAGGTAGAGGTCGGTGACGTCCGCGCCGAGGTTGGTGAAGCCCCAGGCGATGTCCTGGTTGTGACCGATGATCACGCCGGGCATGCCGGAGAAGGTGTAACCGGCGACGTCGTACTGGCAGGAGGCCGAGACGCTGCGGCAGTGCAGGCCCATCTGGTACCAGAGGGAGGGCAGCTGAGGCGCGAGATGCGGGTCGTTGGCCAGCATCGGCTTGTTGGTCGTCGTGTACCGGCCCGAGACGACCCAGGAGTTGGAGCCGATGCCGTTGCCGCTGGGACCCAGCAGGGCCGGGATCGCGTCCAGGGTCTTGGAGAGGGCGGCCAGCTGGGAGTTGAGGCCCTGCGCGGCGCCCCGCGCACTGTTGCCGCCATTGCCGGAAATGTCCGTGGATGTGGAGCCCGGGTCGAATTTGCCGGTGGCGGCGCTGATTCCGCCGCCGCCGACAATCGGCTTGTTCCTGTCGTACGGATAGGGCGGATACAGGTCCTTGATCTGCTTCTCGCTGAGCCTGCTGGTCAGCAGCGAGCGGTCGATCTCCTCCTGCATGTTGCCGCGCAGGTCCCAGGCCATCGCCTTGAGCCAGGCCACCGAGTCGACGGGGGTCCACTTCTCGGGCTTGTAGTCGTTCTCGAACTCGAGCGCGGCGTACTCGACGGAAAGCTCCCTGCCCTCGCGGCCCTTGAGATAGGCGTTGACGCCGTCCGCGTACGCCTGGAGGTACTTCTTGGTGTCCGGCGAGAGCTTGGTGTCGTACTCCTGCTGGGCCACCCGGCGCCAGCCGAGCGTACGCAGGAACGAATCGGTCTCGACCTGGCCGGAGCCGAACATCTCGGAGAGCCGGCCGGCCGTCATATGACGGCGTACGTCCATCTCCCAGAAGCGGTCCTGCGCCTGGACGAACCCCTGGGCGCGGAACAGGTCTTCGTCGCTGTCCGCGTAGATCTGCGGGATTCCGTAGTCGTCGCGCTTGACCTCGACCTGGCCCTTGAGGCCTTCGAGCTTGATGGTCCCCGTGGTCTGCGGGAACGAGGCGCGCACCGTGCTGATGCTCCACCACGTGCCGTATCCGACACCCGCGACGAGCGCCAGCACCAGGACGATCACGAGCAGGCGGGCGCGTCGCCCCTTCTTCTTCTTGGGGGAAGAGGCGGTTGTGTTGGCGGGCATCGCTGTCCTTCGAGGCGCAGGCTGGTCCTGGAGTGCTGGAGCAACCATAGGCGCAGCGTCCGGCGGGACCGGACGCGGTATCCGAAAGGGAGCACCCGGTCCCCGAACAAATGATCTCCCGAGTAAAGGAAACGTTAAAGATTAGGTAAGGTAACGAAGTGTCGCCCGCCGGTGGAACGATCCGGCGTGTACGCGCGAGGGGAAGGATCGGCCACTGACTGTCCACCAGCTCAACGAGCTCCTGCTCATCTGCTCGCTCGTCCTGCTCATCGCCGTAGCGGCGGTACGCATCTCCTCACGCAGCGGGCTCCCCAGCCTGCTCCTGTATCTCGGGATAGGGATTGCGATAGGCCAGGACGGCATCTTCGACGTCAAGTTCGACGACGCCCGACTGACGCAGGTGATCGGCTATGCCGCGCTTGTGGTGATCCTGGCCGAAGGTGGCCTGGGCACCAAGTGGAAGGAGATCAGACCCGCGTTGCCGGAGGCGGTCGTGCTGTCGACCGTCGGCGTCGCGGTGAGCGTGGGCGTCACGGCCACGGGAGCGCACTACCTGGTCGGGCTCGAGTGGCGGCAGGCGCTCATCATCGGTGCGGTCGTGTCATCGACGGATGCCGCTGCGGTGTTCTCCGTACTGCGCAGGGTGCCGCTGCCATCCAGGGTGACCGGTGTGCTGGAGGCCGAGTCCGGCTTCAACGACGCCCCTGTGGTGATCCTGGTGTTGGCCTTCTCCACGGCCGGACCGGTCGACGAGTGGTACAGCCTCGTCGGCGAGATCACGCTGGAGCTGGCGATCGGCGCGAGCATCGGACTCGCCGCGGGCTGGCTGGGCGCCTTCGGGCTGCGGCATGTGGCGCTCCCCGCGTCGGGCCTCTACCCGATCGCCGTGATGGCGATCGCGGTGGTGGCGTACGCCGCCGGCGCCATGGCCCACGGCAGTGGCTTCCTCGCCGTATACCTCGCCTCCATGGTGCTCGGGAACTCACGGCTGCCGCACGCGCCCGCCAACCGCGGCTTCGCCGAGGGCCTCGGCTGGATTGCCCAGATCGGCATGTTCGTCCTGCTCGGCCTGCTGGTGACCCCTCACGAGCTGACTGACGACTTCTGGACCGCGGTGGTCGTGGGCCTGGTCCTGACCATGGTGGCGCGGCCGATGTCGGTCTTCCTCAGCCTGGTGCCCTTCCCCGTTTCATGGCGGGAGCAGGTACTGATGTCCTGGGCGGGGCTGCGCGGAGCCGTGCCGATTATTCTCGCGACCATCCCGACTGTGGCCGGGATCAGTGGCAGCGACCGGATCTTCAACATCGTCTTCGTCCTGGTCGTCGTCTACACCCTGGTCCAGGGGCCGACGCTGCCGTGGCTGGCGAAGGCCCTGCACCTCGGCCGCCCCTCCGACGCCTCCGACCTGGGCATCGAGTCCGCGCCCCTGGAGCGGCTGCGCGGGCATCTGCTCTCGGTGGCGATCCCGGACGAATCGAAGATGCACGGCGTGGAGGTCGCGGAGCTGCGGCTGCCCGCCGGGGCGGCGGTCACCCTGGTCGTACGCGACGGGAAGAGCTTCGTACCACTGCCGTCCACCGTGCTCAGGCGGGGCGACGAGCTGCTGGTGGTGGCGACCGATCCGGTGCGGGACGCGGCCGAGCGGCGGCTGCGGGCGGTCGGACAGGGCGGAAAGCTGGCCGACTGGCTGGGGACGGGCGGAAACGCCGAAGGAAGATCCGGTTAATCGCAGGCGGTCCTCTGAGAATGTGAGCCATTTCCCAGGAACGATCCAGAGATCCCCTGTACGATGAAGGCACACTGATCGACCAACTCTGCCTGACGCAGAGCTGGCGCGACCGTATGGCGGCCGCGGAGCCCTCGTAGCGCCCCGGTATCTACCGCAGTTCAGCGCAAGAGGACAGCTCTCGGCGGCTCGGGTGCGTCTCGTACCACAAGTACGACGCGTACTTCAGGAGCGCTACCAGGCGGCAGAAAGGCACGGACCGTGGCATCCACGGTCAAGAACCGTCCTGGATACGGGCAGCTTCTGCGCACCCCCGGCGCCTGGACCTTCCTGCTCCCCGGCTTTCTGGCACGCCAGCCGTTCGCGATGCTGACCATCGGCATCGTCCTGCTGGTGCAGCACACCACCGACTCGTACGGCAGCGCCGGCGCGGTGGCGGCCGTCACCGGGGTCTCCATGGCACTGTTCGCACCGCAGAGCGGCAAGCTCGCGGACCGGTTCGGGCAGCGCGCGGTCCTGGTGCCCGGTGTCCTGCTGCACACCACGTCCGTCTCCGCGCTCACCGCGCTCGCCCTGTCGGGCGCTCCCCTGTGGGCATTGTTCGCGGCAGCCGTCCCGACCGGTGCCTCAGTACCCCAGATCGGCCCGATGGTGCGGGCCCGCTGGGCCGCCAGGCTTGGTGGGGGTACCTCCCAGGCCGAAGGCTCTGGGGGAGGCTCGCCGCTGATGACGACCGCGGCCGCCTTCGAGTCCGTGACGGACGAGTTCACCTTCGTCGTCGGACCGGTGCTGGCGACCGCGCTCAGCACGGGTGTGCACCCGGCCGGCGGACTGATCGCGGAGGCGACGCTGACGCTCGCCGGCGGCCTCTTCTTCGCGGCCCAGAGCCGTACGCAGCCCCAGCCGAGCCGGGCCGTCGGCCACGCGCGCGTGGAGCACGCATCGGCCCTCTCCATCCCCGGCGTACGCGTCCTGATCGTGGCCTTCCTCGGCATCGGCTCGGTCTTCGGCGGAATGCAGGTCTCGCTGACCGCCTTCTCAGAGGAGATCGGCAACCCCGGGGCCAACGGCCTGCTCTACGGGATCTTCGCGGCCGGCAACATGCTCGCGGGCATCGCGTGCGGCGCGATCGCCTGGAAGAGCGGACCGCGGCGCCGGATGGTGCTCGGTTACGCCGGGCTGACGCTGGCCGCCTCCGCGCTGTGGGCCGTGCACTCCGTGGCGCTGCTGGCCGGGCTCGGGCTGCTGGTGGGCCTCTGCATCGCTCCGGCCCTGATCGGCGGCTACACACTGGTCGAGTCACTGGTGCCCTCATCGGCCCGAACGGAGGCCTTCACCTGGCTGACCGGCGCCGTCGCGCTCGGTCAGGCGGCGGCCGTGACGGTGGCCGGACGGCTGGCCGACGGATACGGCGCGAGCGCCGGATTCGTGGTCCCGCTGGTGGGCAGCGCACTGGCTCTGGTCACCCTCCTGGTCCTTCGCTCGCGGCTCTCGCCGAGGGCTTCCGGGCGGATCGCGGCGCGTGGGATGGGTCACCGAGTGCCCGTGGCGGTGGACTGATCCAGCGGAATACGTCACTATGGACCGTCGTTAGCACTCATTGAGTGAGAGTGCCAGGAGGAAGACAAGTGCCGACCTACCAGTACCAGTGCACCGAATGCGGCGAGGGCCTCGAGGCGGTGCAGAAGTTCACCGATGATGCCCTGACCGTGTGCCCGACCTGCGACGGACGCCTGAAGAAGGTGTTCTCGGCGGTCGGCATTGTCTTCAAGGGCTCCGGCTTCTACCGCAACGACAGCCGTGGCTCGTCGTCGAGCAGCTCGCCCGCGTCGTCGACGCCGTCCACGGGTGCGAAGTCCTCCGACGCGAAGCCCGCGGCTTCGACGTCGACGAACGGCTCCGGCCCCTCCTCGGGCTCCGCCTCCTCCTCGTCGAGCACCAGCGGCAGCTCCGCCGCCTGACCCAAGCTCTCCCAGGATCCTGCCGTTGTGTACGGCGGGGTCCTTGGCGTGTGCGGCGGCGCTCGGCGGCGTCCGCGGGCGGCATCCCGCGCGTTTTCGCGTACGGATAATGTGGCGGCCATGGCGACCAACGCGAGCGAACTCTCCGGCATCCCTTCGGCGGAGATTGGTGTCATTGGCGGCTCGGGGTTCTACTCCTTCCTGGAGGATGTGACGGAGGTCCAGGTGGACACTCCGTACGGCAGCCCGAGCGACTCCTTGTTCTTCGGCGAGATCGCGGGGCTGAAGGTCGTTTTCTTGCCCCGTCACGGACGCGGCCACCATCTGCCGCCGAACCGCATCAACTACCGCGCCAACCTGTGGGCCCTGCGCTCGGTCGGCGTACGACAGGTGCTCGGGCCCTGCGCGGTCGGCGGACTGCGGCCGGAGTACGGGCCGGGGACGCTGCTCGTACCGGATCAGTTCGTGGACCGTACGCAGGCGCGCGTGCAGACCTTCTACGACGGCTACCCGCTGCCGGACGGCTCCGTGCCCAACGTGGTGCATGTGTCGACGGCCGACCCGTACTGCCCCGAGGGGCGCAAGGCCGCGCTCGCCGCGGCGCGCGGTCAGGACTGGGAGCCGGTGGACGGCGGGGCGCTGGTGGTGGTCGAGGGGCCGCGCTTCTCCACCCGGGCCGAGTCGGTGTGGTACCGGTCGATGGGCTGGTCGGTGGTCGGCATGACCGGGCACCCGGAGGCGGTGCTCGCCCGTGAGCTGGCGCTCTGCTACACGTCGATAACCCTGGTGACGGACCTGGACGCGGGGGCCGAGTCGGGCGAGGGCGTCACCCACGGGGACGTGCTGAAGGTCTTCGCCGCCAACGTGGAGCGGCTTCGGGCGGTGCTGTTCGACGCGGTGGCGGGGCTGCCGGTGGACGGGGAGCGGAACTGTCCGTGCATGCGGGCGCTGGACGGCCTCGATCCGGGGATCCAGCTGCCGTAAGCGCGCGGGGGTGAGGGAGTTGTCCACAGCGTCGGCGTCGTCCACAGGCTTCTGCGGGATGCGGGCGGACGGTGGATCGTGTGGAGCGGTCGGTCCAACTCCCTTCTCACGGCAGGCGGTGTGTCATGTCTTTCCTTCCTCCCGCGTCCTCTTCGCCCCTCCCTCTGCCCTCGGCCCCGGAACCTGTCGGTGTGCCGCCTTTCGCACCGCTGCGGGTGCGCGGTGGGGCTCACCGGCTGCGGCGGGCCATGCGGCGGCGACGGCGCGCGCTGGCGGCCGGGCTCGCCATGACGGCGGCGGCACTTGCCGCTTCGGGCGCGCGTGGTGCGGACGCTCCGGGGCCGGACAGTCCGGTGGCCGGCGCGCCGACGGCCGCTCATCGTGAACGACGGCCCGCCGCCGAGATGGTGTCGGCTCCGGTGCGTATCGCCGATGCCGCGACGGTGCGGCTCCTGCGCCCGGGAGACCGGGTCGATGTGATCGCTGCCGCCAACTCCCCTGCGGGGGAGGCCGCTGAGGCACGGGTGGTGGCATCGGGGGCCCGGGTGACCGGCGTTCCGCGGGCGACGGGTGCCGCCGGGGACGGCGGCGCGCTGGTGGTGCTGACCGTTCCGCGCGCCACGGCGGCCGCGCTGGCGGGCGCGAGCGCGACATCGAGGCTGGCGGTGACGGTGTGCTGACCCGTTGAACTGTGCGGTCAGGCTGTGCCGTAGGTTGCGGAACGGTTGGCTCCATGACGTGCACCTGCGAAGAAAGGCTCAGCGGTGAGCGAGAAGAAGGTCAGTGTCCTGGAGGGCTTCAAAGCCTTCCTGATGCGCGGCAATGTGATCGACCTGGCCGTCGCCGTCGTCATCGGCGCGGCGTTCACGCAGATCGTGAATTCCCTGGTGAAGGGCGTCATCAATCCGGTGGTCGGAGCGTTCGGCACCCAGGAGCTGAATGCGTACAGCTCCTGCCTGAAGGGCACCTGCAAGGAGGTGAACGGCGAGGTCCAGGGCATCAAGATCCTTTGGGGCTCGGTGCTCAGCGCCACGCTGACCTTCGTGATCACAGCAGCCGTCGTTTACTTCCTGATGGTGCTGCCCATGTCGAAGTATCTGGCCAGGCGGGCCGCCCGTGACGCGGCCAGGGAAGGCGCGAAGGAAGTGGTCGAGCTGACCGAGCTCGAGGTTCTCAAGGAGATCCGGGACGCCGTGGTGGCCCAGCGGGGCTCGGGGAACGACCAGCGGTAGCGAAGGCTGCTCAGATGTGGTGGGGCGGCTTCTCGTCGAGGAAACGCGCCAGGTCGGCGGGACTGTCGCCGCCCGCGGCGGGCCGCTCGCCCCACCCGCGGTCCGTATCGTCCGAGGACTGCTGGTCCAGCGGATCGTCAAAGATCAGTTGCGGTCGTGGGGACTGCTGCCGCGGCTGCTCCGCATCACGCGGTCCGGGGGCGGGGGCGGTGCTCATACGTCCAGGGTACGGCGGCGCTCGCCCACGCGGTGCCGCCCGGCCCTCCTCGGTTCCACGCGCGTCTGCGGTGTGCGCTCGCTCGCCCTCTGCTGTGCTGGGCGCATGACGCAACCGCCCTTCGCAGACCAGCCGGCGACGCCGTCGGACCCGTCGAGGCCCGTGCGGCCGCTCGTCGCCCGGCGGCGTGACGAGGAGCACCGGGCAGCCACTCCTCTTGAGCTGTTCTTCGATCTCTGTTTCGTCGTCGCGATCGCCCAGGCCGGTGCGCAGCTGGTGCACGCCCTCGCCGAGGACCACGTGGGGGACGGCGTTCTCAGTTACCTGACGGTGTTCTTCGCCATCTGGTGGGCGTGGATGAACTTCACCTGGTTCGCGTCGGCGTACGACAACGACGACGCCCTCTACCGTGTGGTCACCCTCGTCCAGATCGCCGGAGTCCTGATCCTCGCCGCCGGAGTCACCCGCGCCTTCGAGGACCATGACTTCCTCGTCGTGTGGCTGGGCTACGTCGTGATGCGCATTGCGCTGACCTCGCAGTGGCTCAGGGCGGCGCGAGACGCGTCAGGCGCCGAGCGGACCATGGCCCTGCGGTACGCGGGAGGCGTGATCCTCTGCCAGTTCGGCTGGAGCGCCGTGGTGTTCGCGCCCGAGTCGGCCCGGGGCTGGATCTTCCTGGTGATGGTGATCGCCGAGATGTGCGTACCGGCGTACGCCGAGAGGGACTTCCACACCAATTGGCACCCGCGCCATATCGCCGAGCGCTATGGCCTGTTCACCATCATCGTGCTCGGCGAGACGATCGCCGCGGCCACCGTGGCCGTGAAGTCCGGCCTCGACGAGAACGACGCGCTGGGCGATCTGCTGCCGATCGCCGCGGGCGGGCTCCTCATCGTCTTTGCCGCCTGGTGGATCTACTTCGTCGTTCCGGCCCACGACCGTCTCGCATCCAGCAAGGAGGGATTCCTGTGGGGTTACGGTCACTACGGGATCTTCGCGTCGGCGGCGGCGATCGGCGCGGGCATCGAGGTGGCGGTGGAGCAGGCAGTGGGCTCGGCGCACATCTCCACCACCGCCGCCTCGGCTGCCGTGACCGTCCCGTCCGCCCTGTTCATGGTGCTCGTGTGGGCCCTGCACGCGCGTTACTTCAAGGTGGGCATCGCCCAGCAGCTGATCCTTCCCGTCACCGGGGCGGTGATCCTCGCCTGTACGTTCGCGGGTGAGTTCTCGGTCCTGGCCGCCGGGCTCGTTTCGGCCGCGGCGGTCGCGGTGGGCGTCACGCTCACCGCCCGGTCGGCGGACAGGGCATGACGGACGCGACGGGCAGCTGCGTCCGGGACCGTCGGCGATGACCCGGGCGTCGCGCCAAGTCCCGTGGTACGCATGGGACTCATGGCAGCACATGACACACCGGCGGACGGCCGGACAGGCGCCCCGGAGCACGGCCGGAGAGACAGCCCGGAGGATGGTCCGCCGAAGGGCCCGGCGGGCGGACTGACCGACGTGGCCGGACTCCGCGTCGGCCACGCGCGCGTGCCCGGCCAGCGCGCACTCAGCGGCACCACCGTCGTCCTCGCCCCCGCCGGCGGCGCGATCGCCGCCGTGGATGTACGGGGCGGCGGCCCCGGCACCCGTGAGACCGACGCCCTCGACCCGCGCAATCTTGTCCAGCGCGTCGAGGCGGTCGTCCTGACCGGCGGCAGCGCGTACGGCCTCGAATCCGCCGCCGGTGTGATGGCGTGGCTGGAGGAGCAGGGCCGCGGCGTCCCCGTCGGCCCCGACCCTTCACAGGTGGTGCCGGTCGTCCCCGCCGCCTGCGTTTTCGACCTGGGACGCGGCGGTGACTGGCGGGCCAGGCCGGATGCCGCGACGGGACGGGCCGCTGTCGAGGCGGCAGCCCGTACGGACGAGGGCGCGCCGGTCGAGGAGGGCGGCGTCGGCGCGGGCACCGGTGCCGTGGTCGGGCAGTTCAAGGGCGGAGTCGGCACGGCGAGCGCGGTCCTGGACTCCGGGATCACCGTGGCCGCGCTGGTCGTGGCCAACGCCGCGGGCTCGGCGGTCGATCCGCTGACGGGTGCGCTGTACGGGTCGTACTTCGCGGGCCGCGTCGACTACCCGTCCCCCGATGTGCACGCGGCGGCCCAGCTCCGCCTCACGGAGGCACGCGAGCAGAACGCCCCTCCCCCGCTCAACACGACCCTCGCCGTGGTCGCCACCGACGCCGCCCTCACCCGCGCGCAGGCGCAGAAGCTTGCGGGCACGGCACACGACGGCATCGCGCGCGCCGTTCGCCCGGTCCATCTCCTCAACGACGGGGACACGGTCTTCGCCCTCGCGACCGGCGCCGCAGCGCTCGACGAGGCCAGTCCGCTCGCCCTCAACGAGGTACTGGCCGCGGGCGCCGACGTGGTGACCCGGGCGATCGTCCGCGCGGTCCTCACGGCCCGGGGTGTGGCGGGTCCGGGCGGAGTCTTCCCCTCGTACCGGGACCTGTACGACATCGACTGACGTAGAGGACAACCAAGTTGCTCAAAAGCAGGGGAACTTCGCCCAGTTCCCCTTCGTTTTCCTGAATCCCGGACGCGTTGTCAGACCCAGGGACTACGTTTAGCAACCACCAAGTGACTTGCGGCGACGGCCTGGAGACCCATCTTGAACGATCCGTACGAGACAACCGAGACGCACCTCGAGCGACTCCTGGGGCGGGCGCTCAACTCGTTCGACCTGCCCGACTCGACGGTCGAACGGCTCGATTCGGTGCTGGCGCACGCCAGTTCGCTGCACTCCTCTCATCACAGCGCCGCGCTGCACCGCGCGACCTACCGGCACGCCTATCTCCTCAGCGACGGCAGTTCCCTCGTTCTGTGGGAGCTGGTGCACAACACCGGACGCGACGGCTCCGAGCAGCACGAGCTGTACACAGAGGAGTCGGAGGCCCGTCTCGCCGCCTCCCGGCTGCCCGCCGGTTTCCCGGGCTTCGCCGGGCACGGGAGCGGCCACGCGGGCGGCGCGGACGCGGGGCTCGACGGGGATCTGGACGCCGACTGGGAGCTCCTGTCCAGCCTGATGGCGCCGCCCGCGACCCCGCTCCCGAGGATGTACGTCCCCGAGGACTCCGCGGACCACGCTCGCCGCGTGCTGCGCCGCGCGGAGAACGCGGACCGGCCGGGCCAGGAGACCGCGAACCTGCTGCGGGCCGCGTTCGCCCACCACATCACACAGGTCTTCGGCCGCCAGTGCCAGGTCGCGGGCAAGGACGCGGGCTTCACGCTCTACGAGCACGCGTTCTTGCTGCTCGACGGCACCGAGACGAGCCTGTGGGAGGTGGAGCACACTGCGACGCCGGACGGCCGCCACATGTGCGAGGTCTACAACGCGGAGCGCACCGCCCGCGAAGCGATGGAGCTGCGCGCGGGGGTTCGCTGACCTCGCCGCGATCCGGCGCCGGGTTCACGCGCGTACGACGCCTGTTCCCGCGGCCTCGATTTCCCCGGCGTCCTCGGCGCCGAGCCCGCTGTCACACGCCGGACGAGCCCGGCCCGGTCCAGCGTCTTGCGGTCGCGCCGGATAACGGCGAGGCCCGGCCCGGGGCGTATCCACGCCTCCGGGGCCGGGCCCCGTATCCGAGTACTGAGTACCGAGTACCAGAGCTTCCGGGTTCTGCGGCCGCCTCAGTGAGCGAGCGCAGGCTCCGCCTCCCGCTCCTCCGGAAGCTCCGCGCCGGCCCCCTCCACGTGCGGCTTCGGCCGCGTCGGCAGCGCGAACATCACCACGAAGATCACGGCCAGTACCCCCACGACCCACCACAGCGAGTTCTGGAACGCCTCCCCGAACGCCTTCCCGACCGTGCTCGGCGCCATCCGGTCGTCGATCGACCCGAAGAAGACGACCGACACCAGAGCGAGCCCGAGTGCGTTGCCCGTCTGCATCGTCGTGTTGATCAGCCCGGACGCCGAACCCGAGTGCTCGCGCGGTACGTCCGAGAGGACCGCGTCCGTCAGCGGCGCCACGATCAGCCCCATCCCGGCGCCCATGACCACCAGCGGCAGCGCCATCTGCCAGGAGTGGATCGCCGTGCCGTACCGCCCGGCCTCCCAGATGTAGAGGACCAGACCCGTGGCCATCGTCAGCGCGCCCGCCTGGAGAACCTTGCGGCCGAACCGCGGCACCAGCTTCTGGACGGACAGCCCCGCCGCCGTGGACACGGCGATGGAGAACGGCACCCCGGTCAGCCCCGCGCGCAGCGGCGACCAGCCAAGACCTATCTGCATGTACAGCGTCCAGACCAGGAAGAAGATCCCGCAGGCGATGCCGAACGTGAGCTGCACGGCGATGCCCGCGGCGAAGCTCTTCACCTTGAACAGCGACAGCTCGACCAGCGGCGAGCCGTCCTTGCGGGTCTTCCTCTTCTCGTACGCCACGAAGACGGCGAAGACGACCAGGCTGCCGGCCATGCACAGATGACCCCAAAGCGGCCAGCCCAGCTCACGGCCGCGCGTCAGCGGATAGATCAGCATCAGCAGTCCGGAGGTGACCAGCGCGACGCCGACCAGGTCGAGCTTGAGCGCCTTCGGCGCGCGGGACTCAATGATGAACTTGCGGCCCAGGATGACGCCCGCGATACCGACGGGCAGGTTGATCAGGAAGATCGGCCGCCACTCCAGGCCGAAGAGGTTCCACTGGGTCAGAAGCGCGCCGAGCAGCGGACCGGACACGGCGCCGAGTCCGATGACCGCACCGAACATCCCGAAGACCTTGCCCCGTTCGTGCGCCGGGAAGGTGACATGGATGATCGCGAGCACCTGAGGCACCATCATCGCGGCCGTCGCGCCCTGGAGCAGGCGGGAGGCGACCAGCATGTTCTCGTCCGCCGCGAATCCGCAGAGCGCGGAGGCGAGCGTAAAGCCGGTTATGCCGATCAGGAAGAGCCGCTTGCGGCCGTAGATGTCGCCGAGCCGTCCACCCGTGATCAGACCGGCGGCGAAAGCGAGCGCGTATCCGGCAGTGATCCACTGGATCGCGCCGAACGACGCTTCGAGGTCCCGCTCGATGCTCGGGATCGCGATATTGACGATGGTGACGTCGACCAGGTCCATGAAGGCCGCGGTCATCACGATCGCGAGAGCGATCCAGCGACGACGGTCTGAAGCCGTATCCGGTACGGCGGGCTGTGAACTCATGGGAAGAACATAGAGTGGATATAGGTCAAGTGATGTCCTAGATAAGAGGCATCCTGGAAAACATGACGGATACTCCGGCACGACTCCTCAATCTGCTCTCCCTCCTCCAGACCCCGCGCGAGTGGCCGGGCAGCGAGCTGGCCGAGCGGCTCGAAGTGAGCCCGCGCACCATCCGCCGCGACATCGACCGGCTGCGCGACCTGGGCTACCCGGTCGAGGCGACCATGGGGGCGATCGGCGGCTACCGCCTGGTCGCGGGCGCCGCGATGCCGCCACTGCTCCTCGACGACGAGGAGGCCGTCGCGATCGCGGTCGGCCTGCGGGCGGGCGCCGGCCATGCCATCGAAGGTATCGAGGAAGCCTCCGTGCGGGCCCTCGCCAAACTGGAACAGGTGCTGCCGTCCCGGCTGCGGCACCGGGTCACCACCCTGCAGGCGGCGACGATTCCGCTCACCCGCGGCGACGGCGCGACGATCGACCCGCACACGCTGACGGTCATCGCGGGGGCGGCGACAGGGCGCGAACGCCTGCGCTTCGGCTACCGCGCGGGCGACGGGACGGAGACCAAACGGCAGACCGAGCCGTATCGCCTCGTGTCGACGGGCCGCCGGTGGTATCTCGTCGCGTACGACGTCGGGCGCGAGGACTGGCGTACGTTCCGTGTCGACCGGATCTCGGAGCCATGCGCCACGGGGGCCCGCTTCGTGCCGCGGGAGTTGCCGACCGGCAGCGCGGCGGAACTCCTGGGGCACACCATGTCCCGGCAGCCCGAGCTCGACATCGACGTGAGCTTCGAGGCGCCTGCGTCGTTCGTCGCAGCACGCCTGCCGGACACGCTGGGCGCGCCCGTGGCGACGGGCGAGGAGACCTGCCGCCTGCGGACGAGGGCGGCGGACTCGCTGGAGTGGCTGGCGCTCCGACTGGCGCTGGTGGACTGCGAGTTCACGGTGCACGGCCCGCGCCCTCTGGCGGAGTACATGACGGACCTGGGCGCGCGCCTGACCCGGTCGGCCGGGGGCTCGGTTCCGGCAGCCCACTGACAGCCGGTCCGGGCCGGCAGTCGGTCCGGACAGGGAAGGACCCCAGCACCGGGGGGGGAGGGTACTGGGGTCCGCTTCAGGGGGCCTCTCGCGGGGCGTTACGCCGCCGCGTCGAAGCCCGTGTCCCGCGCCATCCGCTTGAGCTCCAGCAGCGCGTGCTTCTCGATCTGCCGGATCCGCTCACGCGTCAGGCCGTGCTGCTTGCCGACCTCCGTCAGCGTGCGCTCCCGGCCGTCCTCGATGCCGTACCGCATGCGGATGATCGAAGCCGTACGGTTGTCGAGCTTGCCGATCAGGTCCTCGAGCCCCTCGCTGCGCAGCAGCGACAGCACCGACTGCTCGGGCGAGATGGCCGACGTGTCTTCGAGCAGATCGCCGAACTGCGTCTCGCCCGCGTCGTCCACCGACATGTTCAGACTGACGGGGTCGCGCGCCCAGTCGAGCACGTCAATGACGCGCTCGGGCGTCGAGCCAAGCTCCTTGGCGACCTCCTCAGGCTCCGGCTCGCGGCCGTTTTCCCTGTTGAACTCGCGCTGGACACGTCGGATGCGTCCGAGTTCCTCCACCAGGTGGACAGGGAGCCGGATGGTCCGGGACTGGTCGGCTATGGAGCGGGTGATCGCCTGGCGGATCCACCACGTGGCATACGTGGAGAACTTGAAGCCCTTGGCGTAGTCGAACTTCTCGACCGCGCGCACCAGGCCCGCATTGCCTTCCTGGATCAGGTCGAGGAGGGGCAGCCCGCTGCGCGGATAGCGCCGCGCCACGGCCACCACGAGCCGGAGGTTGGAGCGGATGAAGACGTCCTTGGCGCGTTCGCCCTGGGTGACCAGCGCCTCGAGCTCCTCACGCGTGGCACCGCCCGCATCGCTCTCGACCTCTTTGTCGAGGATCTGCCGGGCGTACACACCCGCCTCGATGGTCTGGGACAGCTCGACTTCCTTGGCGGCATCGAGTAGCGGCGTACGCGCGATCTCATCGAGGTACATGCCGACCAGGTCGCGGTCGGCGATCTCCCCGCCCACGGCGCGAACGCTGCTTGCCCTGCCGGTCCCACTGGAATCGGACTGACGACGGGCAACGGCACGGGTTGCCATGCGAGCTCCCTTGCTGAGTAGGTCGCGACACCCTTGCGGGTGCCCTGCATCCGATGGAAACAACGACTGGAAACCGGACAGAATTCCCATGGCGTGAATCGATTTTCGTGATCTTGCAGTACCCTGTCCGGCCACGAGGGAGGACGCGTGCCGCAGGATCACTCAGAGGTGCAGGTCAGGGCGGGCGCCGAGGAAGATCTCGAAGCCCTCACAGAGCTCTACAACCACTACGTGCGTGAAACGGCCGTCACCTTCGACACGTCCGCCTTCACGGCCGAGCAGCGCCGCCCGTGGCTGCGCTCCCACCCTGAAGACGGCCCCCACCGCCTTTTGGTTGCTCGGGATGTCCGTTCTGCCCTACTTCTTGGATACGCGACCAGCAGCGCCTTCCGCCCCAAGCCCGCGTACTCCACTTCCGTCGAGGTCAGCGTCTACTGCGCCCCCGAGGCCGCGGGCCGGGGCATCGGCACCCTCCTCTACAAGGCGCTGTTCGAGGCGCTGGAGGATGAGGACATCCACCGCGCATACGCGGGGATCGCCCAGCCGAACGAGGCGTCGGCCCGGCTGCACGCACGCTTCGGATTCCGGCACATCGGCACGTACGAAGAGGTCGGCAGGAAGTTCGGCCGGTACTGGGACGTGGCCTGGTACGAGAAGAGGCTGGGCGAGGGCTGATCAGGGGCCCGGAGAGCCCAGCCGACCGAACGGGCCGTGCTGCCCCAGCCGAACGGCCCGGGCGGCCTCAGCCGAACTGGACGGACCGCTTCGCCAGGCCCATCCAGAAGCCGTCGATCACGCTCCGCCCGCCCGTGAGCTCACCCTCGGACACCCCGAGGGTGACGAACAGCGGCGCGAAGTGCTCCGTCCGCGGGTGGGCCAGCCGCCCGGCCGGCGCCTTGTTCTCGAAGTCCAGCAGCGCGTCCACGTCCGCCGCCGCGAGTGCCCGCTGCCCCCAGTCGTCGAACTCCACCGACCAGCCGGGGATCCCACCGTGGCGAAGGGCCGCCAGATTGTGCGTGAAGAATCCGCTGCCGACGATCAGCACGCCCTCGTCCCTCAGCGGCGCGAGCCTTCGGCCGATCTCCATCAGCTTCTGCGGATCGAGTGTCGGCATGGAGATCTGCAGTACGGGAATGTCGGCGTCCGGGAACATCTCCACCAGCGGGACGTACGCGCCGTGGTCGAGCCCACGGTCCGGGATGTCCTGTACCGGAGTACCGGCACCGCGCAGCAACTTCCGTACCGAGTCGGCGAGTCCGGGCGCGCCGGGCGCGGCGTAGCGCACCCGGTAGTAGTGCTCGGGAAAACCCCAGAAGTCGTAGACCAGCGGTACGGACTCGACCGCGCCGAGCGCGAGCGGGGCCTCCTCCCAGTGGGCGGAGACGATCAGGATCGCCCTGGGGCGCGGCAGCGACGCCGACCAGGCGGCGAGCTGGCCGGGCCAGAGGGCGTCGTCGGCGAGCGGCGGGGCGCCGTGGGAGAGATAGAGGGCGGGCATGCGCTCGGCGACTGGGGTGGCACTCATGGCAGCGGCTCCCGGATTGCTTCCGGCCTGATGGACCTACTTGAACTTTCAAGCTAGCCCACCGTAACTCCAGTTAGTTAAACTTTCAAGAATGTGGTCGTAGAGTGGGATGTATGAACACGGCATCCACTGGCGGGGGCGGCCTCGAACCGCGTTGGCTCACCGAGGACGAACAGCGCGTCTGGCGCGCCTATCTGCATGCCACCACCCTCTTCGAGGACCACCTCGACCGCCAGTTGCAGCGGGATGCGGGTATGCCGCACATCTACTACGGCCTGCTCGTCCAGCTCTCCCAGGCCCCGCGCCGCCGCAAGCGGATGACCGACCTGGCCATCGACGCCAAGATCACCCGATCCCGGCTCTCGCACGCGATCGCACGCCTGGAGAAAAACGGCTGGGTCTGCCGCGAGGACTGTCCCTCCGACAAGCGCGGGCAGAACGCAGTCCTGACGGACGAGGGCTTCAAGATCCTTCGCAAGACCGCGCCCGGACATGTCGAGGCCGTACGGCAGGCGATGTTCGACCGGCTCACGCCCGAACAGGTGGATCAGCTGGGCGAGATCATGCGGATCCTGGCCGAGGGGCTACAGCCGCCGGACTCGGGCGCCGACCTGCCCTGGCTGCGCTGACCCCTCACCCGCACCGGCATCCGCACCGGCACGGGCACCCGAACCCGAACCCGCACAACTGCCGTACACACAACGACAGACGGCATGCGAAGGGCCCTGCCCGGGTTCGTCCCCGGGCAGGGCCCTGTCCGCTCAATGACCTCTCAGTACCGCTCAGTGCGCGATGACGGGAACCTTGGTCTCGTCCTCGACACCGTCACCCGACGCCGCGGTGACCGAACCGGCCCCTGGGCGCCCGGTGTTGATCAGCGTGAACGCGATCGCGGCGGACGCCACGAGGATGCCGACGGCCCACCAGATCGCGGACGAGAAGCCGTGCACCATGCCCTGGAGCTGGAGGAGCTTCGGGTCGGCCGCGCCCGCCGCGTGCGAGGTGATGTACGCGGTCGTGGCGGAGGCCGCGATCGTGTTCAGCAGCGCCGTACCGATGGCGCCGCCGACCTGCTGCGAGGTGTTCACCATCGCGGAGGCGACACCGGCGTCCTCCGGGCGCACGCCGTGCGTGGCCAGAGACATCGCCGGCATGAACGCCGTACCCATGCCCAGACCCAGCAGCACCTGCGCCGGCAGGATCAGCCCCGCGTACGAGCTGCCGATCTCCAGCTGGGTCAGCATCAGCATGCCGACCGAGGCGACCAGGAAGCCGGGGCCCATCAGCAGCCGCGGCGGAACCCGGGTCATCAGACGGGCGCCGATCTGGGTCGAGCCCGTGATCATGCCCGCGATCATCGGCAGGAAGGCGAAGCCGGTCTTGACCGGGGAGTAGCCCTTCACGACCTGGAGGTAGAAGGTCAGGAAGAGGAAGAGCCCGAACATCGCGATGATGGCGAGGCCCAGCGAGAGGTAGACACCGCCGCGATTGCGCTCGGTGATGACGCGCAGCGGCAGCAGCGGCGCCTTGACCCTCGACTCGGTGACGATGAACCCGGCGAGCAGCACCGCGGACGCGATGAACATGCCGACCGTCAGGCCGTCGGACCAGCCGGCCGACTCGGCGCGGGTGAAGCCGTAGACGAGCGCCACCAGGCCGAGGGTGGACAGGACGACACCGGGGATGTCGAGCGAGGAGCGGTTGCGCGCGCCCTCCGGCTCACGGATCACGAAGTACGCGCCCGCGGCGGCGACGATCGCGAAGGGGATGTTGACGAAGAAGGTCCAGCGCCAGTTGAGGTACTCGGTGAGGAAGCCGCCCAGGATCAGGCCGACGGCGCCGCCACCACCGGCGATCGCACCGTAGATGCCGAAGGCCTTGGCGCGCTCCTTGGCGTCGGTGAACATCACGGCGAGCAGGGAGAGCGCGGCGGGCGCCAGCAGTGCGCCGAACGCACCCTGCAGGGCACGCGAGCCGAGCAGCATGGCCTCGCCGGTGGCCGCGCCACCGAGCGCGGATGCCGCGGCGAAGCCGAGCAGGCCGGTCACAAAGGTCCGCTTACGGCCCCAGAGGTCGGCGATGCGCCCGCCGAAGAGCAGCAGTCCACCGAAGGCGAGGGCGTAAGCGGTGATGACCCACTGCCGGTTGCCGTCGGAAATGCCGAGGTCCTGCTGGGCGGTAGGGAGCGCGATGTTCACGATCGTCGCGTCGAGCACCACCATCAGCTGGGCCAGGGCGATGAACACCAGCGCTTTCCAGCGACTGGGATCCGGAAGCGATATATCGGGTATACCGGCTGTTTTTGACATGGGTGTAGCCACCTAGGGGTACGGAGGGGTCACAACGGACGTGGTCAGAGAGGCGTAGTCAGGAGTCTTGGTCAACAGTTGTACGGAGGACCTGGGAAGCCAACTGAATTAATCGGTACGCAAGTCCTCCAAAGTCACCGCCGTGCCCGGCAGTTCGGAGCGGGCCGGCGCTTCGAGCCCGTCCAGGAACAGCGCCAGATGGCGATGGACGAACCGGTCGAAGTCCAGGCACGCGGTGCCCGGCAGCGGCCGGGTGAGCTGGGGGAGGGCGACGAGCAGATCCCCGACGGCCACGTCGGGGCGGAGACGGCCCTGCTCATGGGCGCGGGCGAAGAGACCCTCGACGGCCTCCTCAAGGCGTGCGCGCTCACGGGTGAGATCGGGAAAGGAATCGTCGAAGGCGCCCGAGAGCAGCGGGCACAGCGCCCCGATCCGTTCGTCGGCGGCCGCATGGGTGAAGCGCCGCAGCGCCTCGAACGCGTCCGTCTCCTCGGCGGCGGCCTCGTGCGCCCGCTGCGCCGTGCGCGCGAGGACGAACAGGACCACCTCGTGGATGAGGGTTTCCCGGTCCGGGAAGTGGCGGTAGAGCGTGGCGTTGCCGACGCCGGCGCGGCGGGCGATCTCGTCGAGCGGGACGTCCGGTCCGAACTCCACGAAGGTCTCGCGCGCCGCCGTCACGATCCGCTCCCGGTTCCGCAGGGCGTCGGCCCGCGGCCGGGTCGTGCGGCGCGCTTCGGTGTCGGCGGCGGGGCTCACGGCTCCACTCCCTTTCGCGTCTGCTCGGTATCTCTACGTAAGCGGGGATCGTTTCCCCGTTTCGTGGGGACGCAATGTCAAACGGGGAAGCGGTCCCCGGTTATTTCCGGCTTCCAATGTGACCTGCGTCACACATTCCTCGCGGGAAATACCCACGATCGGACCAGCCCGGCGCGCGTCCCGCCACCACCCGTCACAGGCTGATCGCACCGAGTGCAGTGAGGGTCCGGCCTGCTGCCGCGGAGCCGAAGGGCGTTTGCATGAAGCCGACGCGCCACCGGATACGTGCCCTCGGCGCCCTCGCCTCCCTCGCACTCGCAGCCCTCACCACGGCGAGCGCCACGCTCCCCGCCCCCTCCCGCGCCTCCGCGGGCCCGGTGGCCACGGCCGAGGAATCGGCGCTCGGACCGTGCCGCATTCCCTCCTCGCTGGGCGTCCAGATGTCGGAGGGCATGCCGACCCCGCCCGGCTACTCACACTCGACCGGCGAGGTCCGCGCCCTCAACCTGATGATCGACTTCCCGGACGCGCAGGGTTCCGGGCGGGCGCTGGACCGGCTCGCTGAGTTCTTCCCGCAGACCACGAAGTGGTTCCGGACCAGTTCGTACGGACGCCTCACCTACCGTCCGCATGCCCCCATCACCGACTGGCTGCGGATGCCGATGCCGTTCGCCGCGTACGGGATAGACCGCGGCTCCCCCTATGAACCGGGCTATCGCCAGCTGGTCCAGGACATCGTGGCCGCGGCCGACCCGGACGTGGATTTCAGCACGTACGACCTGGTCAACATACTGGTCACCCCGAATGCCGGGCCCTCGGCGCTGGACACCGTGCTGTCCGTCACCTTCTCCGGCAACACCGACGCACCGATGGCGGACGGCGTGCCGCTGGCCAACACGTCCTTCGTCTACAGCCGTCAGGACGACGGCTCCGGCTCGTACGCCGAGACGGGCTATCGCGTTCTGCCCCATGAGAACGGCCATGTCTTCGGACTTCCCGACCTCTACACCGCCGACGGCGGGGGCGCCGTCGGCCACTGGGACATCATGTCCGAGGACTGGGGGGCCAATAACGACCTGCTCGGCTGGCACAAGTGGAAACTGGGCTGGCTGGACGCCGACCAGATTCGCTGCGCGTCCGCGGCCGGCACGACGGAGTACGCGCTGACGCCGCTGGCCACCTCCGGCGGCTCCAAGATGGCGATCGTGCCGCTGGGCGAGGACACGGGGTACGCGGTGGAGGTGCGCACCCGGGCGGGCAACGACGAGGCCGTGTGCGAGCCGGGCGTACTGATCTACAGCGTGAAGTCCGACATAGACACCGGGCAGGGACCGGTGACGGTCCTGGACAGCAATCAGGACAGCGGCGGCTGTACGCGCCGCCCCAATGTGCACGCGGAGCTGTCGGACGCGACGTACCAGCCGGGCCAGACCTTCACCGACCGCAAGAACCGCGTCCGCATCGCCGTGCTCGGCGAGAAGGGCGGCACCTACCGGGTGCGCATCACCCGTTCCTGACCCGCTGCTCACCCAGGAACCCGCGCAGCTCCCGCTTGAGGATCTTCCCGGTCGGATTCCGGGGCATCGGCTCGTCCCGTACGAAGACATGCGCCGGCACCTTGAAGGCGGCGAGCGTCCGGCCGACATGCGCCCGCAGCCCGTCCACGGTGACCGCGGCCCCGGGACGCAGCTGAACGACGGCCGCGACCTCCTCGCCCAGCTCGGGGTGCGGTACGCCGAGCACGGCCGCGTCGGCGACCTCGGGGTGGTCGTGCAGGACCGCCTCGACCTCGACGCAGTACACGTTCTCGCCGCCCCGGACGACCATGTCCTTGAGCCGGTCGACGATGCTGACCCGCCCGTCGCGGACGGTCGCCAGGTCGCCGGTTCTGAACCAGCCGTCCTGGAAGGCGGCGGCGGTCGCGGCCGGGTCGTTCCAGTACCCGCGCACCAACGCCTGTCCCCGCAGCCACAGTTCGCCGACCTCGCCCTCGGGCAGCGGCTGCCCGCCCGGCCCGGCGACGCGCACCTCGGTGGCGGGCGTCGGCCGTCCCACGCTGCCCGGGTTCTCGCGGTATCCGGTACCGAAGTTGGCGAGCACGCCGCCGCTGGTCTCGGTGAGTCCGTAGCCGTTGCGCGGCTCGATCCGGTGTCCGTAGCGGGCCGTCAGCCGGGCCACGAGACCGGGCGGGGCCGCGGCACCCCCGGTATTGAGATGCGTGAGCGTCTCCAGCTCCGACCCGGCCCGCTCGGCCGCGTCCAGCAGCTGGAGCGCGGTGGTCGGCACCCCGGAATAGTGCGTGACGCGGTGCCGCTCGATGAGCGCGAGGGCCTGCTCGGCGTCCCACTTCCGCATCAGTACGAGGGTCCCGCCGACCGCCATCGTCGAATACAGCGTGGTGAACGCGGCCACATGGAAGAACGGGAATGTCATCAGCGTCACCGGCGCGGGACCCTGCCCGGGCATCACCCCGCGCGCGAGGGACGCGGCGGCGGCGTGGTACCGCGGATTGAGCGCGGCCCCGGCCTGTGCGAGCTGGGTGGCGACGGCGCCCTTGGGCCGACCGGTCGTCCCGGACGTATAGATGATGGTGGCGTCGTCCTCGGCCCGCACCTCGACCTCGGGCGGCGCGAGGGTGGGGTCGGCCACCGGCGCGTATGCCTCGAAGCCTTCTGCCGCCGCGCCATGGAAGACGACCCCGGGGACCCGGTGGCGCAGCGCCCAGGCACGGACGCGCGGCAGCCGCTCCCCGTCCACGAGGAGCACCGCGGGCATGCAGTCGTCGAGCGCGTACGTGAACTCGGCGTCGGTCCACCAGGCATTGAGCGGCACAGCCACGAGTCCCGCCAGCTGGGCGGCCCAGAAGGCGACTTGCCACTCGGGGTGATTGCGCATGGCGACGACGGCCCGGTCGCCGGGTTGCAGCCCGTACCCGTGGACGAGCCGCCGCGCGAGCGCGCATGCCTCGGCGAAGAACTCTCCGTAGGTCAGGCTCCGGCTCTCGGCCACGAGAAAGGGCCGGTCGCCGAACGCCCAGGTGGCCTCGACGAACTCCCGCAGGGTGCGCGGCCCGTCGACGTAGGCAAGCCCGCCGTCCTCACCGCGGACGACGGCGAAGGGCGCGCCGGGGGCGGTCAGTACCGCTTCGGGGCGGGCGGGGGAATCGGAGTGCGGCACGGGCGAGACGCTATGCCGCTGTGCGGGCGGCGTCAAGGTCGGTGTATTGGCCAACGAGCTGGGCACCGGCCACCGGCCGCGGGGGCGCGAGCGGCGACGTGCCCGGTCAGCCCGAGCACCTCCAGCAGCGGGCGGCACTGCCCGGTGACGGCGCGGAAGCCGCGTACAGGGCGAAACACAGCTGGTCGTCCAGGAGCAGTCGTCCAGGAGCAGGGGGCCTGGGCGGCGAAGGCCACTTCGGGCTGACCCGTACGTCCGTCGGCCGGCACCGGTCCCCCGGTGCCGGCCGGCACGTGTGTCTACCGCTCCTGCTCCGCCGTTCGTTTGAGCTCCTCCAGCCAGGCGACCAGGGACTGCTCAAGGGCCGCGAGCATCCCGGCCGGGTCCGCGTCGACCGGCGCCCCCGCCCAGGACTCCTCGGTGACGACCCGCGTCTCCGTCCCCCCGCCGCACGGCTGAAACGTCCAGCGGTGGGTTCCGTCGATGCCCGCTGCGGGTCCGCCCCAGGCAATGGACAGGCACGGTTCCAACTCCGTCACCGTCGAGGTGATGTCCAGGCCGTGGGTGAGCCAGCGGAAGCTCGCGCCCACCTTCAGCTCGCCTTCGAGCGCGGCAAGGTCGATTCCGGAGTTCCAGCTCGGCCAGGCGGCGATGTCGGTGTGCAGCCGCCAGACGCTCTCGACGGGGGCCGCGATCGTGATCTCGTGACGCGTGTTGATCATGCCGCACCGTCCTCTGTGTTGATGTCGGTGTTGATGTCGGTGTTGATGTCGGTGTGGTTGTCGGTGTCGTTGGTGGCCTCGATGTCGGCGTCGGCAATCCAGGAGCCATGGATCCCGGCCGGCACCCGGCGCGGCAGCTCGACCGTGGCCACGGGCCGTCCGGCGGGAGCCGAGGCGTCGAGGATCAGCAGCTGCGAGGCGTCCCGGTCCAGATCGCTGACGACGGTGAGCAGATAGCCGTCGTCCTCGCGGGTGCCGCCTTCGGCAGCCACGAACACGGCCTCGCCGGGCATCCGGCCGCGGCCCATGGGCACCAGCTCCCGTACGCCGGTCGTGTGGTCGTGCTTGGCGATGGCGTACTCGTTCAGGTCCGGCCCGGGGAAGGCGACGGAGTAGCTGAACCGGTTCGGCAGACCCGTCATGTCTTCGTTGATGGTGGGGAATTCGGTCACCAGGTCGTCGACAGCCTCCTCGCTCGCGGTACCGGTCGCCGGGTCGAGGACCCAGCGGTGGCCGGTCGCGCCGACCATCGGCTGGGGCGCGTAACCGGGCGCACCGATCCACCACTTCCAGGTCTGCTCCCAGGCCCCGCGGTCGTAGCGCGGCCCGCTCAGCACGATCCGGCCGCGCTCGTCCTCGTACGCGTTGGCCACATGCAGCAGGGCACCGGGCTCGACCTCGAACCACCGCACCCTGGCGGGCCCCGTGCGCGGCATGACGCCGATGCGCGGGGTGTAGGTGTCGCTCCATCGGTACGGGATCCCGGACTGCTCGGCCGGGTTGAAGACGACCGGGAGGTCGAGCCAGATCACATGCCCGGCCGTGATGCCGAAGTCGTGCATCAGGGAGGGGCCCGCGCCGTCGACGACCTCCGAGCGGACGATGTCGCCCTTGGCGTCGGCGACGTAGTACGTCAGATACGGCGGGAAGGGCCCGTAGCCGAAGAAGTGCAGCTCGCCGGTGACCGGGTCGGTCTTGGGGTGCGCGGTCATCGCGGTCTTCAGCCTGCCGCCGAAGTCGTACGCGCCGACGGTGTCCAGCTCGGGCGTCATCTCGTAGGGCAGGTTCACCTCCTGGAGCGCCAGGATCCGGCCCGCGTGCTCGATGACATGCGTGGCGGCGTCGCTGGCCTTGAGATTCGGTATCCCGTCGGCGCCCATATAGGGGACACCGGCGAGCGCGGGGGTGTGGACCCAGCGGTTGCGGTACCACTCGGCGCGGCCGCCCCGCAGCCGCAGCCCGTGGATCATGCCGCTGCCCTTGAACCAGTGGGTGGGTGTGTGGCCGGGCTTGGGGTTGTGACCATTGCGGAAGTAGCGGCCGCTCAGCTCGGGCGGGATGGTTCCGTGGACGGTCAGCTCGTGCGCGGTGATCTCGTCGACGACGGGCGTGTAGTGCCCGGAGACGTACGGCTTGGTGGTCATGACTGCTTCCTCCTGGTGATGGTGAAGGTGGTGCAGGTGGTGAGCGCGGCGAGGACCGCGGCGGTGACGAATGCGGCGCTGTGGCCGGCCGCTGTCGGGGCGATGGCCGTCATCAGGGCAAGGCCGAGTGCTCCGCCGAGCTGGCGGGTGGTGTTGATCAGGCCCCCGGCCAGACCGGAGTCGGCGGGCGGCACGTCGTGGGTGGACAGGGCGGTGAGCCGTACGAACGCGGCTCCGAGCCCCGCGCCGATGAGGAGCGAGGGGCCGAGCAGATCGACGGCGAACGCTCCGTCGTCGGGCGCGCGGGAGAGCCATACGAGTCCGAGGGTGAGGACGGCGAGGGCCGCGGGCGTCCCGGCACGGGCGGACAGCCTGGGGGCGAGCATCGACCCGGCCACGACGCTCAGCGCGAGCGGGAGTTGGGTGAGCCCCGCCTCCAACGGCCCGTAACCGAGAACCTGTTGCTGGTAGAGCGGCAGGAAGTAGAACAGCCCGACCCAGACCGCGCCGAGCAGCGTCATGGCGGCATTGGCGACGGTGACCTTGCCCGTACGCAGCAGCCGCGGCGGTACGAGGGGAGTCCTGGCCCGCTTCTGCCGTACGGCGAACGCGGCGAGGAGCACCAGGCCCACGGCTCCCGCGAGGGGATTCTTGGCGGTGACGGCGTAGACGAGCGCGGTCAGCCCGGCGGTCGACGTGATGGCACCCAGGGTGTCGACCTCGCCTCCCGCGGGCTTGTCGGCGGGGACAAGAACGAGCGTCGCGGCGAGGGAAAGGGCGGCAACGGGCACGGGGAGAAGAAACACCGCGGGCCAGCCGTACAGCTCGGTGAGCACCCCACTGAGCAGCACCCCGGCCGCCCCGCCCGCCCCGGAGACCGCACCCCACACACCGAGCGCCCTGCCCCGGCCGGGTCCGGGCGGGAAGACGCCGAGCACGAGCGCGAGCGCGGCGGGCGCGAGGAGTGCCGCGCCCGCGCCCTGGACGGCGCGGGCCGCGATGAGGACGGGGGCGGACGGGGCGAGACCTGCGGCGAGCGAGGCGAGCGCGAAGACGGCCGTGCCGACGGTGAACACCCGGCGCCTGCCGAGCAGGTCGGCCAGTCGTCCGCCGAGCAGGAGGAGTGCGCCGAAGGCGAGAACGTAGGCGTTGACGACCCAGGACAGCGCGGCGGGTGACATGGTCAGGCCGTCCGCGAGGGCGGGGAGCGCGACATTCACGATCGAGGTGCTGAGCACGACCAGGAACTGCGCGGTCGCGAGGGCCGCGAGGGCGGGGCCCTGTCGTATGCCCGACGGTGCTTCCGTCACGGGTGCCATGCCTCCTCCGAGAGAAAGAGTGATCGATCACTCACTGATTGACCGAAAGGAAAAGCCGCTCGCGGGGCACGCGGCTTCGTTCTGCTCAGTAGTGGCGGACACCCGCAAGCAGGGTCCTGGTCCAGGGCGCATCGACGTCCGTCGCCCCGATGGAGACAACGACATTGCACAGGAACCCGGTGGCGAAGAACCGCTGAATGAGCTCGTCGGGCGCACCGGACGCCGACCGCACGTACTCGACGAGCCGTGCGTACATCCCCTGCACGGCCACCTTGATCGCGGGCTCGCTCGCCGCACAGTTCGCATGCATCAGCACCCTGAGCAGGTCGTCCCGGTCCGCGATGAGATGTGCGTACGCATCCCCCATCGCATACAGCACATCCGCCGGCTCGGCACTGCCCACCTCGACGACCGCCTCGGCGAGGCGCTCCCGGATCAGCCGCCCGCAGTCCTCAACGACGGCGACGAACAACGCCTCCTTGTCGGGGAAGAGCCGGTACAGATACGACTGCGAGATCCCCGCGCCCTTGGCGACCTCGGTGGTGGAGGTGCCGTAGTAGCCCCGCGCCGCGAAGACCCGGGAGGCGGTGGCCAGAACCTCCGCGCGACGGGCATCGGCGGTGGAGAGTTGTCGCGTACTTGTCCTACCCATGTGAGTAATAGACCACTCACACTTTCCCTGTGTCAACCCTCAAGCCCCACACGCTCCGGCAGGACCCGCGCCCCGACCGCACCCGCTCACGCCGCCCCAGGCCGCACGAAGGCCAACCCCTCTGCGTCCACGGCACCACCGACGACGTCACCGTCCATCCGACGAGGGCCACCGCGGCCCGACGCGGCCGGCGCACCCCACGCACAGGGGCCGTTCGGAGCCACGGCAGTGGGCCGTTCGGCCCCTGCCGAGCAACACTGCCGCTCCCTACCTTTTCGGCCAGTCGAAGTAATTCACGGCCAATCACAGGGTGGTGAGCGATGAGCTTCACGGACCGCGAGATGTGGGGACTGATCCACGGCATGGTGCTGGGAGCGGTGTTCCTGCTGGGGTTCGCCGGCGGGCTGGCCGACCTGTACGGGTTGCGAACGGCGCTGGTCACCGGCACAGGCGTCGTCGAGCGAATGCGGCGGCTGAAGATCGGGGTCACGACGATGGCGGTGGCCGCCTGGGGGACGGTGATCACCGGCACCTGGGTCGTCTACCCCTGGTACCGGGAGAAGGGCCCGGACAGCCCCAAGTCGCAACTGCTGGCCGATCCGGAGACCGCCGACTGGCACGAGTTCGCCATGGAGTGGAAGGAACACATCGCCTGGATCAGTCCGATCCTGGCCACCGCTGTCGCCTTCATCGTCCTCTACTACGGCAGCACCCTCATCCGTCACGAGCGGGTACGGCGCACCACCATCCTGCTGTTCGTGCTCGCCTTCGCCTTCGCCGCCATCGCCGGGGCGTTCGGCGCCTTCATCACCAAGGTCGCACCGGTCGAGTAGACCGGAGAGGAAGTGAATGCGATGAACCAGCACGAGGAACATCCGCAACACGCCGACGAGCAACAGCCCGCACCGGCCCCGGCAACGGGAGTCGGCACGACGGGCGGCGATCGGCCGGAAGGGCCGATCTCGGCCGCCATCATCGCCGCCGGCGTCGGTGCCGTGGCCCTGGGTCTGTTCACCACCCTGGCCGAGGCCATCAAGGACGTGGCGGACTGGCTGCAGTGGAACGACCGGGTCGGTCCGCTGTCCGGCAAGACCCTCATGGCGGTGGCCGTCTGGCTGGTGTCCTGGGTGATTCTCCACCTGGTGCTCAGGAACAAGGAGCACGAGACCAGCCGCGCCCTGACGGTGGCACTGGCGCTGATCGGGCTCGGCGTCCTCGGCACCTTCCCGACGTTCTTCCAACTCTTCGCGCCCGAATAGCACGCGCGGCCAGGCGATACCCGGCCGCCGACTACCGTCACATCCTTCATGGCCGGAGCGCCGACCGTCGGGTGGACTCGATGACGGGCGCGCCCGCCGCGAGGGCACCGCGGCTGCGTGCCGCGGCGACCATGCGGAGCGCCGGACGGTCCTTGGTCCCGCCGGGGTTGGCGTCTTCGAGCTTGGCCCAGAAGCCGCGCCCGACGGGGTGAACGGTTCGCCGACCACAGGAAGGGCGTATTGCCGACCATGCTGGCTGGTGACCGCGCACGTCATCTTGTGCAGGCGTGCGAGGTGATCGGCCTTGTGGTCGGCGTATCCCGGTGCCTGGATATGCAGTCCGTGGACGTGGCGGTGAGGGGCGGGGGTGGTGGTCACCGCTGTTCGCCTCCTTCGTGCGTGCGGCCTGACGAGGGAGCGGTGTAGCGGCCGGGGTCGGCGTCGAATGCGGCGGCGCAGTGGGTGGAGCAGAAGTAGTAGGTGCCTGTGGCGGTGTTCCGCGTCTCCGCTGCGGACGCCTTCTCGATGCTCATGCCGCAGACGGGGTCCGTGGCCGCGTCGCCGTCAGCGTGCTGCTTGTGGGCATGGTCGTGCGGTGCTGGGTGGTGGTGTTCGGTGGCCGCCGTGCGGCCGGCCGGGGAACGGTCGGTAGCGGATTCGACGCTGGGCCGGACGTTGGCTGGAGGGGCGTCCGGCAGCGGGGACGTGTGCCAGCGACGGAGCCGGGAGGCGTTGGTGACGACGGACAGGGAGCTGAGTGCCATGGCTGCGGCGGCGATGATCGGGCTGAGGCGGATGCCCCAAAGGGGGTAGAGGGCGCCTGCGGCGAGGGGAACGCCGACGGCGTTGTAGACCAGGGCGAAGAACAGGTTCTGCCGGATGTTTCGCATGGTGGCGCGCGACAGCCGGATCGCGGTGACGACCCCGCTCAGCGAGCCGGAGATGAGGGTGATGTCGGCGGCTTCGATGGCTACGTCGGTGCCGGTGCCGATGGCCAGGCCGACGTCGGCGGCGGCCAGGGCGGGGGCGTCGTTGATGCCGTCGCCGACCATGCCGACGGTGCGGCCTTCGCCCTGCAGGCGGCGGATCTCGTCGGCCTTGTGTTCGGGCAGTACCTCGGCCAGGACTCGGGTGATGCCGACCTGGGCGGCGATGGCGGCGGCGGTGCGGGCGTTGTCGCCGGTGAGCATGACGACGTCGACGCCGAGGCGTTGCAGCGCGGCGATGGCGGCGGCGGAGTCGGCCTTGACGGTGTCCGCAACGGCGAGCACGCCGGCGGGCCGGCCGTCGACCGCAGCGAGGACGGGTGTCTTGCCTGCGGCCGAGAAGCCGGCCGCCACGGGGGCCAGGGTGGTGGTGTCGATACCGACGTCGCCCAGCAGCCGGGCGGTGCCGACCAGGACGGCGTGCCCGTCGACGGTGGCCTGGACGCCCTTGCCGGTGACCGAGTCGAAGCCGGTCGCGGCCTGCCACGCCAGTCCGCGCTCGCGGACGCCGGTGACAATGGCCTGCGCGAGCGGGTGTTCACTGTCGGCCTCGGCCGCCGCCACCAGCCGCAGCAGTTGTCCCTCGTCGAGGCCGTCGGCTGTGTGGACGTCGGTCAGAACCGGTTTGCCCTCGGTGACGGTGCCGGTCTTGTCCAGCACTACGGTGTCCAGCTTGTGCGCGGTCTCCAGGGCCTCGGCGGAGCGGATGAGGATGCCGGCCTGGGCGCCCTTGCCGGTACCGACCATGACGGACAAAGGGGTGGCCAGTCCCAGCGCGCACGGGCAGGCGATGATCAGTACGGCGACTGCGGAGACCAGGGACAGGGTCAGTGCGGGCGACGGCCCGAGGGTGAACCACAGTGCGAAGGTGCCGATCGCGATGGCGATGACCGCGGGCACGAAGTACGCCGACACCGCGTCGGCGAGCCGCTGGATGGGGGCCTTGGACGCCTGCGCCTGCTGAACCATGCGGATGATCTGGGCGAGCATCGTGTCCGAGCCGACCTTGGCTGCCCGTACCCGCAGGGAGCCGGTGCCGTTGACGGTGGCGCCGATGACCGTGTCCCCGGTGTGCTTGGTGACCGGCATCGGCTCACCGGTGACCATCGACTCGTCCACCGCGGACGAGCCGGAGAGAACGTCCGCATCGACGGGGATCTTCTCCCCGGGCCGGATGACGATCTCGTCCCCGACGGCCACGTCCTCTATTGGGATCTCTGTTTCGGTGCCGTCCCGTATGACACGGGCGGTGCGGGCCTGCAGGCCGAGCAAGGCCCGGATCGCCTCGCCGGTGCCGGCCTTCGCGCGGGCCTCCAGCAGACGGCCGAGCAGGATCAGGGTGAGGATGACGCCGACGGCTTCGAAGTAGACCTCGCGTACGTCTTCCGGCAGCAGGCCGGGGGCGAGGGTGACCAGCAGGCTGTAGCCGTAGGCGGCACTCGTGCCCAGCGTGATCAGGGAGTTCATGTCGGCGGCGCGGTGGCGCAGGGTCAGCCAGCCCGTCACATGGATCGGCCAGCCGGTGTAGAACATCACCGGGGTGATCAGAGCCAGCTGTAGCCAGGGGTTGAGCATCCAGCCCGGGACCCAGTCGGCGCCGAAGAGTTCGTGCGCCATCACAGCGAACAGCACCGGTGCGGTCAGCACCGCACCGAGCAGCACCCTGTGGGTGAGGTCCTTGATCTCGCCCTGCCGCTCGGCGGCGTCCGCCGCCTCCGCCTCGGCCGCCGTCCGTCCCTCACCTGTCGGCGGCCCGCCGGCCGAAGCAACAGGGGCGGCTGGAGTTGCGGACGTGGTGCCGTGGGCGTTCGGAGTGGGCGGTGCGGTGCCTTCCGCGGGTTCGACGAGCAGCGTGCCGTGGATCATGTTCATGCCGCAGGCGAAGCCGAAGGAACCCGGCCGGTCCGGGCTGAGCCGCACGGTGGTTCGCGTGTGGGCGGGCAGGCCCGCGCCGATCTTGAGGTCGGGGAAAACCACGCGGGACGTGCACTCGCCGGCCTCCTGCCGGTCGAAGACCAGCTCCACCGGCGTGCCCTGACGGACCTTGATCAGGTCGGGGCTGTAGCCGCCCCGCACCGTCACCTCCACCCGCTGCACCCCGCCCTCAATCCGGGCGGAACCGGCCCGGCGCGGCCCGAAGAAGAACCAGCCCAGACCCGCAATGAGCATCGCGGCGGCCAGGATCACAACGACGTCGAGGGCACTCATGAGCTGCTGCCTCCCTAGGCGGGTTCGCAATCTCCAGCCTGCGCGCGTCTACCCCTGCCGGGTAGGGGCTGAAGGCCCAGGGTCCTGGACCATCCGGCCCCTGACCGCGGCACACTCCCGGAGGCACGATGCAGGTGGAAAGCAAGAACCACCCGGGTGCCCCGCTGGGTACCCCGCCAAGGCAGGAGAGTGGCGATGATGTTCTGGTACGACCACGACGTCGGCGGGTGGGGCTGGTTCGCAATGTCGGCCGGCATGATCCTTTTCTGGGCGCTGATCATCACCGTCGCGGTGCTGCTGTTCCGCGCTCTGAACCACCCGCACCAACACGAACACACGCACACCCCCACCACGCCCACACCGGAAGACATCCTCCGTGACCGGCTGGCCCGTGGGGAGATCGACGAAGAGGAGTTCCGGCGCCGCCTGACTGTGCTGCACGCCGGCCCGCTCACCAAATCCTGAACACCGCCGCGCTCCGTTGAAGGAGGTCCGTATGAACGACAACAAGCGCAACTACGGCATGTACGCCCTTGCCGCTGCGATCGTCGTGGTCGGCGCCCTGATCGTCGGCGCGTCGCTGCAAAGCCTTCTCTGGCTCGCCCTCGTGGCGGCCTGCCCGCTGATGATGTTCTTCATGATGCGCGGCAGGCACGGCCAGGACATGCACGGCGGCCACGATCAGCACCGCGGCGACCGGGATGAGGACTCGCTGCAGAAGCACGACCACCCCACCGGGCCGGGACGGCCCTGACCGCCGAGGCCCGGGCAGGGGGGTGAGTGCCATGGCTGTTGTGTCCCTCGCTGGTCGGGTCGGGGAGCTGCGCCTGGCGGGCATCGTCTACGGCATCACCCGCCTGATCACCCCCGACGAGCCGCCCCACCACCGCCGGCCCGCCCGCGCGGACGGCGCGCCGCACTGGAGGAAGCGGAACGGCGGCTGGTGGGCCTGCGCCTTCACCACCGGGTCGACGCCGCCGCCTACCAGCGCCGCATGAGCAGCATTGCCCGGGGACAGCGCATAACCGCTGCAGACCCGACCAGTCCCGTGGGAGGACGTCATGACTGACGCCGCATACGGCCTGTGGCCCCTGGTGGTCCTCAACACCCTGCTCTTCGTGGTGTTCGCGGCCAGCTTCTTCCACCCCAAGTCCAAGCGGGACTGGCGCGCGATGGGCGCCTACAGCGCGTTCCTGGTCGCGCTGTTCACCGAGATGTACGGCATCCCGCTGACCGTCTACCTACTGGGCAGCTGGCTCGGCTCCAGCTTCCCGCTGCTGAAGGACACCCACGCCGGCGGCCACCTGTGGAACGACCTGACCAACTGGCAGGGCGACCCGCACCTCAGCCCCTTCCACCTGGCCAGCTACGTCGCCATCGGCACCGGGTTCTGGCTGATCGCCACCGCCTGGAAGCACCTCCATGCCGCCGCCCAGCACGACGAACTCGCCACCACCGGCCCGTACGCCTGGGTGCGTCACCCGCAGTACGACGGCTTTCTGCTCATCATGATCGGGTTCCTGCTGCAGTGGCCGACCATCCCGACCTTGATCATGTTCCCGGTGCTGGTGTACGTGTATCTGCGCCTGGCCCGTAGCGAAGAACGCGAGGTCGCCGCCCGCTTCGGTGAGCAGTGGACCGCCTACGCCGCACTCACACCGGCGTTCTGGCCGAAGCTGAGCCACCGGACACGCCCGCACGGCCAGGCCCCCGGCCGAGCCAGCGGGCCGGAGCAGCCCTCGACGCGGAGGTGAGCGCGATGACGGCGCTGACCTGGCTTCTGATCGCCGTCGGCCTTGTGACCGTCGCGGTCTGCGCCGCCCAAGTGCACCGTCGGCACGGACCTTCCCGGGGGGCCGCCCAGACTTTGCCGATTGCCGGTGTGCTCTCCCTGCCCGCGCTCCTGGTCGACGACGCCCCGGCGGCGGCCTGGGGCCTGTGGGGCGCCACCGCCATCGCCGCTGCCCTGACCTGGGCCGTCGCCGACACCCTGCGCAACGCACCCGGCCGGGTGCGGCATACGGCCCGGAGGACACGATGACCAGCAACGTGGCCAAGCCACCGCAGGCCAAGGCCAGTTCCGCCACCGTCGGCCCGGTCGCTCCGGCGACCGCCCCAAACGTGGTGCTTCAGGCGTCCGGGGTCACCAAGGAGTACCGGCGCGGCATATGGCCGGCCCAGCGCCGCACGCCGGTGCTGCGCGGTGTGGACCTGGAACTGGCGGCGGGCGAGGTGGTCGGCCTGGTCGGGGAGAACGGCTCCGGCAAGAGCACCCTGATGAAGATCCTGGTCGGGGACCTGGCCGCCGACACCGGCACCATCACGCGCGACGGGCGGATCGGCTACTGCCCGCAGGAGCCCGTCGTCTACGAACGCCTCACCTGCGACGAGCACTTCGAGCTGTTCGGCCGCGCCTACGGCCTGACCGACGACACCGAGCGCGCCTCCCGCGGCCGCATCTACACCCAGCTCGGCTTCGACCGCTACGCCACCACCCGCGCCGACCGGCTCTCCGGCGGGACGCTGTCCAAGCTGAACCTGGGCCTGGCGCTGCTTGCCGACCCCGAGGTACTGCTGCTGGACGAGCCCTACGCCGGCTTCGACTTCGATACGTACCTGAAGTTCTGGGACCTGGTCGCCGAGCGCCGCCAGGCGGGACGGTCAGTGCTGATCATCAGTCACTTCGTCACCGACGAGGAGCGCTTCGACCGCATCGTCCAGCTCCGCGACGGACGGGCGGTGCCGCGATGACCGTGCTGCTGACCCGGCGCTTTCTCACCGACGCCGTACGCACCCCGGTGAATCTGCTGGTGCTCGTGCTGGTGCCGGTGGCGTTCGTCGTGGTGGCCTCCCGCCCCTTGGCCGACACCGCCGAGCTACTGGGAGGACCGGGCGGGCCCGCGGTGCAGACCGCCACCGCCGGCTGGGCCGCCGGTTTCATCGCCGCCATCGCCATGTACTTCCAGCTGCGCGCCGCCCGCGCCGCCGACCGCCGCCTCGTCCTGGCCGGGCTCGCCCCAGCCCGGCTCGTGGCCGCCCGCATGGCAACCGGCCTGACCCTGGCGCTGCTCGCCGCCGTCGCGGCCCTGGTCGCGCTCGCCGCACGCACAGGACTGGGCGATGCACCGGGGCGGGTGGCGGCCGGAACGGTGATGTACGCGGTGATCTACCTGGCAATCGGCGCCGTTATCGGTGCCCTCGTCGCCAACCCGGTCAACGGCACCGTTCTGGTGCTGTTCATATGGATCCTGGATGTCTTCTTCGGCCCGGTCCTCGGCGCCACCGACCGAGCCCTGACCCGCGTGCTGCCCACCCACTTCGTCACGCTGTGGATGGTGGACCTGCCCTCCGGCCACAGCGGGCGCCTCGGCGATCTCGGCTGGGCCCTGGCCTGGAGTGCAGTCGCCCTCATCGCGGCCTGGTATGTGATCACTGTTATCAGCCGCACCCGTCACGCACGCCGAGGTGCCCGGCCCGGCTCGCTGCGGGCCCAGCTGGCCGCCGGGGTACGGATGGGACTGCGCGAAGCCGGCCGCAACCGGGTGCTGTGGGCCCTGCTGGTCGCGGTCCCCGTCGTCTTCGTCCTCCTGGCGGTGGCCACCACACCTCAGGAGAACACGACCCTCACCGTACGCGAGAACAGCCGCACGCTGGACCAGCAGGCGTGGCTGCCCGACATCCACGGCGGCACCATGGCCCCCATCGCCATCGGCTCGCTGGCCGCCCTCGTCGGCCTGTTCACCGTCCTCGACGCCCGCAGCGGCGACCGGCGCCTTTCCCTGGCCGGCTTCCGCCCCGCCACCCTGCTCGCCTCCCGCCTGAGCATCGTCGCCCTGGGCGCGCTGGTGGCCACCGCGGCCTCGCTCGCGGTCACGGCCACCGTCTTCGACGCCAGCAACTGGCCCCGCTACATCGCCGCCAGCATCCTCATCGCCCTCACCTACGGCCTCATCGGCGTCCTGCTCGGCCCCCTCTTCGGACGCGTCGGCGGCATCCTGATCGCCTTCCTCGTCCCCTTCCTCGACCTGGGCATCGAGCAGAGCCCCATGCTCCGCTCCGCCCCACCCGACTGGGCCCACGCGCTGCCCGGATACGGCTCCGGCCGCGTCCTCATCGACGCCGCCCTCACCCCCGGCTTCGACGAAACCGGCCCCCTGCTCATCGCCCTCGCCTGGCTGGCCGGCCTGACCCTGGCCGCCGCGGCGCTCTTCCATCGCGCGGTGGCTCCAGCCTCAGGCCCGAGCACCGTTGTGACCGGGGGTGGGAGCGCCGGTATCCGTGGCACGTCCATCGGGGTGAACGAACCCAAGAGCTCGGCGGGTCAATAACCGGGAATCCTTGTCAGTCGTCCCACACTCGGCACGTGCCGGTCACAACGGCGCAGCGTCCTCGAGGGCCGTGGAAGGCGATCACCATGCGCAGGAACTCGTCCGGGTCGTGTGTGCGTTTCCGTGCCACCGCTGCCAGGAGCCTTGGGACGCTGCTGGTCGCGGTTCTCGTCCTGGCGCTCCTGCCGGGCGTGGCCCAGGCGCATGGCGAGGAGAGCGATGAGGCAGCGGTGTTGGTCGAGCAGGCCATCGCCCTGATCGCCAACGACGCCGGCGAGTCACGCGTGGCCGAGCGCATCGAAGACGCCCTGATGGCGCCGCACAAGGAGGGCGTCGACCTGAAACTCGTCAACGACGCCCTCAAGGCCGTTGAACGTCCGGGTGCCGAAGAAGCCGCCCTCCGAGAAACCCGCAAGCTGCTTCTGGCGTCGCTGGGCGGCAAGCTGCCGTCCGCTCCGAAAGCCGGACAGCTCGTCACGGGCACCGAGACCGGGACGAGTGTGGTGCTGGATGAATTCCGGCCGGCACGCGGTGTCGCCGATGCGGCCGACGCGGCCCTGTTCGCGCTGTCCCTCGTCGCCATCGCGGCCGGCTTGTGGCTGTCGGTGCGGCTGCGCCCCCGCCACAGCATCCGCGAACTGCGCCGCCGCGCCGCCGCGGAAGAACACGGAGAGGGCAGGAAACAATGACCTCGACCTCACCGACCCCCACGCCCCCGGCCGGGGCGCAACCGGGTCGCCGCGGGTGGTTCCATCGCGCCGTCGACGCGATCGACGAACGGATGGGCATCAAGGCGCTCACCTATCCGGTGCCCGAGCACGCGAACAACCTGGCATGGAGCCTGGGCGGCATCACCGCGGTGGCGTTCGTCATCCTGCTCGTCACCGGGATCTACATCACGCAGTTCTACGCACCCATCCCGGAGGACGCGAACCAGTCCGTACGCGACCTGGTGACCGACGTGTGGCTGGGCAGCTTCGCCCGCGGCCTGCACTACTGGGCGGCGCAGGCGATGTTCGTCCTGGCGCTGCTCCACCTGCTGCGCGTGTTCTTCCACGCCTCCTACAAGAAGCCGCGCGAGGGCAACTGGGTCGTCGGTGCGGCGATGTTCCTGCTGACGTTCCTGGCGGTGTTCACCGGCACCGTCCTGAAGTGGGACCAGGAGGGCTACGAGGCCATGATCCACAACCTGGACGTGGCCGAACTGCTCGGCGGGGCCGGCATCTGGTTCACCGACGAGCTGACCGACCGCGTGTCCATCCTGCTGCGCCTGTTCAACGCCCATGTGGTGATCGTCCCCGGCCTGATCCTGCTGCTGTTCGTATGGCACGCCCTGCTGATCAAGCGACACAAGATCTCCTCCCACCCCGAGATCCCGGTGGCCGGCGTCGAGTCGGCCGAGCCGTTCACCACCCACCTGCAGCGTGTGGCCGCGTTCGGGCTCGTCCTGCTCGGCGCGCTGTCGCTGTTGGGTGTGCTGGTGCCGCCCGTGGTCGGCCCGACCCCCGTCGACGGGATCGAGATCACCCGCCCGCTGTGGATGTTCTGGTGGTTCTTCCCGATGGAGGAATGGTTCGGGGTCGCCTCCATCGGATGGGTCATCCTGGGCGTCTTCGGACTGACCTTCCTCGTGCCGTTCCTGGACCGCAGTCCCAGGCGGAGGTGGCGCGAGCGCAAGGTCACCGTCGGCGTGGCCGTCGTACTGCTGCTCGCGCTCGCCGCCATCACGATCCAGGTCTGGATCGCCAACCCCAAAGGGCACTGATGTCCGCTGCTGTCGTGCGGCGCGCACGACGCTGGTTCTGGGGCCTCGCCGTGACCGCGGTATGCGCGGCGGGTGCCCTCTACGAGGCACTGCGCGGCGCCCCTGGACCCGGTACGGCCATGCTCGTCCTGATCAGCGCCTTGGTCCTGGCCGCTTCCGCCTTCCAGGCAGCCCGGATCCTGAACGTGCTCGCCGGTCCGCCCCGCAATCCACTGCGGCCGCGCCCCCAGGCGGCTGCCGTTGCCGGCCAGCTGCGCGACAGCGCGAATGACAATCGCGTCGCGAGGACCGGGTCGCGCCCTACGGCCACGCCCACTGACTGAACCGGATCAGTTCGCGGGGCGTACTACACATCGCTTCAACTATCGTCGGCAGCGGAGGTATGGAGCATGGTGCACCGGTACACACGAGCAGTCGGCGTCGCAGCGCGCCTCCTGCTCGTCGTCGTGCTGGCACTCGGCGTGTTCATCATGCATACGGTCGGTCACCCGAGCAGGGGCTCCGGCCCGGACATGTCCGCCACTCACGCGGCAGCCGCTCACGCTGGTGGCACGGCATCAATGCAGGGTGAGCGAGACAGTGACGCCCATCGGGGATCGCTCAGCACAGCAGGCAGCCCTGCCCACGGCCCCGAGCTGGCCGACGATGTGTCGGCGCCACACGACCCGGGTCTGGCTATGGACATGGCGTCGCTGTGCATGGCGGTGCTCGGCACCTGGGCGCTGGCCTCTCTGCTGTACGCGGCGCTCACCGCGCGGCGCGATTGGCCGGCCGATCTCGCCGCCCGGGTCTTCACGCTCGTACGCCCCGATCCTCCGCCCAGACCACCTGACCTCGCGCAACTGTCGATCCTGCGGATATAGGCCGATCCTCCCGTGCGGGCTGGCCCGTGAGGGCTGCCCGCCGAGACGACGACGCATCCATCCGCAGAATCGACCAAAGAGGTACACAGCACATGACCGTCTACAAGCGTTCCTTCCGCATGCCCCTGCACCGCGGTGTCGCGGTGGTGGGAGCCATCACTGCCGCGTCCCTGCTGCTCGCCGCCTGCGGCGGCAGCGACACCTCCGGCGCCGGGAATGAGGGCCACAACTCCGCCGCCACTCAGGAGTCGACGAAGTCACCTGCCGCGGGCGCGTCCAACGACGCGGACGTGGCGTTCGCCCAGTCGATGATCGTCCACCACCAGCAGGCCCTGGAGATGTCCGAGCTGGCTGACGGCCGGGCGTCAGACCAGGAGATCAAGACTCTGGCGGGGCAGATCGAGAAGGCTCAGGATCCCGAGATCAAGACCATGCAGTCCTGGCTCACGTCGTGGGGCAAGCCGGTTTCGTCCGGCATGGACCACGGCGGCATGAACCACGGCGGCTCCATGCCCGGGATGATGTCCGAGAAGGACATGTCGGATCTCATGGCCGCCAAGGGGACGGACTTCGACCGCAAGTTCGCCGAGTTGATGATCGCCCACCACAACGGGGCCATCGACATGGCGAAGGACGAGCAGAAAAACGGCGGCGACGCCGCGGCGAGGAAGCTCGCCGACGACGTCATCAAGAACCAGTCCACCGAGGTGAAGCAGATGCAGGCCATCCTCGACCGGCTCTGATCCGCACAGTGCCAACGCTGTTCCGGGCCTTCCGCACGAAGGCCCGGAACGGTGGCGCATACCTCCACTCCCGACTGCGTCGAAGTCGGGCGCGCGAAGGAGCCTCGCGCTGCACGGACATGTCCATTGCGGCATGGCCTTCCATCGATCCTGCCACTCCGCGTTCGGCCTGCTCGCGCGCCTGGCGTAGGAGTGCGTCGCGCAAGCACAGCCAGGACGATGATCATGATGAGGCCGCCGAAGAACTCGGCCGCGGTGAACTGCCAGCCCATCAGCAGCGCCAGGATGACGCCGAGTTCGACGACGAGGTTGGTGGAAGCGATCTCGAAGGCCATCGCGGCGGTGAAGCCCTTGCGCAACAGCGATCGGGCCAGCGCCACCGCGGCATAGGAGCAGGACGACGAAGCGGCACCGCTTCGACCAGAGCTACCCGCACAAGAGTGTTCCCGCCTACGGGGCCGACGCTGCGCTCCTGATCGCTAGACGGTGGGCCTCCGGGCGCCGGGCAGGGCTGAGCGATGTCCGGGCGATCTCGTCGGGCCCGAGACGCTGGGGGGAATCTGCTCTCTCCGTCTCGGCTGCGGGCTCAACCGCTCGCGCTGAGGCTGCTCATGACGTCCTTCATGTCCTCGATCAGGAGTGGTTCGAGTTCCTTGGGGGTGGGAGGCGGGGAAACGTCTCCCCTGGCCATGGTGGTCAACGCCAGCGTGAACTCGGCTCCGCCGTCGAGCACATTCAGTTGCATCCAGTGGGAGCCGCTCCCGAATTCGTTGGTCACCAGATAGGCATGGTCCGCGAGGCCGGGCACACGGTGCACATCGGACTTTCCCCCACCCCCGCCCGCCGCGAACCGCTTGCGGGTGCCAGCCCTCATGGCCTCGAACTCGGCTGTCAGGTCGGTCTGTTTGTGCAGGACGACCGAGAGCTGAAGCCGGCCGCGGTGCAGGCCCTTTCCGCTGGCCTGCAGCTCACCGAAGCAGTCCGCCGTGTCCATGGCGGTGTGCCTCGTCACCGAGGACGTCCAGTCCGTGTCCTTGGCGAACCGGGTGCTCAGCCCCGGCAGGAGGGCCTTGTCGCACAGCTGGTCTGCGACGCGATAGTCGACCGTGTCGGGTGTGCCGGGAAGCCCCAATGCGTAGAGCCCCGAACCCCACACGACCGACGCCGCCACGACGCCTCCCAGCCCGCCCAATATCCAGGCCTTGACCCGGGGTGTGCGGGGCACTGATGGGGCTTCGTCGTCCGCGGTGTCCGGAGCGGGCGATTCCGGGAAGCCTCCGATGACCTCGGGCTCGCTGATTGCGTTCTGCTGTGGGCTGTCCATGGTCGTGAACCTATGTTGACCAGCGGCTTCCCAGGAGAGATCGCTGATAACGATGTGAATCGCCGAACATGATCGCCCGGACAAGTCCTAGCCGCGGGGCAGCACTCAGCATGCGTGCGGGTCGGAGCTCTGCTCCCGCACGCGCAGACGGCCGGCGGCTTCCAGCGCGTCCAGGCGACGCTGCTCGGCCGCGGCCCAGGTGCCGACGCGCGCGGGATCAAGGGGGATGCCGTGCCCGACGTGAAGCCTGGTCGGGTTGAGTGCGAGCATCTCGCGCAGGCTGGCCAGGTTGCGCTGAGGGTCATCATGGAAGGGAGGGTTGGCGGGGCGGCCGGGGATCAGGCCCATGAAGGAGTTGGCGACGAGGTCGCCGGCCACCAGGTCGCCGTCGTCGGTGAGGACGGAAATCGAGCCGGCAGTGTGGCCGGGAGTGGGCATGATGCGGGCGTCGACGCCGAAGTCGTGCAGGCTCGTCTCCACGCGGACCAGGACGTCGGGCTCGAAGGGTTCGGCGGTGGCATGCAGTTTGGGGTTACGGTCCATCAGACGGCCCATTGGGCCGGTCGGCAGGTACGGCTCGCGGACCCGGCCGGTGCGGAACGGCTGGAGGTCGGCGATGTGGCCGGCAACGGGGGCGCCGGTGAGGCGGTGGAGTTCGGCGGCGGACCCGAAGTGGTCGATGTGCCCGTGGGTGATGACGATCAACCTGACATCGGTGGGGTCGATGCCGTAGCGGGCGACGGCGTCGCGGATCAGGGGTCCGCTGCCCGGGGTGACGGCGTCGACGACGATCGGGCGGCGGCCCAGCAGCAGGTAAGCGTTGATGGCGTGCTTGCCCAGGACCGGGATTGCGACGACCTTGGTGCGTGACATGAGGGCTCCGTTGCGGTGTGGGCAGGGCGGGATGGACAAGCGGCGCCGCGCGGGCGCCGTCCTGCCGTAGTGGTGAGGATGATTCAGGCGGTCCGGGGTGCGGTCGCGTCGGGCGAGCGGAAGCGGCGTCGGTACTCGGCCGGAGTGGTGCCCAACCGGTTCCTGAAGACGCGGTGCAGGGTCTCGACGGAGCCGAGGCCGGTGTCGGCGGCGATGCCCGGCAGGCTGCGGTCGCTCTCCTCCAGCAGGCGCCGCGCGGCCTCAAGCCGGACGGCTTCCAGGTAGTCGGAGGGGGTGCGGCCGGTGCGACGGCGGAACAGCCGTGAGAAGTGCCGCACGCTCAGGTGCAGCCGGTCGGCGAGGACCTGGACCGGCAGGTCCTCGGCCAGATGCTCCTGGATCCACAGGCGCAGGCCGTCGACCCGGTCGTCCGCCGGGGCCTGGAGAGACAGGGGAACGCTGAACTGGCTCTGCCCGCCGGGGCGTTTGAGGTACATGACCATCGCACGGGCCGTGTCCAGCGCCAGCGCCTGGCCGTGGTCCTCCGCGACCATCGCCAGCGCCAGGTCCAGGACCGCGGTGACACCTGCGCACGTCCACACCCTCCCGGCCCGGACGAAGATCGGATCCGGGTCGACAGCAACCGACGGGTGGTCGGCGGCGAGCTGCTCGGCGGTGAGCCAGTGCGTAGTGGCCGGAAGACCGTCAAGTATTCCGGCGGCTGCGAGCAGGTGGGCGCCCGCGCACAGCCCTGCCACCCGGCGTGCCCCCGGGGCAGCCCGAGTGAGCCAATCAGCCACGACCAGGTCCACCACCGGCTCGACGCGGCCCGCCGACAGGTCCATCGCACCCGCTACCAGCAGAGTGTCCACCCCGTCGCCCACCGCCTCCAGAGCCACGTCGGCCACCAGCCGGATCCCGCCGGAGGTCCCAAGCTCCCCGGCAGCTGCGGCCGCGACCTCCACCCGGTAGCCGGGCTTGTCGGGGCCCAGCAGACGCGAAGCGATGGAGAACACCTCCGCCGGCCCGGTGACGTCCAACAGCTCGACGCCCGGGAAAGCGGCGATGACAACTCTGCGTGGTGCGGTCATGCCACGATCCTCACGTCCGGCAGGTCCGTCTGCAATGACCAGGTTCTGTCAGAAACAGCCATGCCCCGCCGCTCCGGTTCCGCACCGGGAACTGCCTGGCAGTTGGAAGGATGTGCCCCGCCGGGGGTTCGACGTGAGGTGACATCGCCAGTGAACCGCAGCGCGGTTCTTGGTCACACGCCGCGGTCATCTCGCCCCGAGCATGGTTGTTCGCCGCAACACAGTCGAAGAATCTGCGTCAGTGGAACCCGGCCTCGTCAAAACGCACGAAAGGAATCTCTTCACCGGCTTTCCGATAGCTGTCCGGGCTGCCGTCGACCTGGAACCCCAGGTACGAGCAGAGGCGGCGGGCGACCCTCGGGTGCGCGGTGGCGTAGCGGACCATGATCCAGCCCCCCTCGCCGGCCGGGTCGGGGCGCTGACGGCGTTCAGCGAGGCGGGCGGTGAACCGCTGGTTCCTGATGAGGGAGCAGGTTTGTATCCGCTCGGCTGGACGGATGCTTCGCCGCTCGGGGCTAGATCAGCGTGCCACCGCGCGGCTCGACCCGAAATGCATGTCGCCGATCGGCGGCCGCCTTCACACTCCACAAACAGGGGAGGCCGGTGACGGTCAGTCACGTGGACTCAAGCTGCGTCACCGTGCCAGTGCCCGCTCCCGTCCAGGGGCCGACCCTCAACCAGCCCCCCGCACGCATCATTGCACAATGCAAAGGTCCATTGCCAGGGCTCAACAGCCCCGGGATCCGCTCGTCTCTCACGTGCCGGACTGGGCCCTGGAACGGGTGCGGGCTCCGTTGACGGTGCGCGAGTCGATCTGGCCTCGCAGCCGTACGACGACAGTGCCCGGTGCGGGGGAGCCTCTGCGGAGGAACCTGGTCCACCGGTGATGTGTCCTGCGTGGGGGCGGCGAATGCGGCATCGGGCGGCTCCAGTGCATGAAAAGTCCTGTTGCCGACCAGACTTCCCGGCGCACCTACGGCAGGCTACGGGTCATTGGTCCGGGTCGTCTTCCGGGCAGGCCCGCGTTTCGGTCGCGATCGGCTCAGCAGGGGCGGGCTTTCGTGCCCGCGTGATGGCGGTTTCGACGGCTGCGACCCGATCAGCCAGCAGGCCGAGCGCGGCCACCGCCCGGCCGAGGGCGTCGTCGCCGGAGCCACCGATGGCCTGGGCCCGGTTGTATGCCGAGGTGATGGTGGCCCAGCGGGCAGCCTGTTCCTCGGTGATCGTCCCGCGCAGCGCGGCCAGCTTGAGCAGATTGGCCTCGGCTCCGGCGGCGAGGGTCTGCGCCTCGCCCGTGTAGTGGTCGTCGATCACTGCCGCCAGCTCGGTGTCGTTCATGACCGGGGATACGCGCGCCGCGATCTTGTTCATGTTGCGGTACGAGCCCTGGAGCCGGAAAGGCGGTTCGGTGCGGGTGGCGTCGAACTGGGCGGCGGAGGCGATGTACGCCTCGTTGACCGAGAGGACCGTCTCGCGCGCGGTGAGCAGATGGCGTAGTACAGCGAGGATCCGGTCGAGCTCGGCGGGTGCGTACGGGTGCGCGAGCAGGTCGCGGCGGGCGGTGGGGTCTTCGGCCGCGAGACGGACGAGCACGTCGAGGTCGGCGCGGTCCCGTCCGGCGAGAGGAGCGAGGACCGGGTGGGAGGTCAGGGCGTTCTCGATGAAGCTGAGCGCGAAGACGTCCTCCTTGCCGGTCAGGACGTCGCCGAGGTTCCACACGTCGGCGCGGTTGGCGAGCATGTCGGGGATGCGGAAGCGCTGCCCGGACTCGGTGTAGGGGTTGCCCGCCATGCAGACAGCGAAGCGCTTGCCGCGCAGGTCGTGGCCGCCCAGGGTGCGGGTGGCATCGCACAGTGGGATGAACTTCTGCAGCAGCTGCGGCGAGGTGTGCTGGATGTCGTCCAGGTACAGCAGGACGTTGTTGCCTGCCGCCAGCGCGAAGTTGATCTTCTCGATCTCCTGGCGGGCGGTGGTGTCCGGTGCATCGGCCGGATCCAGGGAGGTGACGCCGTGGCCGAGGGCCGGTCCGTCGACCTTCACCAGGAGCAGGCCGAGGCGGTCGGCGACGTACTCCATGAGCGTCGTCTTGCCGTAGCCGGGCGGCGAGACGAGCAGCAGCAGTCCACTGTTGTCGGTCCGCTTGCCGTCCCCGGCGGCACCGATTTGCTTGGCCAGGTTGTCGCCGACGAGCGGCAGATAGACCTCGTCGACGAGCCGGTTGCGTACGAACGAGGACATGACGCGCGGACGGTATTCGTCCAGGCGCAGTCGGGTCCGCTCGGTGGCGATGAGGTTGCTTCTCCGGTGCTGGTAGGCGCGGAAGCCGGGGACCACCCGCTGGGCGAAATCGCCTGTCCTGGCGAGGAATTCGTCCAGCCGCACGGTCAGGGTGCGCCGGTCGATACTCGGGTGCGTGCCCAGCAGGCCGTCGGCCGGGGCGCTGAGCGCCTGGTCCACGTCGTATCGGGCAAGGTCCGGGCAGATCTCGATCGCGACGGCCTCGGCCAGGTCACCGGAGTCGACGGCCTCTCCGCAGGAGGCGGCGTACGAGACGAGCCAGCCCTCGACCAGCCGGTGCGCGGCTGCCGAGTCGCCTACCGCGAGACGAGCGTGTACGTCTTCGGCGTACGGTGACGAGCCCGCCGCCCGGTGGAACTTGTCGAGCAGCGTGCGGGCCGCTCGGCTTGTCGCGAAAGATTCGCCCAAGGCCAGTTCCTCGACCAGGTACTCGGCGCCAAGGCCGGTCAGTGCTCCCGCACCGGCAATCTCGGTGTGCAGCGCTTCCAGCGCCGGTGCTGTCCCGAACATCTCCCGCGCCCGCACCAGCGACGCGGCCTCGCCCGCCCACGCCTCACGTGCCTCAGCCGTCGTCCCGTGGGCCCAGAACAGCTGGGCAGCGGCCCGGGCAGCGGCCGGGTAGCGCAGCAGCCCGGCCGTCTCGCGCAGCCTCAGCACCACGTTCAGAATGGCCGCTGCGTCCTGGTCGTGGACGCCGCGCTCGTATCCCTCGTCGTAGGCGGCCTCGGCCGCCTCCCGGGCGAGAGCTGGAAGGTCGGCACCTGTCAGAGCCTCGGCGCCGTGCTCGACCAGCAACCGCGCGGCGAGGTACTCCGCCCGGTAGACATCGGCGTTCTCGGACGGGAGCAGCTGGTCCCAGTACGGGTGTGTGGCAGCGAAGTCTGGGTCGGTGACAGGCGAGCGGTAGTCGGTGCCGGTCAGTGCGAACGCCATTCCCCCGGCCGCGTGCGGCACGAGCGTGAGCTCTGGAGGCTGGGTGTTCACGGCGAACCGGTGCGCGCCCAGACGGATCGTGTCGCCGCCGTCCGTGAACAGTTCGGCACGGTCCTGCAGCGCGCGCCCGGCCTCCTGGCGGGCGGCCTTCAGCCGTCCCTCCAGCTCTTCGGCCCGTACTTGGTCACCCAGGTCGCGCAGAGCGTCGGCGCTACGGCGGACCTTGGCGGCCATGGGGTCGGAGACGAAGTAGGTGTTGACCGCGTCGAGGCTGTCCAGGGTGGACGCCCGGCGGGCGATCGTCCCCAGGAAGCGTCCCGCTGATTCGGCCAGGCGCTCGGCGCGGCGGGCGAGAGCGTCCCGCAGCGTCTGCTTGCGGCCCGAGAAGGCGTCGTTGATCTCGGCGCGCTTGTCCGCGATCTCGGCGAGGAAGCCGTCGTGGTCGGCGAAGCGCGACTCCAGGTTGTCCAGATGCAGGAGCAGCCGGACGAGCTGAGTTTCGCAGGTCTCGGGGGTGTCGGCCGCAGCCAGCGCGCCGATGACCGACTGGCCGAGCAGCGCGAACTCGGCCACGAACGCCGCCTGCCCCTCCCGGTCGAGGAACTCGCGTCGCCGGGCGGCGAGCAACGCGCGTATCCGGTTCAGGCCGCCCAGCACCTCAGCGACCCGCTCCAAAATTGCGGTACGCACGGTGGCGTTCCCGATGTCGAGGCCGGCGACGACCTCGGTGAGTGCCTGTAGCCCGAAGGTCCGCTCGTCCAGCCGCTCGGTGAGGGTGTCGGCCTCGGCAACCGTGGTGATGGCCTCGGCATTGGTCGCGAGGCTTTCGACCTCGCCCTGGTAGTCGGCGAAGGCACCCTCGCGCCGGAGGAAGGCGACCGCGCGCTGCGCGGTGGCGGCAATGTGGGCCCCGGCCTGTTCGACGAGTGCTTCGACGGCCTCCGTGTCCGCGTACCGCATATCCTTCAGAGTCACCAGACCCCCCTGGGCCCGGCGCAGTTGGGTAATGCGCGCGATCCACTCCTCGGCGCTGGTGGGCACCTCGCCGCGGATGCGCCGCACCAGTCGCTGAAGGCTCTCGGTGGACTCCGTGAGCGCCTCGGCGGCCCGATGAGGGCCTGTACGGTCTCGAACTCCTGCAGCACCTGCTCCGCGGTTGCCCGTACCTCCTCCAGCGGGCTGCGCAGGTCTCCGGTGTCCGCGTCACCCAGCCAGTGGAAGCGGTCGGCAGCCCGCACGCAGGCAGCGGCGAGCGTCTCGTACATCTCGCCCGTGGGGGCGGTGTCGGCGACTTGGCGGGCGATGGCCAGGCAGTCGGAGATGCCGCGTACGAGGTCGGCGTTGCCGATGCGGACGAGCGGCCCTGTGCTGCTGTCGGCCTGGACGGCGGCCGCGTGCGTGTCGGAGACGTACGGGGTCCGCCACACCTGCACGGAGTGGACGCGTGCCGGCTCCTGGAACTCGGCGCGCAGCGCGATGAGCGTGCCGTCGTCGAAGAGCGCGTAGCCATGGCAGGCAAGTGGGGCGGCAACCTCCTCGCGGATCACGTTGTACGGCAGCAGGAGCGTGCGGCCCTCGGCCCGAGCGTGGAAGGCGAACAGCACATCCTCGCCGTTGGGCGACCGGACGGCCCGCTCGAACTCCAGGTCAGTCGTGTCCGCGTCGAAGGTCCTCACCGCGCCCGTGGCGAGGCAGTAGCCACCGGAAAAGACGATGCCCTGGTCGTCCGGCAGCCGACGGCAGGACCGGCCGATGCTGTCCAGCCGGACCACGGTTTTCGTGACCGCGTTGAAGACCAGAGTCCGCCAGGTCTCCTCCTTGTAGGGGCGGACACGCAGCAGGACGAGGACGCCGACCCTCGCGTACGCCACCTCTGCGTCGGCGAGGGACTGGAGCGGCTCTTCGACCGGCTCGCTGTGGACGATGTCCTCACCGCTCTTCACGGTGAGGGTGCCGCCGACCGTCGAGACGAGGAGGCCGCCGTCGGCGATGGAGATGTGCGGGTGCCGGCCCGGTACATGATCCTCGCGTGTCGTATCCACCCACGCGAAGTCGTGCGAAGCCGGGGAGACGTGGTCGCGCTCGCCCCGGGCGTCGAGGAACCGCGCCTCGCCGGACGGGGAGAGGGACCAGCGCAGGACGCGGATGTCGTCGGCCTCAGCGCCGATTTGGAAGACGGCCAGCAGCTTGCCCTCGACATGGCGCAGCTGGAGGAGCCGTGCGCCCTGGAAATAGCGGTGCAGTGCGGCGAACTCCCTTACGAACTCCGGGTCGTCGAGGAGACCGGGCGCCGCGTCGTGGGGAAGACGGTTCAAGTCGCGGTCGTACAGGAAGAACACGTCATCGATCGCGGTCTCCTGCCGCACGCCGGCGGTGTGGCAGGCGACGAGCAGCGTGTCGCCGACGGCAACGAGGTCACGGGGTACGCAGGTCTGCTCCGTACGCATGTGCTCGGTGCCGGTGAGGGCGAGCTCGGTGGAGCCGAACTCCGAGATGCGCGTCGAATTGAGGGTCTCGGCGCGCCGCGCCAGCTCGGTGGCGTGCGCACCGAGCCGGGCGCGCAGCACCTCGTACGTACCGGCGTCCATGCCGGTCACCGTCGGCATCGTTGTCGCCGTCACCATGGGAATCCTTTCCTGGCCCTCAAGGGTGGGCCTGCGGCCGCCGACCCCCGTTCGGCAGCCGCAGGCCCGGTCGGTACCCGCACTCAGGCCGTGACAGACCCGTTGAGCGCGGTGAGCGGGGTGTCGGCGAGGCCGAGTTCGCCTGCCTTGTCGAGCAGTTGGCTCAGCTGGGCCGTGGGCGCGTTGCCGGTGTTCATCAGCTTCATCAGCAGCGCGGACACGGTCAGGTTCTGCACATCAGCCGTGGAGACGGAGCCCAGCACCTTCGTCAGGTCGTCGGTGAAAGACGACGAGCCGTCCAGCCACGGGCCGGCCAGCGTCTGCGCGGTGTGCGAGTGCTGGACGAAGCCGTCGACGGCCTTGCCGAATGAGATGGACTGGACGAGCCGGTCGAAGAAGACGGAATCTCCGCCGACGATGTTGATGTCGGCGTTCTCAAGACCGGTGGCGAGGACCGTGGCCTGTGCTTCGGCCACCTGCCGCTGCACATCGAGGCCGGCCAGGCGGATGTCCTTCTCCGCCTCCAGGCGCAGCCGGTACTCCTCGTGCCCGCGCGAGGCGTCGTCGAGGGCGGCCATCGCCGCGGCCTTCTCGGTCAGACCCTCCGCCTCCGCCTTGAGCTTGTCCCCGATCGCCGCCGCGCCGGCCGCGCCCTTCGCCCGTACGCCTTCGGCTTCAGCCAGCAGCAGGGCCTGGGTAGCTCCGGCCTCCGCGCGGCCGGTCTTCTCGATCGCGCCGGCTTCCTTCTCCCGGACCTGCACGGCCGCCAGTCCGGCCGCCGCGGCCTCCGCCTGGATGCCCTCCGCCAGACGGATCTTGGCGCGGGCGTCCATGTCGGCGGCCTTGCTGCGGGCCTCGGCGAGGGTGAGCTCCTCCGCCGCCCGGTGCACCGCGGCCTGCTCGGCGGCCTCGGCCGCCTTGATGTCCTTGACCAGCTTCTCCTGCGCCTCGGCCTCGGCTGCGATGATCACGGTCTGGCGCTCGCGCTCGGCCTCCTCGACTGCGCGCAGCTTCTTGATGGACTCCTCCTGCTCGGCGACCGTACGGTCCACCGCCACCCGCTCCCGGATGACCTCGGCGATCTCCCGGCGCTCCGCCTCCACCTCCTTCTCGGCGGAGATACGGGTCAGTTCGGTCTCCCGGTCCCGCGCGATGACTTCGAGCAGACGGTCCTTCTCGATGCGCTCGCTCTCGACGGCTATGACCCGCTCGCGGTTCTTCTGGGCGACCGCGACCTCGCGGGCCTGGTTCTCCCTCTGTACGCCCAGCTGCTCCTCGGTCTTCAGGAAGGCGCTCTGCGCGCGCAGCCGCTCCTCCTCCACCACCCGCGCCGTCTCGGCTTCCTCACGGGCCCGTACGGTCTCGATCTCCCGCTTCTGCTTGATCTCGGCATCGGCCTGGCGGCGCTCCAGCTCCAAGATCGCCTCGCGGGCGTCCACGTTCTGGCGGGTGAGCTCTTTTTCCTCGTGCCGCTGGTACTCGTTGGTGCGGACGTGCTCAACGGCGGTCAGCTCGGTGATCTTCCGGATGCCCTGGGCGTCCAGGATGTTGGAGGCATCCAACTGCGCCAGCGGGGTCTGCTCGAGGTAGTCGATCGCCGCATCCTCCAGGCTGTAGCCGTTCAGATCGGTGCCGATGACCTGGATGATCCGGTCCCGGAACTCGTCACGCTTGGTGTAGAGGTCGGTGAAGTCGAGCTGCTTGCCGACCGTCTTGAGGGCCTCGGAGAACTTGGCGTTGAACAGGTCCTGGAGGGTGGTCTGGTCGCTGGCGCGTGCCGTGCCGATCGCCTGGGCGACCTTGATGACGTCCTCGACGGTCTTGTTGACCCGGACAAAGAAGGAAATCCGGATGTCGGCGCGGATGTTGTCCTTGCAGATCAGCCCGTCGCGGCCGGTGCGGGTGATGTCGATGGTCTTCACCGAGATGTCCATGACCTCGGCCTTGTGCAGCACGGGCAGGACGACCTGTCCGGTGAAGGTGACGTCCACCTTCCGCATCTTCGACACGATCAGTGCCTTGCCCTGCTCCACCTTCCGGAACAGGCGGCTGATCACGAAGAGCATGGCGATGGCGATGATCAGGGCAACGGCGACGAGCAGGCCGATGCCCATGGTGATGGCATCCATGAGAAGTCCTCGGTTGAGAGGGGAGAAAGTGCGAAGGCTCAAGCGGCGGAAGGGGGTTCGAGCGCCGTGTCGTAGGGAGCGACCCAGAAGAATTCGCCGGTGTCGTCGTATGCGTACAGCAACCCCGTGCTGCCCCATGCCAGTGCGTCCGTGCCGCTCTGGCGGACCTGTATGACGGCCGTGGAGCCGTCCCGCGCTCTGACTTCTGCCTGGCCGAAGTCAGCGTCCACCCACCCTGTACGGATGGTGCAGGTCAGCCCGACGAAGTCCTGGCGGGACGGCCCGGGATCATGGGGGAACAGCTTCGCCAGCGGCCGCACGACCAGCCGTGTCACGCACCACGCGAAAAGCAGGGATGCGAAGAGCAAAGCCGCGCCGAACAGATGGAGCAGGGCACCGGACATGCCCGAACGGGCGAGAAGTACGGAGCCGGTGAAGCTGGCGAACCAGGCCAGGGCAATCACCAGCGAGGCCGACACCGAGACAGGCACTCCACCGAGACTCAGCGCGTCGGTGTCCACATCGGTGTCGAAGCTGTCGGACTCGGCGGCGCCAAGCAGCACAAGCAGCCAGAAGCCGACGACGACCACGAGCGCCGAGGTGAACAGCACCGTAGGGAACCCGACAGCCGCATCAAGAAACTCAGTCATCGGTCATCCCCCTTCATGCGTCGACTCTCACGTCACGTCCGCTGGATCCCGGAGCAGTGCGCTTCTTCCCGCTTCCGGCAGACGATCTGTCCCTCCGCCCGGCCCAGCTCATGCTGACAGTGCGGCACGCCTGTTCGCATTGCCGTACACCGGCAATCTTTATGGCTCCCTGATGCCGGTCACCGCCCCCGGGAACGGGCATGCCACCCTTGAGCTCCGCGCGAAGGAAGTCGCCATCCGCGCGTCAAGAACGGGGAGGGGCCATGGCCGAGCAAGGGAGACCCGAGGAGTATCTGACGGGGTACACCCAGGTCCTGGCACGTGCCAGCGCCACCGGCCGGAAACTGACCCGCCACGAACTGGAATCGCTCCGGACCCGGGGCGAGCAGGCCGCAGAAGCAGGCATCGGGCTGCGTGCCCTGGTCCGAGCCCACCTCTGTGCCGCCCAGGCCGTCCGTCCCGAGCTGCCCCATTCCGCCGCCGACCATCTCCTCGCCGCCGTCGAGCAGGCCGTGGACGCCTTCGCGGAGGGCCATGAACGGGCACAGCGTCTCGCGGTACGCCAGGAGGAGGCGGCCCGCCGCGAGTTCATCGACGACCTGCTGTACGGGCGCAGCGACCTCGGCCGCCTCGCCGAGCGCGCCGAGCGATTCGGGCTGCTCCTCTCCCACGCCCACGCGGTCGCCGTGGCGCAGGGCGCCGAGCAGTACGACGACGGCTATCCCGTCACCCGGCGGATCGAGTCGTCCCTCGTCGCCCGTTTCGGAGACCGCCGCATCCTCCTCACCACGAAGGACGGACGGCTGATCTGTATCGCGCCCGGCGATCAGCCGGATGTGCTCAGCTTCTTCGCCAAGCAGGCCTACGCCGGGACGGACGGCGGCCGGGTGGCCATCGGCCGTGCCCACCCCGGCGCCGGAGGAGTTGTCCACTCCTACGAGGAGGCACTCAACGCCCTCGAGCTGGCCGGACGCATGGACCTCGAAGGTCCGCTTCTGCACGCGGCCGATCTGCTGGTCTACCCGGTGCTCACCCGGGACCGGCAAGCAATGGCCGACCTTGTGCGGAGCGTTCTCGGTCCGCTCCAGGAGGCCCGCGGCGGCGCCCAGCCGCTGATCGACACGCTCACCGCCTACTTCGACACGGGCTGCGTGACCGCCGCGGCGGCCCGGCGCCTCTCCCTGAGCGTCCGGGCCATGACCTACCGGCTCGACCGCATCCACAAACTGACAGGAGCCGACCCCGGCGACCCCGTCCACCGCTACACCCTCCAGACAGCGGTCATCGGCGCCCGGCTCCTGGACTGGCCCGCCACGGCCATCTGAGCGCTCAGGCCGTCCGTGAGCCCGGGTGAGGCCCGATCGGCGCTCCGCGGGCTCTGGGGTGTCCAGGGCGATCACCCGTCAGGCACCTCTCGGGAGTCCTGGCAGCCCCGGCCGCCATCGCCGCCGCCCTGGCGCCCTTCGCCGGAGCTGCTCTGGCGGGCCGTTGGGCGGCTATCCGGGGTTGTTCGTCCTGCTCGCTGCCGTATCAGCCCTCGCCGCTCTCCCGGCGACGGGCAGCGAGCCTGGCTGACTGGACGTCAGCATATGCGGCTCCCGAGGTGGAGCTCGCGACCCCGAGCTGGGGGTGCCAGAAGAGCAACCACCCACCTTGGCACCGGTACGGACAGGCGCTGCTCGGGCCGGAGGAGTGCCGTCAGAGCGGAAACGGTGACGACCCACCAGCGTGCGCGGCATGAACCTCCACTCGCTCCGCGACGTAAACACACGCAAGATTCATCACCAGGCCGCCCACGACGCCGCACCGGCCCGTGCGTCTGCGGCAGATGCGGAGTGAGCACTCACTCCGTCAGTGGATTTCGTGCGGACGAGCCACTGGCAAGGGGAGAGGGCCGGGGGAAGTCGTGCTTCCCCCCGGCCCTCGGTTGCGCCTACGGCGGTCAGTGGCTGCCGGCGAGTTCGCCGCTGAGCGTCTTGTGGATTCGGGCGCTGGGCTCGTTCAGCCCGATGATTTCCACGTTCTTGCCGCGTTGGGCGTACTTGGCCTCGATGGCGTCCAGGGCGGCGACGGAGGAGGCGTCCCAGATGTGGGCGGCGGAGAGGTCGATGACGACCTTGTCGGGGTCGGTGACGTAGTTGAACTGGCCGACGAGGTCGTCGGAGGAGGCGAAGAAGAGTTCGCCGGTGACCCGGTAGACGACGGTGGCGCTGTCGGGGCCGGTGACGGTGGTGACTTCCGCGAGGTGGGCGACGCGCTTGGCGAAGATGACCATGGCGGTCAGGGAGCCGGCGACGACGCCGATGGCGAGGTTGTGGGTGGCGACCACACACGCGACGGTGACCACCATGACGGTGAGCTCCCCGGCCGGCATTCGCTTGAGCGTCTTCGGCGCGATGGAGTGCCAGTCGAAGGTGGCCACCGAGACCATGACCATCACCGCGACGAGTGCGGCCATGGGGATGTCGGAGACGACCGGCCCGAACACGATGCACAGCACCATCAGCAACGCGCCCGCCAGGAACGTCGACAGCCGGGTGCGGGCGCCGGAGACCCGCACGTTGATCATCGTCTGGCCGATCATGGCGCAGCCGCCCATGCCGCCGAAGAAGCCGGTGACGATGTTGGCGATGCCCTGGCCGACGGATTCGCGGGTCTTGGAGGAGTGGGTGTCGGTGATGTCGTCGACCAGCTTGGCCGTCATCAGCGACTCCATCAGGCCGACCAGCGCCATGGCGAGCGCGTAAGGTGCGACGGTCGTCAGGGTGTCCAGGGTGAACGGCACGTCCGGCAGGCCGGGCACGGGGAGGGAGGACGGCAGGGCGCCCTTGTCGCCCACCGTCGGCACCGCGATCCCGGCCGCGACCGTGATGACGGCGAGGATCACGATCGACACCAGCGGCGCCGGGACCACCGTGGTGACCCTCGGGAAGAACACCATCAGCGCCAGCCCGGCCGCGATCAGCGGATAGACGGCCCAGGGCACGTCCGTCATCTCCGGCACCTGTGCCATGAAGATGAGGATGGCGAGGGAGTTGACGAAGCCGACCATCACGCTGCGCGGCACGAACCTCATCAGCTTGGCGACGCCGAGCGCGCCGAGGACGATCTGGAAGACGCCGGCCAAGATGACCGCGGCGACGAGGTAGCCGAAGCCGTGCTCGCGGTTGAGCGGGGCGATGACCAGAGCAACCGCGCCGGTGGCCGCGGAGATCATGGCCGGACGGCCGCCGACGACCGCGATGGTCACGGCCATCGTGAACGAGGCGAACAGGCCGATGGCCGGATCGACCCCGGCGATGATCGAGAAGGAGATCGCCTCCGGGATCAGCGCCAGGGCGACCACGAGTCCGGCCAGCACCTCGGTGCGCAGCACCTTCGGGTCGGACAGCCAGGACGGACGCCGGGAGCCACGCAGCCACGCGGCCGGGGACAGTGCGGAGGAGGACAAGATGAAGGGAACCTGTCGTGCTCGGGCACACCCGGCATCACGGCGGGCGCGCAGGAGGGCATGGAGCCGGAGCGGCCGGCCACGAAGTCCGCGAGCGGCGGACCGAAGTCAGTGGGCAGCAGCCGGGTGACCTGCTAGGGAACCGGTCGCTGCTCGGGGCGAAGGGTCAGGGTGGGCAGGCAGCGGCGCCGGGCATGACGGACATGCGCACGCTCTCTCCTGCTGTCGTGGACATCGGTCTTCGCCGGGGGCTTCGTCGGCCCCGACACGCCTGACGGTCACGGGAAGGCATCCCGCACCAGCGGAAACGGGCGCGGCAGGCAGCCGACGCAACGCTTCAGGCAACTCTACCCTAACGTTAGAGTAGAGAGATCGGCGGCAGCCGTCCGCGGCCGTGGCGAGTGACGAGGAAGGCATTCCGCGTGAGCAGCGAGCACATGCAGATCGGCGAGGTCGCAGCACGGACCGAGCTGTCGCTGCGCACCATCCGGCACTACGAGGAAACCGGCCTCGTCATCCCCTCCGCCCGCTCCCAGGGCGGCTTCCGCCTCTACACCGAGGCCGACGTCGCCCGCCTGATGGTCATCCGCCGCATGAAGCCGCTCGGCTTCACCCTCGAGGAGATGCGCGCCCTGCTGGAGGCCACCGAGCGCCTCGACTCGGGAGAGGAGCTGCCGCCCGAGGAGCGCGAATCACTGCTGGAGCGGATCCGCGGCTTCGAGCAGGCCGCCCAGCAACGGGTCGAGGATCTGCGCACCCAGCTGTCCCGGGCGCAGGAGTTCGCGGCCACACTGGCAAAGCGCCTCACCCGGACTCCCACGCCCTGACCCACCCAGCAGCCGCAGGGATCCCCGGACGGCACGACGATGAGCTCACCACCCGCCGGATCGCCGCGAAGTCGCGCGGTGATCGGGCTGAGTCCACGACACAGCCGTTCCCGTACCCTTCCTCAGAGCCGCCGCGCAGGCCCGGCTCCGGAGGGGGGCACGGACAATCGCGAGGGAGACGGCATGGGAGCCGCAGACCGGCAGAGTGCCGAAGACTGGAACGGCGTCGGCAACCGGCCCCGATCCACAGGTGACCGCACAGGCGAGTACGGCCACGACCACGCGTACGGGCATCCTCCTGAGTCTGTGCCTCCCCCCGGCTACGGCCCCGATGTCGGCGTGGGCCGTAGCCCCTCTCCGGCCATAGGCCACGGGCACAGCGCCGTGATGGGCGACGGGCACGCCAGAGTCACTGGCGCCGGACTTGGGCACGGTCCCGGCGGCGGGCACGACCACGATCATGGCGGCGACCATGGACACGGTCTCGATCCCGGCTCTGGTTCTGGTGGGGGGCACGGTCACACGCACAGCCATGGTCCGGCGGCCCCGGTCTCCAAGCATCTGCGCAAGGTCATCGCGGCGATCCTCATACCGTTCACAGCGGCCGTGGTGGTCGGGCTCGCGGTGCTGTGGCCCGGCGGTGCCCCGCCGCACGCGCGCACCGGCGTGGGATTCGACCGGCAGACCCAGCAGGCGACGGTCACCAAGGTCGCGAGCGTGAGCTGCAAGGCGGTGAACGCCTCGGGCGAGACCCCGACCGGCGACACGTCCACCGCTGAGGGCTCTTCCGCCCAGCAAGAGGCGAGCGGCACCTGCAAGAAGGCGACGATCCGCGTCGACACCGGCAAGGACAAGGGCCGTACGTTCACCGAGATCGTTCAGCCGGACCAGTCGCGGCAGTTGCACGAGGGTGAGAAGGTCGTGGCCGCCTACGAGCCCTCCGCGCCGAAGGACCTGCAGTACTCGGTCACCGACGTGAACCGGAAGTTCCCGATGGTGCTGCTCGCCGGCATCTTTGCTATCGCCGTCGTGGTGGTGGGCCGGATGCGTGGCGTGATGGCCCTGGTCGCGCTGGCCGTCAGTTTCATGGTGCTGACCTTCTTCATCCTGCCCGCGATCCTGCAGGGCTCGAACCCGCTGCTGGTGGCAGTCGTCGGGGCCAGCGCCATCATGCTGATCGCCCTCTACATGTGCCATGGCCTCTCGGCCCGCACGTCGGTCGCGGTGCTCGGCACACTGCTCTCGCTGGTGCTGATCGGCCTGCTCGGCTCCGGGTTCATCGACTGGGCAGCGCTGACCGGCAACACCGACGACAGCACCGGCCTGATCCACGGCCTGTATCCGAGCATTGACATGAGCGGTCTGCTGCTCGCGGGCGTCATCATCGGTTCGCTCGGTGTCCTCGACGACGTGACGGTCACGCAGACGTCGGCGGTCTGGGAGCTGCACGAGGCCAATCCGTCGATGGGCTGGCGCGGGTTGTACCGGGCGGGCATCCGCATCGGCCGCGACCACATCGCATCGGTCGTCAACACCCTTGTCCTCGCCTACGCCGGCGCCGCCCTGCCGCTGCTGCTGCTCTTCTCCATCGCGCAGAGCAGTGTGGGGACGGTCGCCAACAGCGAGCTGGTGGCCGAGGAGATCGTGCGCACGCTGGTGGGCTCGATCGGCCTGGTCGCCTCGGTGCCGGTCACCACGGCGCTGGCTGCCCTGGTGGTCTCGGCCGACCGATCCGGTCCCCAGGCGGCAACGGCGACAGCGGGCGCGGAGGCGGCGTCCGGCGGACCGGCTGCGGGCCGGAGTGGGAGAGGGCGTCGGCGGAAGCGGTAGCAGTGATCTTTCCAAGGTGGGCCCGGCCCGCGTGGCCCCTTGCCTGGTCCACCGCGGCATGGGAAAGCTGCCGATAACTGCCCAGGCCACTTCATATGGCGGAAGAGCGTGGGTTCACCTGTGGGAGTGGACTCGGGCGAGACCGCGCCCGCGCTCGAAGTCATCCTGTCTCATCCGACGGCGTGGTGCTCATGATGGTCGGCCTTGCCAAAGTTGCACACAGCGTCCAGGTGAGCCGTTGACGTGATACGGCAGTTGCGTCGCCCGCTACAAAGAGGCGGCGTTGATCGCATTTATCAACGGGTGGCTCTGACCGGCACTTTCCCAGCAGGGCACCCGACGGCATGTCATGTCAGCTGTGTGGCACGTCTGTTACGTCTATGCAGGACCCTTGTGCAATTCCTTTAGAAGGCTCAATCTTTCGGCTGACACACAGGAGATGCGCAGGACGTATCCGGGAGAGGTTCACCCAGCCTTGGCATGCTCACGCCATTCCCGTCGTGCCTCTTCGTGTGTGCACCACCCCCCCACCAGCGCACCACCGATTGAGGAGGATCCCTCAGATGGCAGTGATGCGTCATTCCCGCCGAAGACTGGCCGCGATCAGCGCCACGGCCACCGCGGTGCTCGCCGCGGGCCTCGTCTCCGCCCTCCCCGCCGGCGCCGCTCCGGCCGCTCCCGAAGGCCGCATCCAGTACGAGGGGGCGGCGAACTCCGTCGCCGGCAGCTACATCGTGACCCTGAAGTCGAACGCGGCGAAGGCCGGCTCCGCCGAGGGCCGGGCCCTGGCCAAGCACTACGGCGCCACGATCGAGCGCACGTACCGCAAGGCCCTGAACGGCTATGCGATCGAGGCGTCCGAGGCGGAGGCAAAGCGATTCGCCGCCGACCCGGCCGTCGCGTCCGTCGTCCAGAACCGCACCTTCCACATTGACGCGACCCAGACCAACCCGCCCTCTTGGGGCCTGGACCGCATCGACCAGAAGAACCTCCCGCTGGACAGCAAGTACACCTACCCGGACTCCGCCGGGCAGGGCGTGACGGCGTACATCGTCGACACCGGTGTCCGCATCACGCACACCGACTTCGGCGGTCGCGCCTCCTACGGCTACGACGCTGTCGACAACGACAACACAGCCCAGGACGGCAACGGCCACGGCACACACGTCGCCGGCACCGTCGCCGGGAACGCCTACGGCGTCGCCAAGAAGGCGAAGATCGTCGCCGTCCGCGTGCTCAACAACTCAGGCTCCGGCACCACCGCCCAAGTTGTCGCCGGCATCGACTGGGTCGCCCAGAACCACTCCGGCCCGTCCGTCGCCAACATGTCTCTCGGCGGCGGCGCCGACAGCGCCCTCGACACCGCCGTACGCAACGCCATCGCCTCCGGAGTCACCTTCGCCGTCGCTGCCGGCAATGACAGCTCCAACGCCTCCAACTACTCGCCCGCGCGCGTGAGCGAGGCCATTACGGTCGGCTCGACCACCTCCAGCGACGCCCGCTCCAGTTTCTCCAACTACGGCTCCATCCTGGACATCTTCGCACCGGGCTCGTCCATCACCTCGTCCTGGAACTCCAGCGACACCGCGACGAACACGATCTCTGGCACGTCGATGGCGACACCGCACGTGACAGGCGCGGCAGCGGTCTATTTGGCGGACCATCCCGGCTCCACGCCCGCGCAGGTCGCCTCCGGCCTCGTCGCCGCCGCCTCCACCGGCGTCGTCGGCAACCCGGGCACCGGCTCGCCCAACCGCCTCCTGAACGTCGGCGGTGGAACGACCACGCCTCCCGGCCCGCGCTTCGAGAACGCCGCCGACTACGCGATCAACGACAACTCCACGGTCGAGTCGCCCGTCACCGTCAGCGGCGTCTCGGGCAACGCGCCCTCGGCCCTGGCCGTCGAGGTCCACATCGTCCACACCTACATCGGCGACCTCCAGGTCCAGCTGATCGCCCCCGACGGCACCGCGTACACGCTCAAGTCGTACGGCACCGGCGGCAGTTCGGACAACATCAACACCACGTACTCCGTCAACGCCTCCTCCGAGATCGCGAACGGCACATGGAAACTGAGGGTCAGCGACAACGCCGACCTGGACACGGGGAAGATCGACTCCTGGGCGCTCCAGTTCTGACGCTCACCGGCTGACGGCCCTCGTCCTCGCGTCGTACGGCACCGGGTCCGTGACCCAGCCCGCCGCGAGGACGAGGCGCGTGCCCCGGTAGAGGGCGAGGAAGCCGAAGTGACAGTGAGCGCTGCCTGGCCAGGGACGACTGGACAGAGGGCTATCCGCACAAACCCGAGCCGTGGCCGGGGCTGCGCACCATGCCAGGGCTTGAGCCCGATGAACTGGCCCAGGTGGAGCGGCTGGTGAGGAAGGCGACCGGCGCCCGGAGGATCTGGGCCGAACAGCCGTCGGGCGGCGGCACGTTCAACCACAACTGCGTTCAGGTCGTCGGCGAGGGCGAATGCGAGCCACGGCCCCACACCGATTCGCGGACACTGTGCCGCTACGCGGCGGTTCTCTATCTCAACCCGCGGGTTCCCAAGAACTGCGGGACCAGCTTCTACCGCCAGAGCCTGCCCGGCGGATCCCTGGGCGGCAATCACGTAGCTGCCCCGCACAACAACCTCGTCGACGCGCTGGGCACACGTTTCGTCTCACCGGACTCTTTCGTCGAGGATGTGAGGGTCCCCCATCGCGCCAACCGGCTGCTGCTGTACTCCGCCAACCTGATCCACACTGCCACCGGCTACTGGGGTCAGACCCTGGAGGAGAAGCGCATGACAGCCGTCTTCTTCTGGAAGGCCTGAACCACGGGAGCCGGAGCGAGTGCCAGGGGTGTGCACACATCCCTGGCCGAGCATCCAGCGAGCCCCCGCCGGCCTGTGCTGTCGTCACGCACCAGGAACGCCAACGCCGCCGCGGGGGTGATGCCCCGGCGCACCAGCGCCCCGGCCACCGGCACGGAGGCGCACTCGCATCCGGGCAGGACCGCCCCGGCCATCCCGGCGACCGGCACCGCCAGGGCTGGTTGTGGCAGCGGCTGGGCCGCACCGACTGGCTGCGCCCACCGGATCGCCCGTCGTCCGACGGCCTCAGCAAAGGGGCGGCGTTCTGGGGTTCCGTACGGCATGACGTGATGCACGCCGGCGGCTTCCTCGTCGTCGGCGCGATGGCCGCGGCCACTCTCAAAGCGGTGGTGCCGGCAGGCTGGCTGCACGCCGCGGCGGGAAACCCTGTGGTGTCGATCCTCGCCCTGGCGGTCCTCGCGGTGCTGTTGTCGATCTGCTCCGAGGCCGACGCGTTCGTGGCCGCGTCCCTGTCCCAGTTCTCGCTCACCGCCCGGCTGGTATTCCTCGTCGTCGGGCCGATGATCGACCTGAAGCTGTTCGCCATGCAGGCGGCCACGTTCGGCCGCGGGTTCGCGCTACGGTTCGCCCCTGCCACCTTCGCCCTGGCCGTCCTCATGTCGGTCCTGGTCGGGGCGGTGCTGCTGTGAACCGGCAGGCGCAAGCAGTCGTGCTGTTCCTCGTCGGCGGGGCGGCGCTGCGCGCCGGTTTCACCGACCTCTACCTGCGTTACGTCAAGGCCGGGTTGCGACCGTTGCTGCTGGTGGCCGGCATCGTCCTGATCGTCGCCGCCATCGCCACCGTCTGGTACGAACTGCGTCGGCCGCGCGTAACCGAGGAGAACCAGCCTGAGCGTGAGCACCACGACCTGCGCGGCCACGCCCACCGCGAACCGCGCATCGCCTGGCTCCTGGCCCTGCCCCTGCTCGCTCTCGTCTTGGTTGCCCCACCCGCACTGGGCTCCTACAGCGCCATGCGCACCGGAACGGGCCTGCAAAAGCCCTGGGGTTTCCCCGCCCTCCCCGTCGGCGACCCCATCCAGCTCAGCGTCGTCGACTACGCCGGGCGAGCCGTTTACGACCACGGACGCTCACTCAACGACCGGCAGATCAAAGTCACCGGCTTCATCACCTTCGACGGCAGCGGCGCACCCTACCTGACCCGCATGATCCTCAACTGCTGCGCTGCCGACGCCCTGCCCGTCAAGATCGGCCTGTCGGGACAGATTCCTCCCGTCCTCAAGCCCGACGCGTGGCTCGAAGTCACCGGCACCTACACCAGCAAGCAGACCAAAGACCCCGTCAACGACGGCGCCATCCCATTCCTCAACATCAGCCATGCCAGACCGGTCCCTGCCCCACACGACCAGTACGAAGAGTGAAGTAGTCAGGTACGCATATCCGCTTCGAGACGGGCCGAGCTTGCCACGAGTGAAGCGGTGACCCCGTGCCGCGGCGCTGTGAGCACCTGCTGTGCGGGTCCCTGCTCGATGAGCTCACCGGCGTCCAGTACGGCGATCCGGGCGGCAGTCGCTGCGGTGTCGAGGTCGTGGGTGATGAGGAACAGGGCCAGTTCGGGTCGGTCTCGCAGCAGGCCGGCGAGCGTGTCCAGGAGGCCGCGTCGGGTGACCGTGTCGAGGCCGGAGGTGATCGGTCGCGCAGAGCAGGCGACTTCGCCACAACGAACGGCCAGCTACGACAGCATCAGCCCGATTTGATAATGGAATCCATTATCAAATAACCTCGGCGGCGCCACCCAGAGAGGACCCCGAACCCATGGCCGTACCCAAGCGGAAGATGTCCCGCAGCAACACCCGCCACCGCCGCGCCCAGTGGAAGGCCAGCACACCGCAGCTCGTGCCGATCACGGTCGACGGCGTCGCCCATCTGGTGCCCCAGCGGCTGGCCAAGGCGTACGAGCGCGGTCTGCTGCGCCCCGAAGGCTGACGCGCGACGCCTGCGAGCACGAGCACCCGGAACTCGTACCGCAGATGTGAGGACTCCGGGTTGGGCGGTGGTCGCAGCCATGGCACTGCCCAACCCGGTACGCCCACCCGCCCCGCGAGGGCGGTGGACTATGCCGGTTCGACCGTGTGTCCGACGATGGTGGGCATCAGCCAATCTCCGGGATGAGCGCATCCCGCGGTTATCGTGATGCTCTCTCAGACAACCGGAGCCGACGTGAACGAAGCGGACGGGTTGGTGAAAGACCTGCGGGTCGACACCCCAGGGCAGCCCGGGACAATCACTGCGTCGGGTCGCCCCGCCCCGGCGTCCGTCCTTGCAACAGGCGCTGTCTCGGCACTGGCCGTTGTCGGGCTCGCCTGGGCCGCAGGCGCAGCCGACTGGCTGACCCATCCCGGCTTCCGTGCCTGGCAGACCGTCTGCGTGGCCGTCACCGTTCAAGCCCTTCCGTTCCTCATCCTGGGGACGCTGATCTCCGGAGCAGTCAACGCCTTCGTACCGGCGCAGGCGTTCAGTAAGGTGCTGCCGCGCAATCCGGTGCTCGCGGTGCCTGTGGCAAGCGCGGCCGGGATCGTGCTGCCGGGCTGCGAGTGCGCCTCGGTACCCGTGGCCGGGAGCCTGATCCGGCGGGGAGTGACACCGGCCGCCGCCTTCGCGTTCCTCCTGTCGGCACCGGCCGTCAACCCGATCGTCCTCACCGCAACCGCCGTTGCGTTCCCCGGCAAGCCGGAGATGGTTGCCGCCCGGCTCATCGCTTCATTGGCCACCTCCGCGGCGATGGGCTGGCTGTGGCTGAAGCTCGGCCGTTCAAAGTGGTTGCGGATGCCGGCCCGGCACACCGGCCACCAGCACGGGCACAGCCGCTGGGAAGAGTTCCGCCTCGGCTTCCAGCACGACTTCCTGCACGCCGGCGGGTTCCTCGTACTCGGCGCCATGGCCGCGGCCACCTTCAATGTCACCGTGCCACGATCGGTGCTGGACACCTTCTCCGGCTCGCCCTGGACGTCGGTGCTGTTCCTCGCCGGGCTCGCGATCGTCCTCGCCGTCTGCTCGGAGGCCGACGCCTTCGTCGCCGCCTCGCTGACCGGCTTCTCCTCCACCGCCCGCCTGACGTTCATGGTCGTCGGCCCCATGGTCGACCTCAAACTGATCGCCCTGCAGGCCGGAACATTCGGCCGGTCCTTCGCACTCCGGTTCTCGGCGGCCACCGCGGTGGCCGCCATCGTGTGCAGTGTCCTCGTCGGGTGGTGGCTGCTGTGAGGCGCACCTTCCAACCTCTGTTGCTCCTGCTGACCGGAGCCGGGCTCCTGCGCGTGTCCCTGTTCAGCGACATCGGCCTGCGCTACGTGAAAGAAGGGCTGCAGCCCTTCCTCGTCGCATCCGGGATCACCCTGTGCGCACTGGGACTGATCGGCGCTCGACGCGACGGGCTGCCCCTCCTCGGCCGCCGCCAGGAGCACGCCAGCCCGCAAAGCGACGGCGGCACGCAGTCGGAGCATGGACACGACCACTCCCACGGCCCTCGCATCGCCTGGCTTCTGCTACTACCCGCGCTCGCACTGCTCCTCTTCGCCCCGCCGGCCCTGGGCTCCTACACCGCAGCACGTGACAATCCGAAGATCGTCGAGGACTACGAGCGCTTCGAGCCGCTCGCCGCTCACGGCCCCGCTCCGCTCTCTCTGACCGAGTTCATCGCGCGGGCTCAGCAGGACGACAAGCAGAGCCTCAAGGGCCGCACCGTCCTCATGCAGGGGTTTGTCACGCCGGGCCCCGACGGGACCTGGGATCTGACCCGGCTCCTGGTGGCCTGCTGCGCGGCCGATGCACAGTCGCTGACCGTCACGGTGCACGGTGCAAAGGCACCGCCTGCCGACGCCTGGGTGAAAGTGACCGGTACCTGGCATCCGCGCGGCGCTCTGGGTACCTACTCCGCAGCCCTGGCACTCGACGTGGCAACCATCGAGCGAATCCCGGAGCCTCCCGTCCCGTACATCGACAGGGCCCCAGCCGTCGGCTGAAAGCTCGATACCGCCAGGCGACGGCCTTGCCGCCCAGCGCAAGGCCGGCCGCGAACTCGCCTCCGCCTCTGCGGTCGCGGACTCCAAGCAGACCCTGCTGTGCACGTACCTGTCTGCCGTCCTCCTGGTGGGCCTTGTACTCAACGCCACCGGAAGGCCGCGACGCCTGGCAGGGCAAGGGCTGCTGCGCACCCTCCACCCCCCGCCACGGCGGGCCGCGGCCTGGCGATGGCCGAAGAAGACGCGTACGGCTGCCGTCCCGGGTGCGACTGCTGTAAGTGACAGGCCGCTCTGCTGCTTTCGTAACTCGTTCTCACGCACAAAGCCACGCACCCGGACAAGCGATGCGGCGGCCACCTTGCGCGAGAACTGAACCGCGGCCGGACAGGTTCACGTGCGAACCGATGGGCTGCTGGCCGTGACTGCGCCGAATCACGGCCAGCAGCAGCGGATCCGCCGCGAGGGCGGCACCCTCACCAGGACGACTTGGTGACTCCGGGAAGGAATCCGGCGTGGGCCTGCTCGCGCATACGGACGCGCGACAACCCGAACCGCCGCAGGTGTCCCCGCGGCCGGCCGTCCACGCTGTCCCGGTTGCGCACCCGGGTCGCGCTGGCGTCGCGCGGCTGGCGTCGAAGGTCCGCCAGAGCAGCAGCCCGCTCCGCCTTCCTCACCCGTTCCACCGCCACCAGCGACAAGACGATCGAGTGGGAGGACGGCAACACGTACCCCGTCGTCGACGTCGAGATCTCGAACGTGAGCCACCCCTTCTACACAGGCACCGCCCGCGTCCTGGACACCGCCGGCCGCGTGGAGCGATTCGAGCGCCGCTACAGCAAGCGCGAGGCGAACTGATGCAGAACCAGCCCCGGCTGCCCGTCGTGATCGTCGGCGGGCTTCACTCCGACGCCCGCAAGGAGGTTGTGGAGCGTCTCCTGCGCACCGTCCCCGGCAGCGTCGCCCTCCACCATGACCTGGCCTCAGCGGCCGACGGCACCCTGCGGCGCCTGGTGCGCGACTCCTCGCGCCAGCTGTCCTGCGGCGATGCCCCGCTCGTCAACGACTGCGCCTGCTGCGCGCTGCGCGAAGACCTGGTCCCCGAGCTGGAGCGCCTGGCCGCCGACGGTCTGACCCGGCTCGCGATCGTCGAGCTGTGGGACTCCGTCGAACCCAAAGCGATGGCAGAGGTCGTCGTCACGCACGGCGGAGACGCCCTCGATCTCACCAACGTGATGACCGCCGTCGACCCCGCGCTCGTGCTGCCCTACCTCGCCAACGGCGATGACCTGGCCGAGGTCGGTCTCGCTGCTGCCACCACCGATCAGCGCACAGTCGGCGACACCTGGGCCCGTCAGCTGGAGTACGCACCCGTGCTCGCTCTCGTCGACAGCGAAGAAGCCGACGACAAGGACCGCGCGCTCCTCGCTCAACTCCACCCGACCGCACACCAGGTGCCCGCCGGATCAGGCGAACTCGCCCAACTGGCCTTCGCAGGCTTCGACGTGGAACGCAGCACGGATCCGTCGTTCCCGTCTGCTACGAGCACATCAGCCCCTGCCGAAGCGGCCACGAACTCTGGTGCGACCAAGGCCGCATCGCCAAAGAGCGACACCGAACGCTGCTTTCACCGCGCCGAGTACCTCCAGCAGATCCCGCAGGCCAGCCTCACCCACCAACTTCTCTACCCCTACCGCGCCGACGCCGAGTCCGTGCACAGCCAGTTCGACCTCAGCCTCTGGAACCGTCGCAAGATCGCCTACGGCGTCGAACGCCAGAAGATCTTCGTCCTCGGCTTCGCCCTCTCGCAGAATGCCACCAGCCACCAGATCCACCTCGAAGCCCGCAGCAACGCCCAGCGGGCACTCCGCATGGCCTGACACCCCTCCACTCATCACGACGGCCGCACCCCCACCCCGGGGTACGGCCGTCGTCCATTTACGCCCCTGAGAGGGCGAGCGGAACAGAACGGACGCCGCAGCCACCTCACAGCACCCCCACGACGCCCCAGGCCTCCCCGCCCCCACCCCGCACGCCCAGAACCCCCAGGTCACAGCCACGCCCTCACCGAGGCCCCGCTCCCACGGCAATCCGGGCGACCACGCCCAGCACGATCCGCTAGGCTGTCAGCGGTCAGTCGGCTACTGGGTGTGTGCCGGGGAAGGTGTCCACTAGGACATCCTGCCCATCACGTGCGCATGTCGGCTGACCAGGGCGTTTGGCTCGCCGTGACGGGAATCCTTACTGAGGTTTCCGGCACGGTTTCCGACAAGCCCCCGCCTCCGTAGCTCAGGGGATAGAGCACCGCTCTCCTAAAGCGGGTGTCGCAGGTTCGAATCCTGCCGGGGGCACCAGCGAAAAGACCCCCAATCGGTCACGGTTGGGGGTCTTTGACATCCACATCTGACATCAGTGGCGGCGTTTCAGCAGCCTGTCCATGTGACTGATGGCCTCGCGCTGAGTGTCCTGGACGACGTGCGTGTAGACATCCATCGTGATGCTGATCTGGCTGTGACCCAGGATCTCCATCACGACGCGCGGAGCGACGCCAGCGGCTGTCAGCAGGGTCGCGCAGCCGTGCCGGGCATCGTGCAGCCGGATCACTCGAAGGCCGGCGCCATTGGCGACGCGGGTGAACGATCGGTACAGGTTCCTCGGCTCGATCGGCCGACCGTTTCGGGTGACGAAGACGTGGCCTTTGATCTCCGAAGCGGTCGCGGCCTGACGCATCCGGTGCCAGCGAAGAGGCGCGATGCACATCGCAGGCAGCGGCACGGCACGGCGGCGACGCCCCTTGGGATCGTCGTCGTAGAGAACCCCGCGGCGACGCTGCGTCTGCTGCCGGACGTAGAGGACCCGATTGTCGAGGTCGAGGTCTTCCCAGCGAAGGCCGACGATCTCACCCCGGCGCAGGCCCATGGCGATGGCGAGCACGAACGCGGCGTAGAGCGGGTCCTTTCGAGCGGCAGCGAGGAAGTCCAGGGTCTCGTCGAGGGTCCAGGGGCTCAGCTCTCGCGTCTTGGCCCGCGGAGGCTCTACGAGCTTGGCCACGTTCCGCGTGATCAGCTCCTCTCCACAGGCGGCGGAGATGGCCGTACGCAGCACGCGGTGTGACTCCTTCGCGGTCGCCGCGGTTGTCTTCTTCTCCAGCTGGTTGAGGAACCGCCGGACATCAGCAACGCCCAGCGACTCCAGGCGCTTGGTACCGAGCATCGGAGTCAGGTAGAGACGCACGTGTGCCTCGTACTTGTCGTAGGTGCTGAGCTTCCGGCGCGGCTTGACCATGTTGTCCAGCCAGTACGTCAGGTACTCCGAGAGCTTGGCCGACCTGGTGGGCACAGGCACGCCCTGGTCCACCTTGTCGAGCAGTGCGCGGCGCTTGGTGTCGCACTCGGCCCAGGTCTTGCCGTAGGCGAACTTCCGGGCGCGGGTGCCGTCCGGCTGGAGCACGTAGACCGCGGCTTGGTACCGGCCGTCCTTGCGCTTGGTGATCGTGCCCGCCCCGTTGGGGTTGCGCTTGCGCTGGGAAGCCATCAGGCGGCCTCCTCGATCCGATCGCGGATGTAGTCCTGGAGCGCGATCTCAGGGATTCGGCGGCAGCGGCCTTCCTTGATCGAGACGAGGCGCTTCGAGCGGATCAGGTCGTAGACCTTCGAGCGGCCGAGCTTGAGCCGCGCCATGACCTCGGGCACGGTCAGCAGTTCGGCAGTGGCGGTGGTCATGCTGCGGCTCCTTCCAGGGCGCGTCGGTCTTGCAGCGCTTCGCGGGCGGTTTCACGGTTGAGCTGGAGATCGCGGGCGATGCTGGCGGCGAGGGCAGACTCGCCGGGTGTGTGGCCGTGTCCGGCGTACTGCCAGTCGGAGAGGACGAGCACGGTGTCCGGCTCGTCGGCCAGGCCGAGGACTTCGCGTTCCTGGGCGGCCCGGTAGTCGGCGCGGATCTGCCGGAGGGCGCCCAAGGTGGTCGAGTAGCGACGGGACTTGGTGGAGAAGTGCCCACGGAAACCGAGCATGTGCGCCCAGGCCGTCAGCTTCCGGTCCGGGTACAGCGGGTCCAGATCGAAGCAGGCTTCGATGAGGCGGCGGGGGTGGTCCGGCACGTCGAGCAGGTCGAGTACTTCGCGGTTGCCGATCCGGCGATCCAGGCTGCCGGTGGCCTCGGCCGCCTTGGTGGCGTACTTGGCAACGTAGGCGGCGACTTTCTGTTCGGTGACGTCGTCCTTGCCGAAGGCTTTGATGGGTCGGACGTCGAGCTTTCGGCCCCAGCGAAAAGGCCGGCAGGGCTGGTCTTCAGCGGCGGGCGCGGTGACGGTCGTGTATGAGTGCGTGGCAGCGGCGCGGATCGCATCGGTGAGCAGCTGCAGCGTGGCCCAGGAGGGCGGCGGGGAGTCGGGCCCGTCCGGTCCGTCGAGACGGATCACGGCGTGGAAGTGGATCGCTCCGCGCTTCTGGAACTCAGCGACCTTTCCGTACGAGACCCGGCAGGCATCGGTGAGTTCACGGCGGGAGAGCCCGGCGCGGGCGGCGATCTCGCGGCGGAGCCGGGTGCTGAAGCGCTGCCACAGTTCGCCCGCGTGGTTGTTGAAGAGCACGGCTCCCGCGTAGTCGTACGTCTCCGGGTCGAGCGCCGTACCGAGGGCGGGGTCGTCGTCCTGGTGGTGGACGCCGCAGCGGCACGGCCCATGGTCGGGCTGGTTGTGTACGCGGCCGAACGAGGGCGCGGTGAAGGTAGCGAAGACGCGGGGGTGGTCGCGGACGGTCGGCGGGATGTCCTTGTCCTCATCCCCGGCGAGCCCGGCGCGGATCAAGTGGAAGGTGTCCCCGGCGTACGTGTGGGCGCAGGCGGGGCAGCGAGAGGCGCGGCGGTTGCCGCACGCGACTCGGAGACGCCCGCCGGGTTCCGTCTCGGTCGAGTAGTGGCGCAGTCTCTCGCCGGTCGTCTTGTCCTTGGCGAGGGTCCAGCCGGTGAGGTGGATCGGGTCGGCGCAGCCGCCGGTACGGCGCACCTGGTCCTGCCAGCGATCGAAGTCCGGAGAACCGGCCACCCGCAGCGCGTCGCCGAGGGTGGCCGGGTCCAGACCCGTGAAGGTCTCGGTCATGCGCGGCTCCCGGCGCGGACGGTGGCGCGGGCCGGAATGGTGCCGATGCCGTGGCAGCCGGTGCAGTGCGCGGTGATCGTGCGCAGGTGTCCGGCGCGGTTGCGGCCGCCGAGAGTGATGGCGACGGAGGCGAAGCCGTCACAGTCCGGGCAGATCCGGACTGGTGTCGTTGGGCGGTGGGTCATGCTGGTGCTTCTCCTTCGGTCTTCGGGTCGGAGGGGCATGGCTTCCGGGGCGGCGCGATGCTTGGCGGCTTGGGCCACCCCGGAGGCCGGTCAGCGATGCAGCTCGTCGCGAACGGTGCGGACGAGGAAGAGCAGGACCACGCCGCTGGTGGCCAGGGCGATGGCGGTGACGGCGACCGCGAGCAGCAGCGAGACGGCGACGGCGGCCAGGGCGAGAGTTCCGCCGATGCCCCCGGCGACCACGAGCACGGCGGTACCGGGTGAGCGCTGGACGAGTGCGGCGAGCCCGTTACCGGGAGCGGTCGGCGCGGGTGCCGGGGCAGGGCTGGTGTGCTGGACCAGCGGCGCAGTCGGGGTACTTGCCTCGAGGCTGGGCTTGTAGGTGTCCGGGGTCGGGTACTTGGGCTTGAACACGGCGTTCTCCCTTCGGGGCTACTTGGTGAGCGGGTCGATGGCGGGTGCCAGGAAGCTGTCGGCGAGGAGGTAGCCGCCGAGCAGCAGAAGGGCGACCAGCCACAGCGGCGGGCGGGCGAGCTTGATGCCGAGGGCGCCGACGATGATCAGGGCGAGCCAGAGCGGTACGTCCATGACGCGATCTCCCTTGTGATCAGCGGGGGTTGCAGCGATGGGCAGATGCGGCGAGTTCGGCGGCCGGGCGGGAGTGGTAATCGCCGGACCAGTCGCAGCCGGGGGCGGTGCAGGCGGCGGCGTGGGCTTCGCGGCCGTGGCGGTTGATGTAGCTGCCGACCTCGACCGGGCCGATCCGGCGCACATCGCGGAAGCGGTAGCGGGCCATCACTGCTCTCCCTGCTGGCGAAGGCTGCGGCCGGAGAACTCGCGCAGGATGTGAGCGGCTTCGGTCGGGTCGTCCGTGCGGTCGGCGGCCTCTTCGGCGAGCAGCCGAGCGAGCGTGGGGCGACCGGTGTCGGCCATCTCACGAGCAGCGTCGAGGAGATCGGCGCGGGACGGTTCGCGTCCAGCCATGGGTGATCAGTCCTTTCAGGTGAGTTGGGCGGCGATGGCGTCGGCCATCGGGATCGGGACGCCCAGGCGGGTGCGCAGGGTGTCGATGTCGATCGGGGCCCCGGTGCGCGTGTGGTGTTCGGCGGCGACCTTGCGCGCGTAGGAGAGCAGCGCGTCCGGGACGTTCACGGCCGGAGCCGCGGGAAGTGCCGCCGGGGGCTGATCCGGGGCGGCGATCTCTTCCGGGGCCGGGTCCGGCTCGGGGGCGGAAGAGGCCGGCACACTCACCGGTTCCACCGGGTCGTGCTCGGTTTCGCGGTCAGCGGGTGTGTGGACGAGGAGGGTGCCGCCGAGAAAAGCCAGCGCAGGCCATCCGGCGACCAGGATCCGCAGCCAGGCGGGGACGTTCGTCAGCTCGAGCAGTCCGGCGGTGGCGACGTTCGCCCCGAGCGAGGCAGCGAGTGCGACGGCGAACCACGTCCACGCGGCACGGATCGGCCCTCCCGTACTGCGGAGGATGCGTAGCCGCCGCCAGGCAGCGACGAGCAACAGATCCACGGAGATCGGGTAGGCCCAGGCCTTCCAGCCATCCTGTCCGGCAGCGGCGGCGATGTCGTGCAGGTGGGCGAAGGACAGCGCACCGGCGATCACGGCTTGCACCAGCACGGCATCGGGGCGGATCGAGCGGGTCACGGTCTTCACCTCCTTCACAGGGATTGGGGCCGGGGCCGGGCGGGGCTCACACGTCCTGCCGCCCGGTCCCAGCCGGAGCTAGTCGGCGGCCGGGTAGCCGTGACCGGGCGGCGGGTAGTACTGCGTGCCCAGGGCCAGTTCGAATGAGATGGTGAGCGCGTCGCCGACGACGTCCGCGAACTCCGGATCGGCGTCAGGGCCGGACTCGTAAGCGACCAAGTCGCTAAGCAGTTCGTCCGTGCGGGCAAGGTCGATGCAGTGCGGACACATTGCGATTCGCCCTCCTTCGGGCATGGCTCGGGTAGGGACCTGGCGCGAGACGGTCACGCCGACCGGGATGGAACGGGGTGGATCAGAAGGCGTCGGCTGCCAGCTCGAAGGCCTCGACATGCACCGCGGCGCGGTGCGGGCGGAAGGCAGCCAGAGCCGGGATGTCCGGCGTCAGCGCTTCGTGTTCGACACAGGCCGCGACGGCGTCATCCAGCGAGATGAACGGGGATCGGATACGGGCCCATCCGCCGGTGAGCAGACCAACTACAGCGGTACCGGGGCGGGTGGCTGCGATCGAGGTAGCGGCGCCTACGGCGCGGATGCTGATATCCGCGAGCGCCATCTTGGCGGAGGCTTCGTCATTGACGCGGTGAGCCACGCGGCCGCTGAGCTGAGCCCGCAGAGCAGTGGCGCCGGTGCCGAGTTCGGAGCCGAAGCGCTGCCCGCAGACTTCGAGATAAAGACCGGCGGCGCGGCCGAGCTGAGCTAGCCGGATGAGCTGGGTGACCATGTGGTCCCGGCGTTTCTCGTCGGCCTTGCTGGAGATCAGGAAGAGTTCGGCGACCTCGTCGACGAAGAGCACCAGGGGCACGGGGCGGATGTCCTCGGGCAGGCCCCAGATGTCCGAGGTGATCGACTCCAGCGGGCTTGCCGGGTCCAAGTGCTGTGCGGAGCGGATCAGTTCGTACCGGCTGGTCATCTCCTCGACCAGGGCGTCGAGCAGTTCGGACGCCTCATCCGGCGTACAGGCAAGAGCGGACAGGCGACGGGCGAACGGCGCCAGCTCCACACCCCACTTGCAGTCGATCCCGACCAGCGCGACCCGCTGAGGAGCCAACCCCTTAAACAGGCCCCGCAGGTACACGGACTTGCCCGACTCGGTCGCGCCGATCACCAGCTCGTGAGCGCTGGTGCGGAAGTCCCGCACATGGAGTCTGCCATCGGCCCGCAGTGCAACCGGCACCCGCAGCAGCTCAGTCGGGATCTTGCGGGGCATGACGACCTCGCGCAGCACGTCGTGGCCGATCAGCCGCACTTCCAGGAAGCCGGGCTTCAGCGCCTTCACGTGCACACCGTGCGCCCGCCACGAGTGCCGCAGCCGCTCGGTTGCCGCATCGAAGTCCTGAACTTCCTGACCGGGCTGCATCTTGAGCCGCAGCACCAGCCCGGAGCGGGTGATCCGCACCCGGCGCACCTTGGGCACCATCCGAGACGGCTGCCGGTTCCGTACCGCAGCCACCCAGATCCGCCAGCGCGAGGGCTGCTCAGTCAGCCCGCACGCCTCCATCACCGACCGGAACGTGACCACGATCCGGGCCAGCATGACCAGCCAGCCGAAGCCGAGCCAGTACCAAGCCGGAAGCCGCCAGCGCAGCAGCCCCAGCCCGACGGCGACCAGCACTAAGCCGATCAGCGTGGTGAGCTGTCCCCCAGTCATGGCGATCAGCCCTTGCCGCTCGAAGCCAGGTTGTGGGCGGTCACTGCCGCCGCACGGAAGCTGATGCCGTGCCGCTTCTGGCCGTTGAACTCGTTCTCCCACGGCCGGGCCACCAGACCGGTCAGGGCGACCGGAGCGCCCGTCACCATCTCACCGGAGACGTCCGGCTCGGCCACCGTCACGGTCAGCACCTCGGCGTTGCCGTTCATCACGAACAGCACGTCCACGGTCAGCAGCGCGTGCCCGGTCTCCATGTCGGTGGCGATGACGCCGTTCTTCTTGTCCTTCATCTTCGGCTGCGGCGGCTGAGCAACCATCACGGTCGCGCCGGTCGTGTCCACGGGGATCTGACGCACAGAGATCACTCCTATAGAGGGGTTGGACTCAGCCACTCATGTACATGAGTGACATGAAGAAGAGTGCCTGACTCCTATACATGAGTCAACCCGCTACGACGAGAAACTCGCAGCGGGCTGTGGGGAGTTGAGTGAGCGTCAGTCTGCAGCGGGGATGCGGTAGCTGAAAACGAACTGGTCAGCGGCCATGAGGGTGTCGCAGACCTCGACCACTCGACCCTCTTCGGTCACCGCCTCGCGGATGAGGTGGACGACGGGTGCACCGGCGCTCAGGGCGAGTTCGGAGGACTCGGCCTTGGTGGCCGGACGCGCTTGAAGCGTCTCAACGAACTCGGCGAAGACGTAGCCGTCCCCCTCCAGCCGGGCATAGATGCCACCGGGGCCGGGGTTCTCGGCGAACAGTTCGGGGATGTCCTTGACCACGTCCCACGGGAGGTACGACGTAGCGGTCTCGACCGGGGTCCCGTTGCGGAAATAGAGCCGCCGACGGGCGAGCACTTGGGTGCCGGCCTCAACACCGAGCCGATCGGCGATGTCCTCAGGGGCCTCCATCGGGCCGATGTAGAGGACGCTCACCTTCGCAGTGGCACCGGACTGCGCGGACTCTGCGAGATACGCGGCCTTGCCACTCCGGCGATGCGAAGCCCGGAAGCGGTCCGAGGAGCGCAGCCGCACGGGCGGCCGGTCCTTCACGATGGAGCCCTTGCCGTGGCGCGTGTCCACCAGGCCGCTGGCGCGGACCTCCACCATCGCCTTGCGAATCGTGCCGCCGGAGACGCCGTAGCGCTCGACAAGCTCGGACTCGCTCGGCACCATGTCACCAGGCTTCAGGACACCGGCCCGGATCTGCTTGACGATCTCGTCGGCGATCTGCACGTATCGAGGTCCGTTCGTGCCACCTCCTACCGCGGTTCCCATAGTCCTTCTCACTCTCCTATGCTCCTGTACATGAGTAACGGGTCCCAGCAACACAAGTCAACGCCACTGCACTCCGTGTCGGTGGCGGGGGCTGTAGTGCGCGAGGACGGCCGACTGCTGGCGATCCGCCGGGCCGACAACGGGACTTGGGAACTGCCGGGCGGCATTCTGGAGCTCTCCGAGTCACCCGAAGAAGGCGTCAACCGCGAGGTCTTGGAAGAGACCGGTATCCACGTTGAGGTAGTCGAGCTCTCCGGCGTCTACAAGAACACTGCGCGCGGCATCGTCGCCCTGGTCTTCCGCTGCAAGCCCTCCGGGGGCACCGAGCGCACCTCCGACGAGTCCACGGCAGTCCAGTGGCTCACGCCCGAGGAAGTCGCCGAGCGGATGTCCGAGGTCTACGCAGTCCGGCTACTCGATGCCCTCGACAGGAAGGGCCCGCACGTCCGAAGCCACGACGGACGCCGCTTGATCCCAGCAGCTGGATAGAACTTTCCCTACTTCATCAAGGGCCCGCGCAAGCGCGGGCGCGCCCCCTTGCTGGCGCCCGGGCCCCTGCCTTCGGCGGGCCCAGCCGCCCGCATGGGGCCGCAGCTCCACTGCGGCCCGTGTGTAGGAAACCCTCCGGGGCTGGGGCGGTCGGCTCCACGGCTTTAGCCACCTCCCCGATCAGGGTCCCTCGCCGAGCAAGACCAGGGGGCCAATCGGGCACATCAGCGGGCAGGCCAAGGGCTGCCCGATTTCGCTGACCAGCGTAAGGCCCCCTGATCATGCACGGCCCCAGACCGGGCAGGACACCGGCCAAACCCGCTCCGCCGACCTCTACGCCTTCAGTGCAATGCCTAGGTCTGAGGCCCCAAAACCGTGCACACTGTTCCCAGCATCCTCCCTAACAGGAGGTAATCACGACGTCGATCCGGAGGACAGCGTGGCTCCTCGCACTCGCCGCAAGTTCCCATACTCAATTGAGGAGTTGGAGATCGAGGGGTACAAGTCGCTCGGCCAGCGCAAGGTAATCACACTTAGGGCACTTACCTTGATCGCGGGAGTAAACAGTTCTGGAAAATCCAGCATTTTGCAACCCCTGCTTCTACTCAAGCAGACTGCCGACGCCCCCTACGATCCTGGGCCCCTGCAGCTCGATGGGCCGAACGTCAGTGTCACGTCAATCGAGCAGGTACTCTCCAAGACACTTTCAGCCACTGCCCGCTCTCGCGGCTTCTCGGTAGCTATCACTACTTCAGAGTCACAGACAAAGGTGAGGTTCAGCAAGGACAGCACAGGAAATCTGCGGGTAGCCGAGTACTCCGGATACTTCCTACCCAATCAGGAAGAAGCCATCACCATCAGAGAGGGAATGCCACAGAGTCAGTTGAAGAAGGTCGTGGAACCGCTCCTGCAAGCGGCAGAATTGCCCGACCTATTCAGGCAGTCCAAATCCAAGTTGGCAGTAGTTCGCGACCGCTTCATCCTCAGCCCAGCTATTGTATACGAGCGAGGGCCTAGCACTACTACCATCCCGCTCAATTTTAGCGGACGGGGTGACATTTCCGATATGGCCTCACGTATCATCCACCTGCCCGCACTCAGGGGAAATCCCCTGCGAACTTATCGAACAGCGGCAGTCGATGTCCGGTATCCGGGCCGGTTTGACACGTACACCGCAGGCATTATTTCTTACTGGCAAAGCAACAAGCGCACGGAAAAGCTCCAACAACTGAGAAAGGATGTCGAAGAGCTTGGGTTGACTTGGAAGATCGAAGCAAAGCAGGTTGATGACACGCAAGTAGAATTGCTTGTGGGTCGGCTACCCCAAGCACGACAGGGAGGTGCGCGCGATCTCGTTAACATCGCCGACGTCGGCTTCGGCGTGTCTCAGACTCTCCCAGTTGTAGTGGCCTTGCTTGCAGCCACCCCCGGACAGCTAGTTTATCTAGAGCAACCTGAAATTCATCTCCATCCACGTGCACAGTTGAAGTTCGCGGAACTCATTAGGCGGGCTATCGATCGTGGTGTACGCGTCGTCATCGAGACCCACAGCTCACTTTTCTTGCGCGCGGTGCAAACCCTTATCGCACAGGGCTCTCTCGACTCGGATGACGTGGCAATGCATTGGTTCACGCGCGACAGATATTCCGGGGAAACGCAGATCAGCACGGCCGACCTTCAACCGGATGGAAGTTTCGGTGACTGGCCCGAGGACTTCGACGACGTCTATTTGACGTCGGAGTCAGATTACTTGAACGCCGCTATGGAGAGGGCGGCTATCAGGTGAATCACATGCAGAGAACGCTTGTTATCGATGCCTCCGTCGCCAGATCCGCTGGAGGGACAGAGAATCCCATATCCAAAGCATGCCGAGATTTCATGGAAGAAATTCTGCACGTTGGGCACTACGTCGCCCTGAATCAGGCCCTATTGAAGGAGTGGCAAAAGCACCGTTCGAACTACTCACTTCAATGGCTGAGCTATATGCAACGCCGCGGAAAGGTCAGACTCGTTCGATGCCCCGAAACGAGAAATAGGATCCTGACCAATTGCGTCAATGGTACTGATGCAATTACGTCCAACCAGAAAGATGCCGTACGCAAGGACTTCCTTCTTCTGCATTGCGCTTGGGCCTCGGATGAGCTCGTATCTTCGATGGATGAAAAAATGCGAAAGCTTCTCTCCATCCTGGCGCTTGAGTGTGCGGAGATTGGCTCCGTGACATGGGTAAATCCTGCACGGGCGGAAGACAAGGCAGTCGGATGGGTTAAGGCCGGAGCTCGAACCGAGGAAGATCGTAAGCTTAGAAGCTGGAACGCTCCGACCTGATTCCGTGGCGGCAGGGCGCGGGGATCTGTTGCCGGGACAACCTTGCCTGCGCTTGCCGCGCGGACAAGACCCAGGTTTCGGGAACGCACTGTCCGCACTTCCCGTTCGACACGTGGGCAGTGGGCGGACCGTCCTGACGAGCCTCTGGGGCACTGCCCGCACCCACAGCCCTTCCGGTCCTGACATCCACGGCTGACATCAACGGCGGCGCACAGCCCCATCCCTGGGCGGCCCAGGGTGGCGCTCGGAAGCCCTGTCATACGTGCGGCAGAGGGGCAGAGATCGAACTCCTAAAGCGGGTGTCGCAGGTTCGAATCCTGCCGGGGGCACCACGCGTTACCGCTCTGACCTGGGGTTTCTCCCCCAGGGAGGGGACCTAATCGGCCTCGGACTCGTCGTCCGGGGCCGTTTGCGTGAGCGGGAGGACATCACCGTCGCGGTGGGCCGGAGGCTCGGCCGACCCGAGTTGGGGCGACAGGCCATAGACACCTGGCATCCACACGCATTCCGGCATCCTCAGGAGGACCACGCCGCGAGGAGTTCCGCCGGGCCGTACGCAGCGTCGAGCCCCGCACAGTCGGTCCCGCTGCGCGAGACAGCGATCACAGGCACGGGAGCAGGCGTGAGTGCGGCGCGGTGTCGGTGCAGCGCCGCGAGATCGTGCCGGTCGAACGGGGAGTTCTCCAGCCACTTCACCGAGCCGACGAACAACAGCTCCTTGGCGATCGGCGCGCGGTCCGCTCCCACGATGTCGATCTCCACATCGTTGGTACGGGTCCAGTAACCACCGATGGCGGGGGCAGCGGGGAGCCTCGCGTCGGGCAGCAATCGAGCCAGCGCCTCGCGCACCAGAGGTTCAACGGCCCTGCCGCGCCAGCTGGTCCAGTTTTCGCGGATGCGCCGCAGCGTCAGGTCACCCCGGCCCCGCTCGATCTCCTCCATCGCCGGGCCCAGGAGCTTCAGCCAGAAGCGGAGGTAGGGATCCGCGACCCGGTAGCGACGATCCTTCGAAGGCCGCGTGGACACGGGAAGCTCCGCTGCGATCACCCGTTTGTCCACAAGGATCCCCAGCGACCGCTGTAGCGGGGTCGCCCCGATCCCGCCGGCGGCGCGGGCAATATTGGAGAACGTCCGCTCACCGCTGCCGATCGCCGAGAGGACGGTGCGGGCTTGCACCTGCTGGGGGAACTCTGCAGCAAGCGAGCGCTCCGCCGACACCAGCAAGGCCGAAACCGGATCGCTGAGCGCCGCCTGCAGGAACTCCCACATCCCGGCACCGTGCGTCCACTCTGCACAGATCAGTGGCAGTCCACCGGTGATCAAGGCCGCATCGAAGGCCGAGGCGGGCTCGAGGCCAAGCATCTCGCCCACCTCCGCCGGGTTGAGCGGACCCAGCACCATCTCCCGTCCACGCTGGTGAAACGGGCGCCCATAACTGTTCAGCGCCTCCATCATCGACAGGTCGGAACCGATGAGAACCAGCAGAACCGGCTTATTCTCCAGCACTCGGTCCCAGGCCCGCTGAAGCATGCCCTCGAAGGCGCCCTCCGCATCCATCAAATAGGGCACCTCGTCCATGACCACCACGCTCGCCCGGTCGTGCGGCAGTGCCGCCGCCAGTACGTCGAAGGCCGCATCCCAACTCGCCGGGCGGGCCGCGGACAGCAGATTCGCCAGCGGAAGGCTGGACGACTGCGCATCCTGGCTGAGTCGCTCCAGGTCCGCCCCCGGCGACGCCCCAGTGGCTGCATAGAAGAGGAACGGCGCACCGGACCTCTCGGCGAACCGCTCCACCAACCGCGACTTACCCACCCGGCGGCGCCCTCGAAGCATCACGCACCGCCCGGGTCGCTCCCCACCGACCCCGGCCGTCACCTTGCCCAGCTCGCGATCCAGCGTCTCGAGCTCGTGCCGCCTGCCCACGAAATCTGCCATGTCGCCGCCTTCCATTACCCAGCACCCTCACGGATACTAACATTGCAGTTAGCAACATTAGCGTTAGTGACAGAGCCGGCTGGGAAGGACGGCTACTTACCCCGGTACACCCACAGGAGAAAGGCGGCCGTCGGCGCCACAGCATGGTCCGCCACTGGGCGCCACGGCCGCCGAATGCGTGAGCGGCGCGTGAGCGGACCGCGTAACAGGAGCCGTTCTGAGCCGGATGGCCGGTCATACCGCGCGGCGCTGATCAGGTAGAAGAGCACCACGCGGCACAACCAAGCACCACCGACTGTGTCAACGGGGACGGTCACCGACGACCGGGCACCGCCGCTTCCGCAGCAGCTGGTCCATGTGGCTCATGGCTTCGCGCTGGGTGTCCTGCACGCCGTGCGTGTAGACGTCCATGGTGATGCTGATCTGGGAGTGGCCGAGGATCTCCATCGCGACGCGGGGCGCGACTCCGGCCGCTGTGAGGAGGGTCGTCGTGCCGTGGCGAGCGTCGTGGAGGCGGATGACGCGGAGGCCGGCGGACTCGACGACGCGGGTGAAGGAGCGGTAGATGTTCCGGGGGCTCGACCTGGCAGCCTCCCGGTAGTCCGGGCTACCGCCGGGCCTTCGACGAGCGGCGGTGCTTGCGGGCGGTCGCGCGCAACTGCGTGATCCGCGCGCTGCCCGCCAGCGCGGTGAGCAGGATGCCCGCCACCGCGGCCAGCAGCCGGGCCACGCGCAGCGGAACGTGCCCGTGGGCACCGATTCCGCACCGATTCCCAATCGCTGCACGAGTGACAGGGCGTCCGGCACCTGGCAATACGGGACGGGCCACAGCGTGTCTCGGCGCGGTCAGGCAGCGGTCACGGCCAGCGCCTCGGGTGCTGTCACCTGTACTGATCCGTCCGCCGTCACGACGACGTCCAGCCGCTCCCCGTTGACCTGGAGTCCGGTCACGGTCAGCGGGCCGTAGTTGTGGGCGAAGGTGGGGGTCACGGTGACCGTCCCGGCCGGGGCATCGGCATCCAGGCCCAGGGCCGCCTGGAGGATGAGGACCGAGGAGGCGGCCGCCCATGCCTGGGGCCGGCAGGACGCCGGGTAGGGGGCGGGCCCGGTGCCCGCCTCGCTGCCGTGGCCGGCGAAGAGTTCAGGCAGCCGGGCGTCGAATGCCGCCGACGCCCCAAGCAGGCCATCCGCCAACGATGCCGCGGCGTCCGGGAAGCCAGCCTTGACCAGGCCATGCACGGCGATCGCGGTGTCGTGCGGCCAGATCGAGCCGACGTGGTAGCCGTAGGGGTTGTAGCCCACCGCGTCGCTGCTCAGCGTGCGGAGGCCGTGTCCCGCGTCGAGGTCGGGGCTGGTGAGGCGGGCGGCCAGCAGTGCGCTCTCCTGTGCGTTGAGCAGGCCGGTGCCGAGGAGGTGGCCGAAGCCGGAGGTGACGGAGTCGACCGGCTTACCGTCGCCGTCCAGCGCGACCGCAGGGAACGCGCCCTTCTCGTCCCGTACCCAGAAGCGCTCGCGGAAGCGGGTGGCGAGCTGGTCCGCCCAGTCCTCCCAGGCGTCCGCGCCCGGCCGCCCGAACGCGCGCAGCAGCGCGGCACCGGCGCGGGCGGCCTCGTAGGCGTACGCCTGGACCTCGCACAGGGCGATCGGCGCGTGGGCGCGGCGGCCGTCGCTGTAGCGGATGGAGTCGTCGGAGTCCTTCCAGCCCTGGTTGGACAGGCCGTGGCCAGTCTGGTCGACGTACGTGAGGAAGCCGTCGGCGGATGCCGCGTCGCGCATCCAGGCGAGGGCCGCCTCGGCGTGCGGCAGGAGTTCCTCGACCGCGGCAGGGGACATGCCCCAGCGCCAGGCGTCGTGGAGCAGGGTGATCCACAACGGCGTGGCATCGACTGTGCCGTAGTACACCGGTGGGAGGGAGAGCCGGTCGGCGATCTGGAGGGTGGCGCGGCGTACCTCGTGGAGGATCTTGCCCGGCTGTTCCTCCGTGGCCGGGTCGGTGACGGCGCCCTGGCGGCGGGCGAGCGTGCGCAGGGTGCCGGCCGCGAGGTCGGCGCCGAGCGGCAGGAGCATGCGTGCGGCCCAGAGCGCGTCACGGCCGAAGAGGGTGAGGTACCAGGGTGCGCCGGCGGCCAGGAACTGGTCCGGACGGTCCGGGTCGGGCGACTGGCGGTCCGTCAGGCGCAGTCGGTCCAGGTCGGCCAGGGACTGCTGAAGCCATTGGTCGAGGCGGCGGTCCGCGCTGCGCAGCGTGGGAACGGACCAGGGCAGTTGGTCCGCGGGCGGAGCCGGGAACTGGTCGCCGTCCATGTACGCCGCCGTACAGGTCAGCGTCAGGCTCCTCGACGTACCTGGCTTGAGGTCGATGTCGTACGACAGCTCCCCGGTCGGCACCTGTAGCGCGTCCGGCACGGGCTCGGCCGCCAGGCGTACGGCGAAGTCGTCCGCGGACCAGGCGAGCCCGATGGCATCGCAGTCCGCGACCTGCGGAGACACCTCCTCGATCACATGCCCCGACTTGACCTGCTCCATGGTGGCGAGGTCCGAACCGGCGCTCACCGTCAGCCGGAAGCGCACGTGCTCACCGCCCGCGTTGGTGACCTCGAAGACCTCCTCCAGTCGGCCGTTGGCCGTACTACGGCGGCGGTGCAGAGCTACGACAGGATCCGGTGTCACCTCGCCGAGCCCGCGCAGGATCGCTCGGAAGCCGGCGCGGTCCGCGCCCCGCAGTCCGCCCTGAACGGGAGCGAGTGCGATGTCGTCGGCGGTGACGGTCAGTCGGGAAAGTGCCCTGCGGTCGCCGTGGTAGAAGCCGTCCGCACCGCCGCTGAGCTGCCCGTCTTCCCCCGAGATCACGAGGCTGGGCGCGTGCAGCGTGACGACCGCGTCATGCAGGAACGGCTGCAGGCCGCCGGTCGCGGACGGGGAGGCCGTGACCGAGCCGTTGGTGTCCTGGGGCTTGACAGTGGAGTCCAAGGAAGTAGAACCTCTCAGCGTTGGATCGTTAAAACGACACTAAGCCAGTCGTCAGAGCGAACACAACGCCTATTGGAACGCTAAAACAAGGTCCATATCGCTTCGGCAAGTCGGAGAGCCGCATGCCCCGCTCCAGTAACGCTTCCTCGGCCAAAGGTGGCCCGGTGACCCTCGCGATGGTCGCCCGCCGGGCCGGGGTCTCCCCGCAGACCGTGTCGAACGCGATCAATTCGCCGGCCATGCTGCGGCCCGAGACCCTGGAGCAGGTCCGCCGTGTGATCGACGAGATGGGCTACCGCCCCAGCCGTGCGGCGCAGACGCTGCGCACCCGTTCCAGCAGGCTGATCGGCTACGGCATCCAGCCCACCCCTGCCAGCTCCCCGGTCCTGGACCGGTTCCTGCACGCCTTGTCACAGGCCGCCGACGACGCCGGTTACCGGATCCTGCTGTTCGCCTCCCCGCCCGGCGGTCCGACCCTCGAAGGGTACGAGGAACTTCTCGACCAGCATGAGGTCGACGGGTTCGTCCTCAGCGGCACCGAGCGCGGCGACCCGCGTCAGGCGTGGCTGGCCAAGCGCGGCGTGCCGTTCGTCGGCTTCGGCCGCATGTGGTCGGGACGGCCGATCGGCGACTGGGTCGACGTCGACGGCGCCTCGGGCACGGACGCCGCGGTCGAGCACCTGGTCTCCCTCGGACACCGCAGGATCGCCTTCCTCGGCTGGGAACGCGGCTCCTCCGGCGCCGGTGACGACCGCGCCGAGGGCTGGCAGCGGGCCATGCGGCGGCACGGGCTGCCGGTGCGCGGGCGGCGGGCGCAGAGCGTGAACGACATCGACGCCGCCCGCGCCGCCGTGAAACCGCTCCTGGACGCGGGTGCGACCGCCGTGATCGCGGCCAGCGACATGCTGGCGCTCGGCTGCTACCAGACGCTGCGCGAGCGCGGCGCCGCCCCCGGCCGGGACGTCTCCGTGGTCGGATTCGACGACTCGCCGACCGCCGAGATCCTTTCCCCCGCCCTGGCCTCCATCGCGCAGCCGCTGGAAGAGGTCGGCCGACAGTGCGTACGACTGCTGCTGGCGCGGATCGCCGCTCCCGACGCGGCGCCGGAGCGCCTGCTGCTGGAGCCGTCGCTGATGGTGCGCGACAGCGTCCGCGCACCGGGCGGCAGCGACGCGGAAGGACCGACTTAGCCAAGTAGCCGCTTCCTCAGTCCAGTTGTTGCTGCCTCAGCCGAGCAGCTGCCACCCCAACCGAGCCGAGCCGAGCCGGCGCCGACGGGCTCTCCGCCTCTTCGCCCCCTCGGCACGGCCCCTCTTCTTCCAGGCATTTCTTCTCCTCCTCCCCCACCCCGGCCCCGCGTCCCCGCGCCGACCGGGTGGAGCCGCACGTCACATCCGTAACCCTCGGAGGATTTCCATGGTCAACCGTACGGCCGCCGCGTCCCTCGTCACCTGCGCGGCACTGGTCACCGCCACAGGCTGCTCGTCGGGTTTCGACAGCGGCAAGAAGACTGAGCAGGACTCCAGCTCCAAGCAGCATCTGACCGTGCTGATCGCCAGCTCGGGCGACGCCGAGACCAAGGCCGTCAAGGACGCGGCGGCGGCGTACGCGAAGGAGTCCGGCAACACGGTGACCGTGGACGTCGCCAAGGACATCAACCAGCAGCTCGCCCAGTCCTTCGCCGGGCACAAGCCGCCGGACGCCTTCTACGTCAACTCCGACCAGTTCGCCAACTACGCCAAGGGCGGCTCCCTCTACGCCTACGGCGACCAGGTCAAGGACGCGAGCGACTTCTCCCAGCAGCTGCGCGCCTCCTTCACCTACAACGGCAAGCTGGTGTGCCTGCCCAAGGACACCTCCACCCTCGCCCTCGCGATCAACACGGACCTGTGGAAGAAGGCCGGTCTGACCGACAAGGACTACCCGACCACCTGGGCCCAGCTGAAGACGGTCGCCGCAAAGCTGACCAAGGGCAAGGTCACCGGCCTCGTCACCAACGGCGAGTGGGCACGGCTCGGCGTCTTCATGAAGGAGGCCGGCGGCTGGATAACCAATGCCGGCCAGACCAAGATGACCGCCGACTCCACGCAGAACGCCGAGGCGCTCACGTACGTGCAGTCCCTGCTGAAGTCCGGCGCCATGAAGTATGCCAACCAGGTCGACACCAACTGGGGCGGCGAGGCTCTCGGCACCGGCAAGGCCGCGATGACCATCGAGGGCAACTGGCTCACCGGCGGCATGAAGGCCGACTACCCGAGCGTGAAGTACACGGTGGTCCCGCTGCCCGCAGGACCGTCCGGCAAGGGCACGCTCGCCTTCAGCCAGTGCTGGGGCGTGGCCAAGGACAGCGCCCGCCAGGCCGCGGCCGTGGATCTGGTCAAGTACCTGACCTCCAGCGCGCAGCAGGTGAAGAACGCCGCCGCCTTCGGCGTGATGCCCTCCCGCACCAGCGCGCAGGCCGAGTACGCCAAGGAGAATCCTTCCGCCAAGGCGTGGGTCGACGCCAGCGCCTACGCACAGGGCCCGGTGACCATCGCCGGCTTCGACAAGGTCCTCACCCAGTTCAACACCGACCTCGCGGCACTGAACACCGCCGACCCGAAGAAGATCCTCGCCGACGTGCAGAGCAACGGCGAACAGGCCCTCACGAAGGGCGAATGAGCCGCCATGTCCCCCCGTGACACCACACCTACGGTGATCGGCGGCAGCTCACAGACGGCCGACTCGCCGGGCGCACCTGACGCGCCCGGCGAACCCGGCCCGGCCGCGGCGCCCCACGCCAAGCCCGCCCCGCGCGTGGGGCGCCGCGCCGAAGGAGCCTGGGGCTGGCTGTTCGTCAGCCCCATGGTCATCGTCCTCGGCCTGTTCCTGGTCCTGCCGACCCTGATGGCGCTGTGGGTGAGCCTGCTGCACTGGGACGGCCAGTCCAACCCCTTCAGCGGGCAGGCGAAGTTCGTCGGACTCGACAACTACCGAGCCCTGCTCACCCAGAACGGCCTCGACCGCACGCTCTTCGCGACCTCGCTGCGCAACAACTTCTACTACGTGCTGCTGACCGTGCCGCTGCAGACCGTCATCGCGCTGGGACTGGCACTCATCGTCAACCAGCGGATGCTGCGCGGCCGCGGCGCCCTGCGCACCACGTTCTTCTTCCCCTCGGTGACCAGCTCGATCGCGGTCTCCACCATCTTCCTCTTCCTCTTGCAGGGCAGCGGCGCCGTCAACACCCTGCTGTCCTGGATCGGCGTGAAGGGCCCGAACTGGTTCAACGACCCGCGCGGAGTACTCTCCCTCCTCCTCGGCGGCCTCGGCATCGTCGACCCCACCCACCCCTCGGGCACCCTCGCCGACCACTCCTTCATGGGACTGTCCTGGTTCGAGTGGCTGTCCGGACCGTCCGTCGCCATGTGCACGATCATCCTGCTCGCCGTGTGGACGACCTCCGGCACCTTCATGCTGATCTTCCTCGCCGCCCTCCAGGGCATCCCCCGCGAGCTGGAGGAATCGGCCGCCATCGAGGGCGTCAACCGCTTCCAGATGCTGCGCCACGTGACGCTGCCCGCCCTGCGGCCCGTCCTCTTCCTCGTCCTCACCCTGGGCACGATCGGCACGTGGCAGGTCTTCGACCAGGTCTACGTCATGAGCCAGGGCGCCCCCGGCAACACCACCCTCACCCCCGCCTTCCTGTCCTACTCGACCGCCTTCGGCGACGCCGACTTCGGGCAGGGCGCGGCCATCGCCTTCCTCCTGCTCGCGCTGATCCTCACCATGACCGGCCTGCAGCGGTACGCGCTGCGCGAACGCGCCGCCCGACCGGGGAGGAACCGATGACCTCCAAGTCCGTGACCGCCAAGTCCGTACTGTCGCAGCAGTCTCCCGTGCTCGGCCGATTCCCGGTGCCGCTGCGGATCCTCGGATACACCGCGGTGGCCGCGATCGGGCTGCTGTACCTCATGCCGTTCGTGATCCAACTCGTGACCGGCTTCAAGACCGACCCGGACGCTGCCGCGCACCCCCTCGGCCTGATCCCCACGACCCCCACGACGGCCGCCTACCAGCGCCTGTTCGGCCTCAGCCAGGCCGCCGACGGCGTGCCCTTCCTGCGCTGGCTGGGCAACTCGACCTTCATCGCCGTCGTCGTCACCACCGGACGGGTGCTGTTCAACTCGATGGCCGGCTACGCCCTGGCCCGCCTGCGCTTCCCCGGCCGCACCCTGCTGTTCGGCTTCATCCTCGCCGTCATGGCGGTGCCCGGCATCGCCCTGCTGATCCCGCGCTTCCTGGTGCTCAACACCTTCGGGCTCTTCGACACCTACACCGGCATGATTTTGCCGCTGCTGGTCGACGCGGCAGGCATCTTCATCATGAAGCAGTTCTTCGAGTCGATCCCCCGCGAGGTGGAGGAGGCTGCCCGCGTCGACGGCGCGGGCGTCTTCCGCATCTTCTGGTCGGTGGTCCTGCCGATGGCCCGCCCCGCCCTGATCACCATCACGATCCTGTCCTTCCAGGGCTCGTGGAACGAGTTCACCCACTTCCTCGTGGCCACCCAGTCCAGCCAGTACGAGACCCTCACCACCGGCCTCGCCCGACTCGTCTCCGGCGGCCTCGGCGGCGGCAAGCAGTACCCGCTGAAGCTGGCGGCGGCCCTGCTGTCCACACTGCCGGTGGCAGCGCTTTTCTTCTGCTTCCAGCGCTACTTCGTGCAGGACGCCAACGCCGGAGCAGTCAAGGAATAGCGACCCTCACCTGGCTGAACACCCGCGAAGGAGTCCTCGCCTTCCGCCTCCGCCAAGGCTTCACCAGGTTCGTCAACCTGTCCGTCGAGCCGTACCCGCTCCCCGAACACACCTCAATGACAACGGCGTCGGCCGATAAGCGCCCCTCCTGATCCTCGGCCCGACCCGCACCGCGGCGTTCAACGCTGCCCGCAGGGTGGAGCGGACGCGCCGGCGGGTAGCTGGGCTCACGATGCGGCGGTAGGGCTCCATCTCCTCGGCCACCTTCTCCAGCAGCTCCGCAATCTGAGCCAGTTCCTCCGCGTCGTCGGCGTCGGCGAGGGCGGCGAGCCCACCGACGCCGAGCCTCAGCAGACCCGGCGGTCGAGCCTGGTCACAGCCGGAATCCAACCACGGACTGCACACAGCGGCCATGGCTTCGAACGGAGGGAAAGGCCGCAATCATGGAGCGGAAAGGGAGCCGTTGCGTGCCTCGGGTTCATGATGTCTGGCCGCCCACGCGGCGATCTGAGCCCGTGAGGTGAAGCCGAGTTTTGTCAGGATGTGCTCAACATGACCCTCCGCAGTGCGCCTTGAGATCGTCAGCTCGGCCGCGATCTCATTGTTGGTCATGCCTCGGGCGACCAGATCGGCGACCTGGCGTTCGCGGCGGGTCAGCGGCGCCGTTGCCTCGTTCGCGGGCGGCGGTGGAGTGGGGGCCAAGGACTCTTCCAGGGCATAGGCCACGGACTGCTCCAGAGTGAGCCGCCTTCCCTCTTCGACGGAGGCGGTCCCCGTACGGCTCCTGCTGTGCGGCTCCGCCCTGTCCTTCATGGGCGGACTCCTCGCCGGCAACGCCCCGCTGCGCGGCCGCGCAGGCCTGGAACTCGTCGTCCCCACCCTGGACTTCCGCCTCGCCGCCGAGTTCTGGGAGATCACCGACCCGCGCACCGCACTGCTCACCCACGCCATCGTCGGCGGCACCCCCGCCTACCGCCGCGAGTTCACCCAGGGCGATACCCCCGTTGGGCCCCACGACTTCGACGCCTGGGTCACCCGCGCCGTCCTCAATCCCGCCCGTCCGCTCTTCCGCGAGGCCCGCTACCTGCCCGCAGAGGAAGTTGTCGGCCCGCACTTCGAACAGGTCTGCCGCGAATGGGCCCGCTGGCACGCGTCCCCCGCAACCCACGGCGGGAACGGTGCATCGTGTTACCTCCGGGCCGCCGTGCCGGAGTTACGGCACTTCGTGCGCCGTACCACTCAGCAGTGGGATTCCCGAGGAATCGAGCGAGACGCTGTCGCTCGTCGTCAGTGAACTGGTGACCAACGCCGTGCTTCACAGCGGCAGCACAGACGTCACCGCGTTGATCGTCTTCGACGGAGTCGCGGTGACCATCGAGGTCACCGACTCCGGCCGGTGGCTGGCACGTGGCTCCAACCGTTGTGTGGCGGAGGACGAGGACGCCGGCTTCGGACGAGGACTGGCCCTGGTCAGGGCCTGCACCAGCTGGTGCATGGCCCACCCGTCCGCGGCGGGCACCCGGGTCCTGGCCCGCCTCCCCGTCGCGGAGTCCGGCTCCGTCCGCGCCGAATGCCTGCCCTCAGCCAGTCAGGTGGATGGCGAGTTCGGCGTCCGTGGCGTTCACGAAGGTTCCGCTGATGTGGCCGCGGGCCTTTCGGTACTCCCCGGTGCCGCCGGTGATCGCGATGTCGAAGTCGGCCTCCCCGGTGGCGGACAGCCGGATCAGCCCCTGGGCCGCGATCTGCCCCCGGGGCAGCGAGAAGGTCGCCACGCACTGCGACTCGCTCGAACCGTCCGGTTCGAGGGTGAGAAGCGTGCAGACGCCTCCGTCGTGGCCGACCTTGACATTGCCACGGAAGAGGTCGTCGGTGAACACCTCCTCATCGCCCTGGTCGAAGCCCGGCTCGCCCAGATCGAGGTCGGTGCGCGACGTCAGGTGCGAGCGCAGGTTGATGACCTTGTCGTCACTTCCCGGGCCGTAGCTGCTGGACGTGGCCGCGGCGGCACCGGCGATCGGAAGGCCGGCGAGGACAGCGGTCAGGCCGGCAACCGCGCCCAGTCTCAGAGCCATGAATCGGCACACAGTGCACCTCCTTTGGAATGAACGGGCGATTTAGCGATGAATCAACATCCAAGGGCTATGTAAGCGACCCACAACCGGGCCACCCCCCGACGCGCCCGACACCCGCGAGCAATACCGCCCGATCAGTCGCGTCCACTCGGGCCCCCACCGGCGCCTGACAGAAGCGCGGCGCCCCGACCGCCCCACTGGCTCGCTCCGGATGCGGGGGCCCGGGATCGCGACGAGGATCGGCAGGTGGGCACAGGTGTGCCGACGCGCCAACGAGAGGTGGAGGACCATGAGGGTGTTGCTGACCGTCGAGATGGACACCGAGAAGGCGAACAAGGCGATCACGGGCAACACGCTGCCCCAGACCATGAAGTCGGTGATGGACCGGCTCAAGCCGGAGGCCGCTTACTTCGGGGCACAGGACGGGATGCGTACCGGGTACATCGTCTTCGACCTGAAGGAGGCGGCCGACATCCCCACCGTCGCCGAACCCTTCTTCCAGGAGCTCGGTGCCAAGGTGAGCTTCATGCCCGTGATGAACTTCGACGATGTCCAGGCCGGTCTGAAGAAGTACGGCGGGAAGGGCTGATCGCACGCCCACAACCGGTTCGGCACATCGCACGGAAGCCCTCCCGCCCAGCAGTGCGGCGGGAGGGCTTCCGGCGTGCAGAGGTGGTCCACGCCTCACTGAGCGCCCCGGGGGCCAGGACGTGCCGGGGGCTCAGGACGTGCCGGGCGCTCAGGACGTGCCGGGCCGCAGGTCGCCGATCACGCCGATCCGGATGCCCAGCCACGGATAGGTGTGGTTGTAGAACTCGTTGTCCTGCGGTTGCAGTCCGACCGCCGAGGGCCACATCTGGAAGGCAGGCGCGTTGGAGACTCCGCCGTGCAGCCGCCGCCAGACCCGTGCGGAGTTCCGTCCGGAGGGGGGCGCCGTGATCGTGTCGGTCCACTCCACCGCGTTGCCGCCCTGGTCGAGAGTGCCCCACGGTGAGGTGGTCCTCGTCTGGCCGACCGTGCTGAGGCTGCCCTGGTAGGCATCGGCGTAGGTGATGGGGTCCAGACCGATCGGGTTGACGGTGGCGCAGGCCTCGGGCTGCAACTGTCCCGGGCACCAGCTGGGTGCCGGCAGGCCGGAGGCGTGGTACGAGGCCAGTGGCTGGTCCGCCGCGTTGGTGACATCGCCTGTGGTCGGGTTCAGGACGGTGGGGTTGGGTGCCGTCGCGTCGCCGTCCCCGAAGACTCCCTCGTTGGTCGGGTACTTCCAGTAGGAGTAGGTGCCACCGCCGTTCGGGTCGTAGTAGGCCGCCTTGATCCACTCGTCCTGGCTGGGCACGACGAAGCCGGAGTCATGGGCTCGGGTCGCATTCGGCCGGGTGAGGTCGTACATCCCGCGATCGGTCCGCGCCGACAGTCTGATGCGGTAGGTGACGTACGTGAAGTCGCCGCTGCTGCTGGACTGCTCGGAGATCAGCCGGCCGTTGTAGAGCGAGTTGACGAAGCGCGCCGCCCTCAGGAAGTTCGCGAAGCCGTACGGCTTGTTCGCCCATTCCGGAAAGGCCACCGAGTAGTGGCGGCCGCTGCCGGCGTTTGCGGAGAGGTTGATCTGGCCGTACTTCGGCCACGCCGACGAGCTCTCGGTGTCGTCATAGAGACGAAGGCGATTGCGCCCCTCGGGATCGACCGTGTTCAGGAACGCCACCCACTGTTCGACGGTGACTTCGAGCTGCCCGATCTCGTAGGGATATCTGACGCCGCCGACCGTCAGACAGCCCGTCGGTGTCTGGGGGGCGTCGGCGCACGACTGGTAGATGGCGTCCGTGAACGGGACCACGCCCACCGAGGGATTACCGGGCGCGCCGACCTTGGCGGTCTTCACTGTGATGACCGCGCCCCCGGGAGAGGGGTCATTCCCGTGGCCACCCGGCCCGTCGGCAGCGGCGGCGGCAGCGGCACCCGAGCCGGCCGTAGCGGACGCGGCGAGCAGCAGCGCCGATGCCCCGCACGTCGCGACGACGGCCCTCCTGAGGCGGGTACGGCTGGAAACGAAGTGCATGGGGATACCCTTTTCGGCCATGGCGGCCCGCTCCGCAGCACGGAACAGCACGGAGCCGGCCGACGATCACACATCGGTTGACGCCACGCTAACCGCACCCGCTACTCTCCGCTTCCGGTGCATCACGTACAGGTAGCGGGAGAGACGCATGCAGTGGACCGTCCATGGCGAACGGCAGATCTACAGCAACCCGTGGGTCAACCTCTGGCTCACGGACGTCCAGCAGCCGGACGGCCACCGGTTCGAGCATCACGTCGTACGGATGCGCCATCTGGCGGTCGCCGCAGTGGTCGACGACCACAAGCGCGTACTGATGATGTGGCGGCACCGGTTCATCACCGACACCTGGGGCTGGGAACTGCCCATGGGCCTCATCGAGGCGGGCGAGACCCCCCAGCAGACCGCGGCGCGTGAGGTCGAGGAGGAGACCGGCTGGCGGGTCGAGGCCATGAAACCCCTGGTGTACGCGCAGCCCGCGAACGGCATCACCGACTCCGAGCACCATGTCTTCCGCGCCGACAGAGCCACGTACGCGGGCCCGCCCACGGAGACAAACGAGTCGGACCGGATCGAGTGGATCCCTCTGCGCGAGATCCGCGGCCTGATCGACCGTCGGGAGATCGTCAGCAGCGGCAGTCTGGTCGGCCTGCTGTACCTGCTGCTGGACGAGGCCGGCTGATCGCGGGCCGATCCAGCTCGTCGGCGGCCATGAGGGCCGCGGACACGCACGACCGACCGCCTCAGGCGCGGCAGACCGCCCGCATCTGGGCCGCCGCGTGGTGCGCACCGTCGCGTTCGTCGCTGCCCCAGTCCTTGCCGCGGTCCACCAGTTGCACCGCCAGCCGCTGGTTGGTGACCGGGATCTTCTCAACGATCAGGCCGCTGCCCCGCAGTGACATCTGGTCGATCTCGAAGGACTTGATCGCACTGTCCTCGTCGTCCGGGTCGGCCAGCACCCGGTAGGTCGTCGGGTCGCCCGCCACGTCCTGGTCGCGGTTGGCCTCCGGGATGACGACGGCCACCGAGCAGGTCGTGTATCCGCTGCCCACGTACCACGACCAGGTCGCCCTGCCCCCGCTGTCCCTGGTGTCACTGCCCGACATCGGCACCGCGCTGAAGCGGCCGTCGCAGCCGTCGCCTTTGTGGCCGCCGATGTTCACCGTGTACCAGCCGTCGAAGCCGTCGCTGAAACGGCCGGTCTCGCGGTAGAGGCCGCCGCCCGTGCACCCCGGGCCCGCCCAGGCGGAGTACGAGGGCCTGGCAGGGGCATTCGGCGTGGCCGGCTTCCTCGTGGCGCCGGAGCGGCTCGGACTCGGGACGGGCTGGGACGTGGACGACGCGGTCGGGGAGGTGCCGGGCAGTGCCGTGGGGACGATGCGCTGCGGGGCGCCGCCGAAGTCGCCCGGGTCGAAGTCCGCGTCGTCGGAGGCGTTCGCCTCGGTCGCGGCCGAGTCGCCTCCGTACAGCGTGACCGCCGAGACGGCCACGGCGAGGGCGGCCAGGGCAACTCCCCCCGCCAGCAGGATCTTTCCCGTACGAGAGAGGAGGGAGATACGTCCCGCCAGTGTCTCCCGGGCCATCCACGCCCCTCCCAGTGCCCGTGTTCCGCACTTCGGGCATCTCATGTCGGGCAGCGAACCTCTGCTGTCGCCCCCGCATCGTTCGCACGCCATGTCACACCTGAACCAGTAGACCAACTGCTTGGTAGGTCAAGGCTGTCCACTATGCATCAGCACGCCAGACCGAGATAGGTGTTAACGGCGGTAAGGGGATCAGCGGAGTTCATCGGGGCAGGGAGTGCCGCGCGGCAGCTGGTACGGAGCCGCCAAGCGGTACACCCCGGGCGCGGGCGCGAGCAGTTCGGTCCACTCGTCGCCCTCCGCGTCCTCCTGCGCCTTGAACAGGCAGCCGTGGCGATTGACGAAGGTCTTCGGATCGTCCTTGTCGTCCCGCTTCTTCGACGCCTCGGTCTCCTCGGGACTCTTCACCTTCTTGCCCTGCTCGTCGACGATGCTCAGCCACGGCGAGTACGGGATCCGGATCAGAACCCGGCCCGCCGTCTTCACCTGGATCGTGAGCTCGCCCGCGCCCGCGCGGTCCACGCTCGCCGGCGGGTCGGCCAGCGGCATGGGGTCCTTCACCTCGAACAGCTGCCAGTTCGCGTCGCTCCAGATCCGCGTCAGATAGGGCTGGCCCTCGCGCACCAGCTCCGCCTCCTGCTTCGCACCGCTGGAGTCGGGCGTGCCCTTCGGCAGCACCACGTAGTGGACCGCCCACCGGTCGAGCCAGGCGCGGTAGCCGGCCGAGGTCAGCGTCCTGTCGTCGTCGTAGAAGAGCGGATTGCGCTTCATGTCGGCCTGCCGGTTCCAGCCGCGGGCCAGATTGACGTACGGCGCGAGCGCGGACGCCTCCCGGTGGCTGCTGGCAGGAACGACCTCGACCCGGCCGCGCTCGGCGCGTACCTGCTGGAGCCGGTTGACCAGCGGCGCGAGCTCCCGGCTCCAGGAGGCGGCCGGGGCCGTACGCACCATGTCGTCCACGGCCTTGAAGCCGATCCAGAAGTTCAGCCCCGCGAAGGCGAGGACGAGCGCGTACCACTTACGGGACTTCGGCACGGTGTACGGCAGTGCCGCCAGCAGCACCACGCCCGCGAAGAGCATCGGGAGCCGCGAGACGTTGGAGCCGATCTGCGAATCGATCAGCCAGGTCAGCAGCGTGCCCAGGGTGTAGACGGCCGCCGCCACGCGGACCGTGAGCCACTCCTTGGGCACGAGGACGAAGACGAGGACCCCGAAGAGGAAGGGGAGCGACGTCGACCAGAACGACATCGGCTGCGTACCCGAGAAGGGGAACAGCAAGGAGGACAGCGCCACGACGGCAACAGGAGCCAGACCGAGGGCATACGCACCGGGACGGCGCCGGTTCAGGAACAGCGCCGCCGCGACCACGCCGAGGAACAGGCCCGCGACCGGGCTGGACGCCGTGGCGATACCCGCGAGCGGGGCGGCCACCGCCGCCTTGGCCCAGCGTTTCGTCCTCCAGCGGTGCGGCCAGCAGAAGACCGCGGCGACCGCGCCGAGCGCGAACATCATGCCGAGGCCGAAGGTCACCCGGCCGGACAGCGCGTTGCACAGGAAGGCGAAGACCCCGGCCAGCGCGCAGGCCGTGGGGTTACGGACGGCCCGGACACGCACCAGGATCAGCGCGGTCAGCGCGGCCGAGACGGTACCGGCGACCATCATGGTTGAGCGGACGCCGATCAGCGACATCAGATACGGCGAGACGACGCTGTAGGAGACCGGGTGCATCCCGCCGTACCAGGCGAGGTTGTACGCAGAGTCGGGGTGGCGTCCGACGAACTCGGCCCAGGCGTCCTGGGCCGCGATGTCTCCGCCGCTGTTGGCGAAGAAGAAGAACCAGATCAGATGGGTGAGCGCGGCGAGAGCCGTCGCGAGAAGCACCGGGTGACGGGTCAGCCGGTCCCGCAGGTCGGCGAGCGGACCGGGCTCGGTGCGGCCGGGCGCGGGCAGACGTATTCGCAGCCCGGTGTCGGGGCTGCTGCCGTCCGCCTGTGTCGGCTCAGCGGTGGTCACTGCGGCTCTCTCCGTCTTCCCCGGCTGTGCCGTTGTCCCTCGGCCTGCCTGCCTCCGACGCGCTTTTTGCTGCTGTTCATGTTCAAGGACGCCGTCCCGGCACCTTTGAGTTGCCCCGGGACGCTAGCACGCGGGCGCCCGGTCATCCCGGGACGCCCGCGTGAGCCGGGGCCGACCCAGGGCCTGTCGTTCGGATCTTGCCGGGCTCGCGTGCCCTGGCACGCCCATCTGCTGCGTTGTCGTCAGTCGCCTACGCTCCGCGTGGGCTCCTTCCTCCGCCTTGCAACTGCACGCACCAGACCCCGCTCACTGATCCGGCCTGATCCAAACGACAGGCCCTAGCCGAGCCGGATGAGCTTGTCGCCGAATCCAGGTTCCGCCAGGTCCCGCTGGAGCGCGACCGGGGCGTTCACCTTGCCCGTGCCCGAGCCGACAGAGACCTGGCCGACGACCGTGCCCGCCTTCGCGCTGTGCGGGATCTTGTTGCCGGCGTCGTTGATCGCGATCTGGACCTGGAGACCGGCCCAGCCGACCGCCTTGAGGTCCTTCGTGGCGACAACGGCCACCTGGCCACCGAGGCCGTCGTCGATATGGCCGACGACCTCACCCTTCTTGATGACGGTCGCCGACGTGACGCCCTCCTGTGCGGCCTTGATCAGGCTCAGGCTGTATGTCTTGACCGCCAGCGTCAGCTTCTCGTGCAGCAGCGTCGCGTTCTGCGCGCCCATCACCGCGCCGACGATCCGGCGCTTCTGGCCGTCGACGACCGTGTTGGCGGTCCAGAGGAGATTGCCTCCGGCCGGGGTGGACGAGCCGGTCTTGATGCCGCTCACTCCCGGCTCGAGAAGGATCGTGTTGTTGTTCTCGATCCGCTTCTCGATGCCCGGGATGGTGATGTTGGGCGTGTCGACGATGGTGCGGAAGATGTCGTTCTGCAGCACCGCCCTGGCCAGCTTGAGCTGGTCCTGCGGGGTGGACACGGTGGTGGCCTTCAAGCCGCTCGGGTCCGTGTAGGTGGTGTTGGTCATGCCCAGCCTCTTGGCGGCGGCGTTCATCTTCTTGACGAACTCGGCCTCGGACGTGGAGTCCCAGCGGGCGAGGAGACGCGCGGCGTTGTTCCCGGACGGAATCATCAGCAGCTGGAGCATCTGCTTCTCGGTGAACTGCTGACCCTTGGAGATCTGAGCGGTCGACTCGTCGTCGATCTTGGACTCGTCCTCCGCCTTCTGATCGACGGTGATCTTCTCGCCGACCTGCTTCCCGGAGATCGGGTGCTCCTGGAGGATCACGTACGCCGTCATCGTCTTGGCGACGCTCGCGATCGGCGCGGGCTTCTGCGCGCCGTACGTGCCGATGCTGCCGACACCCTCGACCTCGACCGCGCCCTGCCCCTCGCCCGGCCACGGCATGTTCAGCTTTCCGCCGGCGAAGGTGAAGGTGGGCTTGGCGGACAGCGAGAGCGCGGGGTCCGGGAGCGGACGCAGAGCCTGTGCAACCGCAAAGACGATCAGGAGCAGGGCGACGAGCGGCGTCCAGATCTTGATCCGCCGCAGGACGGTACGGACGGGCGTCTGGGGCGGCGGCGGGGTGTTCGTGAGCTCGGCGAGAAGATCCAGCGGCGGCAGCGGCGGCATGGGCTGCTGCTTGGTCCGCTCGGCTTCGGACAGCGAGGCGGGCGCGGACTCCGGCGCGGGTGCTCCGGGCTTGCTCGGGGTGGGCGTCCGTACGTCCTCGGTCCGCAGCGGCACAAAGGTGCTGCTGCGCCCGGCGGGGGGCTCGGGGGGGCGGGGCGCCGCGGGCACCTTGAGCGCGGTGGTCGGCTGGTCGACGGCGGGCCGCCGCGTGGTCTTGAAGACGGCGGTGGCTTGATCGACGGCGGGCTTGGCCGGGATGGCCGGGGTCTTTGCTTCCGCGGATTCGGGATCGGGCGGGGCGGCTTTTTCCTTGTCGCTGCCCTTGTCGCTTCCCTTGCCGCTGGCCTTGTCCTCGTCGGCCTCGTCGGCCGGCTTCAGGGCGGGCGCGTCGGCGTCGTCCTCTGCGGACGGGGCGGTGGCTTCGTCGTCCGCCTCGGGCTCGGGCTCGGGCTCCTCGTCGACCTCGGCCGCAGCCTCCGGCTCGGGCTCAGCAGGTGTGGACTTTGCGTCTGCGGACACGTCCTGGTCGCCCGCAGGCGCCTCGTCACGCTCTTCCACGTCCGACGAGTCGGCGGCAGCTTCCTCGGCGGCCTGAGAGGCGTCCTCGTCCGCGTCAGCGTCCTCGTCCGCGTCAGCGATCTCGTCCCCGTGAGCGTCCTGCGCGCCGCCGGGCCCATTGGAACCGGCGGCGTCCGGAGTCCCGCCGGTATCCGAGTCCTCCGCCACCTCCGGTGCCCCCGCCTCATCCGCGGCCTCAGCCTCATCGGCGTCCGCGCCGTCGGCAGCCGGAGCGGCCTGCATGTCCGCCTCCCCGGCCGGCGCGGCGTCCCCGTCCCCGCCGGCCACCCAGGCCGCCACCGCGGCCCGCAGCCTCGCGTCGTTCTCCGCGGAACCCGACTCCGTGCCCGGCTCGGCCTCCGGCCCGGAGTCCTTCCGTTCCGCCGGCAGCTTGAAGACCGCCGTCGCCTGGTCCACCTGGGGAGCCGTCGCCCCCGGAGATGCCTGCCGGAACACGGCGAGCCGCGGGTCGCGCTCACCCGGAGTCGTCCCCCCCGACGACTTCCGCTGCTCCGACTTGTCGGGGGACTCGCCCGCCACCGTGCCTCCTCCATGAGTCATGCGTCACGCGTTCCTGAGCCATACGTACGTACCCACAGGCATCGTCACGCGACAGCCCGTGTTGTCCGAACCATCTACCAGTGTCCTGTGTGAGAGCCCTGCTCCCGGGCCTAGACGAGAACGACATACCTGCCGGTTCCCGAAGAAAGCACCCAGGCGCTCTCGACAGACCAATGTGAGAGGGGTCACCCTGTCGTACATCCACGCGGGGAGGCATGGATGGGCAGGAGCCGCAGAACACTTCCGGAGGAGCTTCTGTTGCTCGCTCTGGACCCGGCCACGGGTACCACAGCGCAGCCGCAGTCGCTCGACATCGGCCTGGCCGGAGCCCAGCTAGTAGAGCTGGCTCTGGCAGGACGGATAGCCCCAGACGGGGATCGTATCGCCGTGGTGATGCCACGGCCGACAGGAGATCCGACTTTGGACTCCGCACTGGAACTGCTGCGCAGACGCGGCAGTCCGGTCCGGGCTGTCCACTGGATTGGCGGGCCCCGACTGGGGCTGCGCCAGATTTACCTCTCGCATCTGGAGCGGTGCGGCATGGTGCATGCCGTGGCGGGCCAGATGTGCGGGGTGCTGCCGACGACTCGCTACCAGGCGACGGACACGGCGATCAGCCGGGACATCAGGGCCCGGCTGGACAATGCGATCCGCACCGGTGTACCGCCGGACCCGCGGACCGCGGCGCTCGCCGCGCTGGCCCACGCGGTCGGACTCGGCAAGCACCTGTACCCCGGCAACGAGGGGCGTTCCTCGAGGTCCCGTCTGCGGGATCTCATCAGGCACGACCCGATGGGCGGCCTCGTGGCACACGCCGTGATGGACGTCCAGAACGGTGTGGCCGCTCAGCCGCGCCGTAATCCCACCGCGGTGAACGGCACCAGGCAGCCGGCAGCCGTGGCGGCGATGCAACCGCGCCATGGAGCGATGGCCCGCGTCGCCGCGCACTGACACAGATGCACCACCCGTAGCACCGCCGCACCGACGTCCCCACGTTCCGGTTCGGGAGCCGCACGGAACGCGCGGGGCAGCCTTGTCGCTGCCCTGCGCGTTCGCGCATGACGCCTGTGTAGCCATTTCGCAGCGCAGCCACGACCATTGGTGGCAGTCTGCTGAGCGGTAGATACGCTCAGCTACGCAGCCGGAGGTGCAGTTTCCGTGGCGTCCAATGTCAACCCCACCGTCAGGCGACGCCGTTTGGGACAGGAGCTGCGCAGGCTCCGGGAGCTGAAGGGCATGACGGCCGAAGAGGTGGCGGAGCGTCTGCTCGTCTCCCAGTCGAAGATCAGCCGCCTGGAGAACGGCCGCCGTTCCATCAGTCAGCGCGACGTCCGCGACCTGTGCGGAGTGTACGAGGTCGAGGACCACAGGATCGTCGACTCGCTGATGCAAATGGCCAAGGACTCCCGCCAGCAGGGCTGGTGGCACGCCTTCGGGGACATCCCGTACAGCGTCTACATCGGCCTGGAGACCGACGCGGCGAGTCTTCGGGTGTACGAACCCCAGGTCGTCCCGGGCCTGTTGCAGACCCGGCAGTACGCCGAGGCCCTGATCGCGGGGGCGCTGCCCGAGAGCGGGACCGCCGACGTCGAGAAACGGGTCAGCGTCCGGCTTCGCCGCCAGGAGCGGGTCCACGACGCGGAACACCCGCTGCGCCTGTGGGTGGTGATCGACGAGGCCGCACTGCGCCGTCTGGTCGGCGACAAGACGCTGATGCGCGAGCAGTTGGAGCATCTGATGGAGCTGTCCCAGCTGCCCCATGTGACCGTGCAGGTACTGCCCTTCGACATGGGCGCCCACCCGGGCATCCTCGGCCAGTACGCGATCCTGGAGTTCCCTGACGCCTCCGACTCGAGCGTCGTCTACATCGAGGGCGTCACGAGCGATCTGTACCTGGAGAAAGCCAATGACGTGCACAAGTACACCGTCATGTACGAGCATCTGCGCGCCCAGGCTCTGAACGTGGATCAGTCGCGTCAGTTCATCGCGGACATCGCCAAGGAGTACGCCCGCTGAACCGCTTCATCCGGGAGGGGGACGGCACGGTACACCCATGCCACCTCGCGGCGGAAGACTGCCGTGGTATATGCCATCCGGTCGAGTGAACGCCCGTCCCACGCGTAGAGGGCCGCGGGTAACGTCGATCACGCCAGCAAGAACGTTGGCGCAATTCACACCACTCGCCGAAGCGGAGCAGACATGGCAATCATTGAGGGCGCCACGGACACCTGGACGAAGTCCTCGTACTCCGGCGGAAACGGCGCTTGCGTAGAGGTCAAGTCCCCGGTCACACAGGCGATTGCCGTCCGGGACTCCAAGGTCCCCGCGGGCCCGTCGATCACCTTCGTCCCCGAGTCGTGGAACGCCTTCGTGAACGAAGTGGGTCACGGCGTGTTCGATCTCGGCTGAGCGCCACGCCGAAGAGCACGCCGAGCCGAAGCACCATCCCCAGAGCCCTCTCGACTGGTCCGCCGTCCCGGCCGAGGGGGTTCGGCCATGCCCCCACGGCCCTTCCCAACCCCCAACCCCGTGTCTGCTCAGCGCAGTTGATCGACATAGCGGTCGGTTCCGGGGACCGTGGGGATGAAGGGAGCCACGAGCTCCACCCGCCCGAGCCCCGATTCGACGACCGCCACGTCGAGGCCTGCACAGACAGAGTCCCAGTGCTCCCTCGGGTCCTCCTCGAGAAACCACAGCAGCGTCAGCCGGGTGTCCACGCCCTCCACCTGTTTCACATAGGTCATCCGGTCTCCGGGCAGTGGCGTCGGCCGGAAGACGGTCACCATCGCCGCGCAGGATCCCGCCAGCCGCTTGGGCAGATGCTTCGTACGCAGCCACTCCAGCAACTCGGCCCGCTGCTCGGGCCCGTCCGTGTCGATCACCTCGACGACCAGGCCCGCGTACGGATGGTCCAGTGCGTGAAAGTCGCGCGGGCCGGCCGCCCCGTCCCGGTAGACGGTCGCCTGGTGGTCCTGGAAGGCGGTGAAGACGTGGGTACGGTCCTGGTAGACGCGGCCGTCCCGGTTGAGCCGCTTGTTGATCCCGACGGTCCACTTCATGTGGTCGGCGTAGCGCCGGTCGGTGATCCAGTACGCGGAGAGGTAACAGCCCGCGGTGACGGGCTCGGCCACCGCCGACTTCTCCGGGTAGCGCAGCAGTTGGAGGTCCCGCGTGGCGACCCAGCGCCGTCCCGCGTACATCCAGGGCATGGCCATCGCGCCCGCGTAGTAGTGGTCGTCCTCGTACCAGCGGTTGTACGCGTACTCATGGCCCGGGTGCGGTTCGACCATGGTGATCAGGGCGTGGCCGGGGCGCACCCCGTAGGGGCCCACGGCCGCCAGTTCCGCGTACACCTCGGACCGGGTGTCCTCGCTCACGACGCTCCCCTTCCTTCCTCCGGTGGTCGGACCTACTCTGACGCCCCGTCAGAAGAACTGCCAGAGCCGGGAGGCGCCAAGATGCTGCTCCAGGGGAAGACCGTGATCGTCTCCGGCGTGGGGGCCGGGCTCGGCCATCAGATCGCCGCGACGGTCGTACGGGACGGGGGCAACGCGATCCTCGGCGCCCGAACCGAGGCGAACCTCGCCAAGTCGGCGCGAGAGATGGACCCCGAGGGATCACGCACCGCCTACCGCGCCACGGACATCACCGACGAGGCGCAGTGCGAGGCGCTGGCCGCGCTCGCGCTGGAGCGTTTCGGGAGGATCGACGCGGTCGTCCATGTCGCCGCCTGGGACAGCTGTTTCGGCGGGCTCGCGGACGCCGACTTCGAGACCTGGCAAGGCGTCATCGACGTGAATCTGCTGGGCACGCTGCGGATGACCCGGGCCTGCCTGCCCGGACTGAGAGAGCGCGGCGGCTCGGTCGTCATCATCGGGACGCAGTCGGCGGTGGCGGCTCCCTCGCAGGTGTGGCAGGCGGCGTACGCGGCGTCAAAGGGCGCGCTGACCTCGGCGATGTACTCGTTGGCGCGCGAGTTCGGCCCCGACCGGATCCGGGTCAACACGGTGCTGCCGGGCTGGATGTGGGGACCGCCCGTACAGGCGTACGTCCAGTTCACCGCGCACACCGAGGGGGTACCGGAGGACGAGGTGCTCGGGCGGCTCACCGAGCGGATGGCACTGCCGGAGCTGGCAACGGACGGAGATGTCGCGGGGGCCGCGGTCTTTCTCGCCTCCGACCGGGCCCGGGCGATCACGGGTCAGTCGCTGCTCGTCAACGCGGGTGAACTGATGCGGTAGCGGCCCCTTTTGATTCCCCTTCGAGTCATAGATGTGAACGAAGGTCATTGACTCGAACAATTTTACTTGCCCTTGACTCCTCGGGTCGTTGTCGTGGCCGCGCGCATGGACACACCATGAACGGCGTTCACAAGGCGGACCCCAGGAGGGGCACATGAACAGTCTCGACTGGACCGTGCTCATCGGATACTTCGGTGTGATGGTCGCGATCGGCCTCTGGTCGCACAAGCGCGTCGACAACGTCAGCGACTTCTTCACCGCAGGCGGCAAGATGCCCTGGTGGCTGTCGGGCATCTCGCACCACATGTCCGGCTACAGCGCGGTGATGTTCACCGGTTACGCGGGCATCGCCTACAAGTACGGTGTGACGTCCTTCGTGACGTGGTCCCTCCCGATCGCCATCGGCGTCTTCATCGGCGCCAAGCTCTTCGCGCCTCGGCTGAACCGCCTGCGCTCCAAGCTGCATGTCGCCTCGCCGCTGGAATATCTGAAGAACCGTTACAACCTCAAGACCCAGCAGGCGCTGGCCTGGTCGGGACTGCTGCTGAAGATCGTGGACGTGGGCGCCAAGTGGGCCGCCATCGCCACCCTGCTCTCCGTCTTCACCGGTATCTCGCTCAACCAGGGCATCCTGATCACCGGCGTCATCACCGGTGTCTACTGCACCGTCGGCGGTCTGTGGGCCGACGCCCTGACCGAGCTGGGGCAGTTCATCATCCAGCTCTTCGCCGGACTCGCGATGCTCGTCGCGGTCATGGGCAAGCTGGACGGCTTCAGCACCCTGTGGACGATCTGGGACGAGCCGGAGCTCCAGGGGCACGCGGACGCGACCGCCGGACCGTACACGGTGACGTTCCTGCTGGCGTTCCTCTTCATCAAGACCTTCGAGTACAACGGCGGCATGTGGAACCAGGCGCAGCGCTACATGGCGACCGCCAACGCCCGCGAGGCCACCCGCTCGGCGCGGCTCTCGGCAGTCCTGTGGGCCCTCTGGCCGCTGATCCTCTTCTTCCCGATGTGGTGCGCACCGCTGCTCGTCCAGGCGAAGAAGCCGGACGCGTCCGACTCCTACGCGCTGATGACCGAGCAGTTGCTGCCGCACGGTCTGCTGGGCCTGGTCATCGTGGGCTTCTTCTCGCACACCATGGCCATGTGCTCCTCCGACGCCAACGCGATCTCCGCGGTCTTCACCCGGGACATCGCGCCGGTCATCTCCAAGAAGGCGCGGAACTGGACCGAGCGGGCCGGGCTGGTCGCCGCCCGTCTGTCGACGATCTCGTTCCTGGCGCTGTCGATGGCGATCGCGACCCAGGTCAACTCGCCCACGTTCAAAGACATCATCACCATCGTGATCAAGTGGGTGGCGGGACTGATGGGCCCGATCGCGATCCCGTTCATGCTCGGCCTGCTGCGTCCCTTCCGTAAGTCCGGACCGACCGCGGCGCTCACCAGTTGGGCGGCGGGCCTGATCGCCTTCTTCTTCCTCAACTACGAGATCGACGGCACCGCAAGGACCGATGTGGCCCTGCAGTACCAGGTCTCGCTGCCGCTGGCGGTCTCGCTCGTACTCTACGTCGTGATCGGCCTGGTCAAGCCGGAGGACACCCCCGAGCGCGACGCGGTCATCGCCCGGATCAACTCGGACGACGACGGGCCGGGCACGGCGTCCGCCGGCGGGGCGGTGCCGTCGCCGGCCGAGCCCGTCGAGGCTGCCGAGCCCGTCGAGGCTGCCGAGCCCGTCGAGGCTGCCGAGCCCGTCGAGGCTGCCGAGGCTGCCGAGGCTGCCGAAACGAAGGTGCTGGGGGGCGAGGGCGCGGGCGCGCCTCAGACCCGGGGGTAGCGGGCGAGCCAGCCGGGCGAGGCGACCGTGGGGCCGTGCAGGGCCGGGCCCTGCGTCATCTCCATAGCGAAGTCGTCGGCCAGTTCGATGACGGTGGGGCGGCCCTCCAGCTCGGAGAGCCAGGCGGGCGGCAGAGCCGTCTCACCGTGCAGAGCACCCAGCAGCGCCCCGGTGACGGAGCCGGTGGTATCGGAGGGGCCGTCGTGGTTGACGGCGAGCCGCAGGCCGTGCCGGATGTCCTCGCCGACGAGAGCGCAGTAGACCGCGATGGCGAGGGCTTCCTCGGCGTTGTCGCCCTCGCCGATCGAGGCGATCCGGGCGGGGCCCGGAATGCCCTGGCGTACGGCGCCGAGCGCCAGCTGGAGGGCGTCCGTGACGGGCTGGTGCCCCGGCCGCGCCGACAGCAGGGCGAGCGCGCGCTGCACCGAGCCGTCGAGGGTCTCGCCCCGGGCCAGACCGTGCACGATGACGGCGAACGCGCCCGCCGAGAGATAGGCGGTGGGGTGGCCGTGCGTCTGCGCCGCGCACTCCACCGCCAGCTGGCACACCAACTGCGGCTCCCAGCCCACGAGCAGCCCGAACGGCGCGGAACGCACCAGCGCGCCCGCGTCGCGCGCGGTCGGGTTCTTCGGCGCTTCGACGGTGCCCATCGTCTCGTCGCCGAGCCCGATGAGGCAGGCCCTGACCGGGTCGCGGCGGGTGTAGAGCCACTCCTCGCGGGCGAGCCAGCCGTTGTCCTTGCGGCGTTCGTCGGGGCCCCAGTCGCTCTGGGTGGCGGCCCATCTCAGATAGGCGCGGTGCACATCGGTGGGCGGATGCCAGGCGCCGGTGTCACGGCGGACCTGGGCGCGTATCAGCCCGTCCACGGTGAACAGGGTCAACTGGGTGGCGGCGGTGACGGCCCCGCGGCGGCCGTGGGCGGGCACGAGGTCGGCGACGCCCTCGGGACCGTGGGCCGCGCGTATCTCCTCCAGGGTCAGCGCGGAGACCCCGGCGCCGAGCGCGTCGCCGATGGCGCCACCGAGCAGGGCGCCGCGCACCCGGGCGCGGAAGTCCTGCTGCTCGGCGCGGCCCCACACGGCAGTAGCTGCTGCGCTCACCGCGTGCCCCTCCCTGGACGTCGAACACATGCCTGGCGCAGCACTGTAATCGACCGGGGTTGATCGCTTCAGGACCGGAAGGACCGCTGAGCGGTATGTAACCGCTCGTCCGTGGAGCCGGATTAGCAGTGCGAGGTGCGCCGACGCCGTCGGCAGAGTCGCACGTCAGACCCGTACCGATCGGCCAGGCACCTGCGCCGCAGGTCGGCCCGAACGCGCCTGCATCCGTGCCGTGGACCGCCCCGGCACCCGCCCCCGCACCCACGAGGTCACCGTCCGCGCGACCCGAAGCGCACCGTGACGGTCACTGACCGTCGGCACCCGCAAGGCCGCTCCGGGCCACCGCCAACCGGGCGAGGAGCGGCGCATATCGCTGCCGGGCCGCACCGGGGCAGTCGTCCAGCTCGGCCAGAAGATCCACAAGATCGGTCACATCGCCCCACTCGGGGCGCTGCGCGAGCAGACGCTCCAGCCTGTGCTCGGCTTCGCTCCACTCTCCCAGCGCGCAGGCCATCACCACCAGGTCGACCAGCTCCTCCGCCGTCGGAGCCTCCGGGTCGGCCACGGTGTGCGCCAGGGCGCATTCCCGCCAGAGGTCCGCCACCGCCTCCGTACCCCGCATCCGGCTCTCCGCCATCGTCAGGTGGAACAGTCCGTCTTCGGCGTCGAAGGTGCGCAGCCGCAGCGCGGCTTCCCGAGCCTCCTCAAAGCGCCCGAGCCGTCGCGATGTCTCGGCGATGAGGCGCAGTTCGTCGTCGCGGGCCCCTGGAGGCAGCGCGTCGAGCACCGCCATCGCTTCCTCGGGCCGGTCCAGGTTGAGCAGTCCGACCGCACGCCGGCCCTCGACCCACGAGGGGGAGTAGCCGAGGGCCAGACTCCGGTCGAGATCGGCCATCGATCGTCGGGTGAGACCGGCCGACTGCAGCGCGAGAGCCCGGCGTCCAAAGGCCCAGCCCGAGTACGGGTTCGCGGCGACGAGACGGTCCAGTTCTTCGAAATGACCCTGCTGATCGCCCAGCCGGCCCCGGATCCACGCCCTGCGCGCCCTGGCCCATGTGTGCTCCGGGGCCAGCTCCAGGGCACGGTCAAAGGCCGCCAGCGCCTCCTCCAGCCGGGTCTCGGCCGTCCGCACCGACGCGTGCCGGATCCAGGATGCGGCGTCGCCTGCGTCGCCGAGGTCGGCGTCGTCGACCAGCAGCCATCCCCCGTCGGCGCTCCTCAGTTCGCGGTACAGGGCCTCGCGGTCGTTGAGCACCCAGGGGGTGTCCTTCAGCAGGAGCGCGGCCCGCTCAAGATCCGTAAGAGCCTGAGGATGCCGCTTCATCGCCCGGTACGTCTGGCCCCGGGTGCCGATGGCCCAGCCGTAGTCCGGCTTCAGCTCGACGGCTCGGTCCAGATCCGTCAGGGCTTGCTCGAACCGCCTCTCGCACCGGTACGCGTCACCGCGCACGGCCAGCGCCCATGCCGGGTCGTCGTTCACCGCCACGGCCTGGTTCAGATCGGCGAACTGGGCATCCCGGTCGCCCAGGCGGCGATGTATCTCGGCTCGCCGCACCAGGGCCCAGCCATAGTCCGGCTTCAGCTCGACGGCCCGGCCGAGTGCGGCCAGAGCCTCGTCGACCCTCCCCAGGGAGTCCAGGGCCAGCGCCCGGCTGCCCAGCGCCCACGCATAGGTGGGGTCGAGGGTCAGCGCCCGGTCGTACTCCACGAGAGCCTGTTCATGGCGGCCACATTGAAAGTGGAGATAGCCGCGCTCCCCCGGCACCCACGCCAACTCCGGTTCGATCTCCTCGGCCCGGTCCAGGTCTGCGAGCGCCCCCGCCTCGTCTCCGAGGTCGAAACGCACTTCCGAGCGCCGGATCAGCGCCCACCAGTACTGCGCGTCCAACTCCACCGCCCGGTCCAGATCGGCCAGGGCTTCGCGATTGCGGTCCATCAGATACTTGGCATGCCCCCGGGTCGCCAGCGCCCTGGCGCGGTCGGGTACGAGACGAAGCGCACGGTCGCAGTCCGCGACCGCCTCCTCAAGATGGTTCAGAACGCGATGGATCTCCCCGCGATGCTCCAGGATCCACGCCGTGTCGGGCGACAGGCTGTCCGCCCGGTCGAGCCCGGCCAGCGCTCCTGCGAAGTCGTCCTTCTCGAGGCGCACGACAGCTTGGCCGAAGTGGGCCCGCGCGCAGGTCGGATCGAGGGCCAGCGCCCGTTCGTAGTCGGCGACCGCGTTCGGGTAGTCGTTCGCCAGCCGGTGGTGCATGCCCCGGACGACCAGCGCGGCCACTTGGTCCTGCTCGCGGAACCCCGCGCGGGCCAGCAGGAGACTCACGACCCGTACGGGCCCGCCCTGTTCCCCCTCCAGCGCGGCGAGGGCGTCCCTCCCCCAGGTGCGCAGTTCCTCGGAGTCGGTGTCATCGCCCGCCGCGGCGAGGACCCGGGCCCATCGCCGGGTCGTCGCCCTGCCCGAGTCGCAGGCGTCCACGCCGTCGCGCAGCATGCGGGGCAGCGCCTCCTCCGGCCGTGCGCACAGCCGGTGGTACGCCTCCTCCATGTGTGGCCCCCGCCAGCTCTCCTGCTCCCAGAGCTCGTCCTCCGGCACACCCTCGGCGGCCGTCTCCGCCCACGAGGCGAAGGTCTGAGCCAGGCGCTCGTGGTCGGCGTGCCAGCGGCGGGGCGAGCGGGTGCGCTGGAGGCGCAGCATCGGGCCTCGCACGACGTCGTGATACTGGGCGTGGCCGTCGCGATCGGAGACGAACGGCAAGGTGCGCAGCCAGTCGTACAGCTCTGCATCCACGTCGGTGACCGCCGCGAAAACGTCCTCGTCGAGGCGGCGGGGCAGCGCGCACGCCAGGGCCACGGACCGGCGGACGGAGTCCGCCTCCCACTTGAGAAAACGGTCCACGGCGGTGGCGCTGGGGGCGCTCACCTCGCCCGGGTTCTGGGCGAGGGTCGACACCAGGACGGGCAGTCCGCCGGAGAGCCGGAGCACGTCCTGGACGACCTTCTCGTCCAGGACACCCTTGGCTGCCAGGAGTTGGCGGGACTCCGGTTCCGTGAAGGGCTCCAGGGGCAGTTCGGTCACGAGGTCGGCGTAGTCGGCCCAGCAACCGGGGTCGAGGCGGCCCTGCCCCGCCATGGTCACGACGACATGGGCGGGCAGGGTCCCGTACCGCTCGGTGGTGATCATTTCGCGCAGCCAGACATCGAGGAACGAACCCGTGCGTTCGTAGGTGTCGAAGAACAGCGCGATCCAGGGGCTGTCGGCACCCACTCGGTCCAGCTCGGCGATGAGGACCGGCGTGAGGAACCTGACCGGGTCCAGCACCAGCTGGACGTCCTCCTGGTTACGGAAACGGGCCCCGAGCACGGCCTTGAGCCGGTCGGCACCCTGCGCCACGTGCGCCGGGTCCATCGCGCCTGCGAGGGCGCCGACACCCGGCAGCAGGCCCAGCCCCACAAGGCCGGCCTGTGCGGCCACCATCGACCCGGCCGACGGCGGCGCGGGCGATGCCGCGTCCGCGGGCTGCTCCGGCTCGGGGACGGCCGCCTCCGCTTCGTGCCGCCGCTGCCGGTACGTGGCCAGCATCCGCTCCAGCGCCTTCAGCGGGCGGTCCTGCCGGGCGAACTGGGCCGCGATCGCGGCCATCGCTTCGGGCACGCTGTGCACCGAGTCGTCGAGCGTGGCGGTCAGGGCCTGCCGCTGCCGCGCTGCGTGCTCCAGCTCGCGCACGAGCGAGGTCTTGCCGACGCCCGCGTTGCCGTGGACGTGGAAGATGAAACGGTGACGCTCGTCTTCGACCGGTACATCGAAGTTCTCCCGGAACAGGGCGAGTTCACCCCGTCTCCCGACGAATCCGGCGCGCCTGCGGCGCTTGATCAGCTCCTGCATCGACGGTCTCGCCCCGGCCCGCTGCCCCATGGCGCAAGTATTTCAGCCCTGATCGAGGAGCGGCAGAAGCTCGGGCAGATGTCCGTCGGACGCCGTCGCGGCGCGCGTGCGCTCGTCCGCCACCTCGCCGTACAGCGTCGTACGCGGCTTCGACGGCCTCCCTGCCGCCTCGGCGATGGCGACGAGATCCTTGATGGAGCGGTACGAGCCGTAACTGGAGCCAGCCATACGGGAGATGGTCTCCTCCATGAGCGTGCCACCGAGGTCGTTGGCCCCGGAGCGGAGCATCTGGGCCGCGCCGTCCGCCCCCAGCTTCACCCAGCTGGTCTGGATGTTGGTGATGTGGGGGTGGAGCAGGAGCCGGGCCATGGCGGTGACCGCGCGGTTGTCGCGGACGGTCGGGCCCGGTCGCGCGATCCCTGCGAGATAGACGGGCGCGTTGGTGTGGATGAAGGGCAGCGTCACGAACTCGGTGAAGCCGCCCGTCTCCTGCTGGATCCGGGCCAGCGTCCGGAAGTGGCCGAGCCAGTGCCGGGGCTGGTCCACATGCCCGTACATCATCGTCGAGCTCGACCGGATGCCGAGCTCGTGCGCGGTCTTGACGACCTCGATCCAGGTGGCGGTGGGCAGTTTGCCCTTGGTGAGGATCCAGCGGACTTCGTCGTCGAGGATCTCGGCGGCCGTGCCGGGGATGGAGTCGAGCCCGGCTTCCTTGGCTTTGGTGAGCCACTCGCGGATCGAAAGCCCTGTGCGGGTCGCTCCGTTGACGACCTCCATCGGCGAGAAGGCGTGCACATGCATGCCGGGGACGCGCGCCTTCACGGCGCGCGCGATGTCGAAGTACGCGGTGCCGGGCAGGTCGGGATGGATGCCGCCCTGCATACAGACCTCGACCGCACCGACGTCCCAGGCCTGCGCGGCACGGTCCGCCACCTGGTCGAGCGAGAGGGTGTACGCATCGGCGTCCGTACGCCGCTGGGCGAAGGCGCAGAAGCGGCAGCCGGTGTAGCAGACGTTGGTGAAGTTGATGTTGCGCGTGACGACGTACGTGACGTCGTCGCCGACGACGTCACGGCGCAACTCGTCCGCGATACGGGTGAGCGCGTCCAGCGCGGGCCCGTCCGCGTGGAGCAGGGCGAGGGCCTCGTCGTCGGTGAGCTTCGTCGGATCGTCCGCGGCTTGCTTGAGAGCCCCTCGTACGTCGGTGTCGATCCGGGAGGGCACCATGCCGGGCCGGGCGGCCTCGCGCAGGGCCTCCCAGTCCCCGTAGACCTCGTCGAAGTCGTCACGCCGGTCGGAGGTCCGGCCCTCGGTGTCGATCGTCCGGTGCAGATCGGTGCGCCCGGTGGAGGAGAAGCCCTCGTCGGGTTCCTGCCACGCGTGTCCGACGACGGGGGCGTCCGGGTTCGCCAGCCCGGTCCCCGGATCGGCGAGCGCGCGGACGTGCGGCAGCAGCCGCGGGTCGAGCCAGGGCTCGCCTCGCTGCACGAACTCCGGGTAGACGCAGAGGCGTTCTTCGAGCCGGAAGCCCGCCGCCGCCGAGCGCTCGGCGAGCTCGCCGATCTGCGGCCAGGGCCGCTCGGGGTTCACATGGTCGGGCGTCAGGGGCGAGACCCCGCCCCAGTCGTCGATACCCGCCCCGATGAGCCGCGCATACTCGCCCGCCACCAGGTTGGGCGGCGCCTGGAGGCAGGCGGAGGGGCCCATGATGTGCCGGGCCACGGCGACGGTCGCGACCAGCTCGTCCATCTCGGCGTCCGGCATGCCGCGCATCGCCGTGTCCGGCTTGGCGCGGAAGTTCTGCATGATCAGTTCCTGGATGCCGTGATACGCACGGGCGATGCGCCGCAGCGCGAACAGCGAATCGGCGCGCTCCTCGTACGTCTCGCCGATCCCGATCAACAGCCCACTGGTGAAGGGGACCGAGGACCGTCCCGCGTCTTCCAGCACCCGCAGCCGTACGGCGGGTTCCTTGTCGGGCGACCCGTAGTGCGGCCCGCCCGGCTCGCTCCACAGCCGCGTCGCCGTGGTCTCCAGCATCATGCCCATGCTCGGCGCCACGGGCTTCAGCCGCTGGAAGTCGGTCCAGGTCATCACACCGGGGTTGAGATGCGGCAGCAACCCGGTCTCCTCCAGGATGCGGATCGCGATGGCCCGTACATACGCGATGGTGTCGTCGTACCCGTGCGCGTCCAGCCACTCCCGCGCCTCGGGCCAGCGGTCCTCGGGCTTGTCCCCGAGGGTGATCAGCGCTTCCTTGCAGCCGAGTTCGGCCCCGCGCCGGGCGATGTCCAGGACCTCGTCGGGCGACATGAACATCCCGTGCCCGGCCCGGCGCAGCTTTCCCGGCACGGTCACGAAGGTGCAGTAGTGGCATTTGTCCCGGCACAGCCGGGTGAGCGGAATGAACACGCTCTTCGAGTACGTGATGACGCCGGGGCGGCCTGCGGCCTCCAGCCCGGCATCCCGCACGCGCGCGGCGGACGCAGTGAGGTCTTCGAGATCGTCTCCCCGAGCCTGGAGCAGCACGGCGGCCTCGGTAACGTCCAGCGCCACGCCGTCCCGGGCACGCTTGAGGGCACGGCGCATGGCGTTCTCGGTGGGGCGTCCGGGCCGTCCGTGCTGGTGATCCGTCATGGACCGAGCATACGAGCGCGGGCTGACAGGCCGGCCCCAGGATGGAAGACGGCCTGGCCTGAGTACCTGCGCCCAGGTCTCGTGGGGATCGGCACGCAAGCCCGGCCCGGGCGGGCGCTCACGCCATCGCGAGGATCGCTGACGCAGTGACGATCTGCAGCGCGAGCTGGGTGAGGACGAGCGACTTCCGCGCCCGCCTCGCCCAACCACCCGTCGGGTAAAGGATCAGCGCCGCGACTCCCGCCGCTGCGCTCCCCCAGAACGCGTACCACGCCACGCCGGCCAGCGTGTTGTAGCCGGGGGCGCACTCCTCCCCGTAGGTCAGACAGCGCCCGAAGCTCTCGGACATCAGGACAGGGAGCCACGCGACAACCGCGGTCGGGAGCAGCGTCAGCAGCCCGAGGTAGGCCGGACGGCGCCATTGCCGGTCGCTGGTCCGGGCGGGGATGGCTGGAGCGTCACTCATGCCTTCAGTTCGCCACAGACGACACCCGCCCAAGATCCGTTCCGCTACTCATCCGCGTACTCAACTCGCATCACAGGCAGCACAGCACCAGGCGCCCGTCAGTCGGCGTAGTCCTTGAGCTTCTGCGTCTCCAGAGTGATCCCGACCGGGTCGGGGAGATCGACAACGGCGCCGAAGGGACGTGTGGTGATGCTTCGGTACGAGCCGCCCTCCGGTTCGGCATGGACGGTGACCGAGCAGGTGTCACGGTCGACGAGGAGATAGACCGGAATGCCTGCGGCCGCGTAGCCGTCGGGCTTCTCGACGCGGTTGCGCTGGTCGGTGTCCGCATCGCGCGAGGTGACCTCGACGGTCATCAGGACGCCGCCGGGCTCGGCCCACTCGCCCTGGGGGACGAAGTGGTCGATGGGCGCGAGAGCCCCGTCCGAACGAGCCCGCCCTCTGCGGTGCGTCTCGGCCTTCAGGCCTTGCTCGGGGTAGAGGCGATGATCAGGGAGATGCTGCATGCACTGCTCGAGGAGCCACATCATGATGGCTCCATGGACACCGTCCGGCACGGATTTGACCTGGACCTTTCCCTGGATGAACTCCAGCCGCACCATCTCTGGCGAACGGCGGGCTAGTTCCTCGAACTCCTCGACCGACATCTGGGGCCGGGACGGCCGGGGGGTGATCCTCGGGGTCAAGGCGCCGCCTCCTCCCCTCCTCGGTGTCCTGACCGGCGCATCCTGCATGCTCATCCGCGACTCCTCGGCGGCAGTCCTGCCGCGATGCGTGCAGCGTCGGCATGGGCTGCTACATCTGCCGGACGGGGCCCCGGGCGGAACGTGGCCGGGATGTCGTCCTCGTCCTCACTGCGGCAGGCCTCACACATGCCGTTGATCAGCGGCTCGTCCTCCTCGGTCGTGTCGCAGAACATGCAGACCATGACACTGCTCAGCACGGTCTCGCGCTCGCGGGCAGGCTTGGGCGGCATCTTGTCCTCCAGTCGTCGTTTCGCGATCCCCGCCGGGTGGTGGACCGCATCGGGCAGTCCGTCAGTGAGGGCGTGGGTCAGGTGCTTCACGCTCGCGCCGTACTCCAGCCAGGTCGCGGCAAGGGGTTCCAGCCGCTGACAGTCGGCGGCGGAGAGGGTCATGCGGGGGTCGGTACGGCCGAGGGCGGCGAGGGTCCGGTAGGCGGTGGTGCGCTCCGGCCCGGGCTCGGCGGTCGCGGTGGCCGACTCGGCGTTCGTACCGAGGCCCTGGGTGTCGTCGTGGGCGTCGAGCATCACACCGCGTACGCTCCGGCAGAACTCCTGCCACCACTCGGCACTGCGGGCTGTACGCGACCAGTACGTACGCGTCACCCAGCGGACCGCGTCGTCGTCGCGGACCACCTTTTCCTTGATCCGGCGCAGATGGCCTGCGTCCGTGAGTGCCTTGAGCGCACTGCGGATTGCCGCCTGGCCGTAGCCGGCGATGTGTTTGGCGAGGGTCTTGTGGTCCATCGCCGCGCCCTCGGGCAGGCGGTCGATGAAGCCTGCGACGGCCGCTTCACGCTGGGGCAGGTGTACGAAGTCGCCGCTGCGGTGGGGAGGTTCATCGGAAGCGAGGCGCTTGCCGTACCCCGGGCTGGCCATGGGGTGTGCGGGCGTAGGCAGGGCACAGCTAGAGTTGATGTAAGCCACGAGATCGGTCCTTGTCGATCTTGGAGGTCAGACCCCGATTGGTGCTGCTAACACCGGTCGGGGTTGTTTATTGCTGTGAACGCTAGAGGCATATGACAGCGCGTGGCAAGTTGAACACCGAAAGTCAACTCTCGTGGGCATTGCGGGTATTGGGGAGGGTGGGTGGGCTCAACCCACCAACCATTCCTCACAAAGAGGGCTCGGGACTCGGAGCTCAAAGCTTGGAGCTCAAGGGCCGGCTCCATGGGCGAAGTCCCCCTCTCCCACATCCGGCGGCCGATCGGCGCGCGTGTGTTCGACATGACACGACGTCCCCTCTTACTTCATTGCTGACGAAAAAATGTTCGTGGCACCATGCCGTGCATGACCAGCAACGGGGACGGCATACCGAAGCCCGAACAGCCCTTGAGACTCACCGATTTGGCCGATTCCGCAACAGATTCGCCCGCTGTGTGTGCGACACCCACAGCGCCTGTTGGTGATCAACTCGCAGCGGCCCGCAGAGAGTTTGCCGTGTTGCTGGGGGAATTTCGGCGCACCGCGGTGCTGGTGCCGTTCGACGCGTACGGGAGTCTGTGGACCGCGGACCAGGGCGGGGTGCGGTGGATCTGCGCGTTCTCCGACGAGGAGGCGCTGGCTCGGTTTGCGCGTGCGCAGGGGGACGCCGAGCGCGAGTGGACGTACCAAACGATCCTGGGCGCGCGGCTGCTGGACGTGATGGTGCCGATGCTGCCGGGACCCGCAGGCGTGGCGCTCGACGCGGGCAGTGACGAAGGAATGTTGTTCCCGCCGGTCCAGGGCATCGTGCCGGACGCGGTGGCGGTTGATCTCGGGGGGACGGAATGACCGGAAGCGATCCTGATCTCGCGGCGCCGCCGTCGGCGCTGGCGGAGATTGCCAAGGGCATCAACCTCGCGCATTCCGAGCTCAAGGATCTCGGGATGATCGGCGAGGCGTCGGTCGGGCGCGGCTTCTCCGATCTGTCCCTGTCCGGGATGGAGTTGGGGCACAGCGGGCTGACGGCGGAGTTCGAGACGTTCTGCGAGCGCTGGGAGTGGGGGGTGCGGGCGCTGACGTTGCGAGGGAACGGCTTTGCGCAGGCGGTGGGTCTGTCGGCCGGCTCGTTCGCCGAGCAGGAGCAGTACATCAAGGACTCGATCAAGATCGGCGTGAACTCCGTCAACGGGAACCCGCACTTGAGCGAGGACGACGTCAAGGGCATGAGCTGGGACAAGATCAGCACCCAGTCCGCGTTCGACGGTGCTGACTGGAGCCCGGAGTCCTTCTCCGAGGCCCAGAAAGAGGTCAACCAGACCTGGAAGAACACCGGATACGACGTCATGGACGCGGAGATGGACTCGATGGAGCGCTCGGGTCTGATCGATCCGAAGGTGCGCGGGAAGCTGGACGAGCAGCTGCGCGAGACGTTCGATCCGGACCAGCAGACGATCGATCAGGCTGAAGAGCCGCGGTGGGGGGAGCACGGCTGATGCCGGACTGGGGAGGATGGGTCGACAAGGGCATCGATCTTGTCGACAAGGGGGTCGACAAGGCCAAGGAGAAGGTCGGCGAGGGCGTCGACTGGGCAACGGACAAGGTCGGCGAGGGCCTGGACAAGGTCGGCGCCCACGACTGGGCCGACGCCGTCGAGGACTGGGGGGACGAGACCGCCTCATCGCTGGGCGCGGAGGTCGGTGAGCAGCAGCTCGGGCAGACCGAGGAAGCGAATGAGCTGATCCACGGCAATCCCGGGAAGATCGCCGAGACGGTGAAGAACCTGCGGGACTTCAAGACGGCGTTCGACCTGGTCGGCGGCGGGATGAAAAAGCTCGACGCCAGTCACTGGAAGGGCGAGGCTGCCAACGCCTTCCGCGAGAAGTTCCAGACGCTGCCCACCGACTGGCTGCGTGCGGCGGACGCGTTCGAGGACGCCGCGAAGGCACTGGAGACGTACTCCAAGTCGATCACCAGCGCGCAGGGCAAGGCGAAGGAAGCGATCGCCCTGTACAAGGAGGGCAACGAGTCCTCCAAGACGGCCGCGGAGGCGTACAACAAGAAGGTCGACGCGTACAACGACGCCCGCAACGGCGACAACCCGCTGCCCAAGCCCGATCCCTTCTCCGACCCCGGCGAGGCCAAGCGGGAGCGGGCGCAGGAGATCCTCAAGGAGGCGCGCACTCACCGCAACGAAGCCGCGGAGACTGCCAAGAAGGCCGTCACCGCGGCGTTGGCCCACGCCCCGAAGGAACCCCACGGGCGCGAGAAGCTCAAGCTCGAAGCCATGGACTACGCCCTGGGCCAGAGCTTCGAGCTGGCGCATTTCGGCGGTGGCGTCGTCAAGGGCACGGCGGGCCTGCTCAACTTCGTCCGCTCGGTCAACCCGACCGACCCGTACAACCTGACCCACCCGGCGGAGTACTACAAGGGCCTCAACATGACGCTGGCCGGGCTGGCGTCCACGGCCGCCAACCCGGACCGCGCGCTGAAGAACGCGTGGGACGCGGCGAAGGGGGACCCGTCCGAGTTCCTCGGCCGGCTGGTTCCGGAGCTGGTCGGTTCCAAGGGCGCGGGGCTCGTTCGGGGCGGCATCCGCGCCGGCATGCGGAACGGCGTCAAGCACGGACTTGAGGAGGGCGCCGAATCGGCCGCTCGTAAGGGCGTGAACGATCCCGCCAAGCCTTCTCGGCCTCAGGAGGCGGTGGAGAGCAAGGGAACCGACCCTGTCGATCTCGCCACCGGCACCATGTACCTCCCTCAGACGGACGTCACCCTGCCCGGTGTACTACCCCTCGTCTTCCGCCGCCGCTTGGCTTCCGACTACCGGGCGGGCCGCTGGTTCGGCCCCTCCTGGTCGTCCACCGCAGACCAGCGCCTTGAGATCGATTCCGAAGGCATCGTCTTCGTGTGTGAGGACGGCCTGCTGCTTGCCTACCCACATCCGGCACCCGGCGTCCCAGTCATGCCCAGCCACGGGCCGCGCTGGCCCCTGGACCGTGACAACGATGGGGACTTCACGGTCACCGACCCGGACACCGGCCGGGTTTGGCTCTTCAGCACGCGCAGCGCGGATGTTGCCCTGCTGGTTCAGATCGACGACCGCAACGGCAACTGGATCACCTTTGAGTACGACGAGACGGGCACGCCGACCGGGATCGTTCACCACGGTGGCTACCACCTGAAGTTCACTACCGACCAGGGCCGGATCACAGCTTTGCACCTAGCCTGCGCGGCACCGGACGGTACGGACCAGGAGATCCTGAGGTACGGGTACGCTGGCGGCCACCTCACCGAGGTCATCAACTCCTCTGGCCTGCCACTCCGGTTCGCATACGACGAGCGTGCCCGTGTCACCTCCTGGACCGACACCAACGGCAGCCGCTACGAGTACAACTACGACGACCGCGACCGATGCATAGCCGAAGGCGGCACCGAGGGCCACATGGCTCTGCGGCTGGACTACGGCGGCATAGACGCCGAAACCGGTCTGCGCGTCACCACGACAACCACCAGCAGCGGGGGCGTCCACCGCTATCTGATCAACGAAGCCCACCAAGTCGTCGCCGAGATCGACCCGCTGGGCGCGGTAACCCGCTATGAGCGGGACCGCTACAACCGACTGCTCTCAACTACCGACCCGCTCGACCACCACGCGCAGTTTGACTACGACGAAGCCGGGAACCTCGTTCGCGTCACCCGCCCCGACGGGCGGGAGTCCCGAACCGAGTACAACGACCTCGGTTTGCCCCTCAAGGTGAACGGCTTTGACGGCACGTCCCGGCGCCATGCCTATGACGAGCGCGGCAACTGCATCTCGGTGACCAGCCCAGCGGGCCAGACCACCCGCTTCACGTACGACGAAGGGGGACGACTCACCGCGATCACTGATCCGCTCGGCCACCGCACCACCGTCGCCTATGACAGTGCCGGACTCCCCATCCGGATCACCGACCCGCTCGGCGCGATGACGAGGTATGAACGCGATGCCTTCGGTCGGCCGATCACCGTGATCGACCCGCTCGGCGCAATTACTCGAATGGAATGGACCGTGGAGGGCAGGCTCGCAAGCCGCACCGCACCCGACCAGACCAGAGCAACGTGGACCTATGACGGCGAAGGCAACTGTGTGACCCACACCGACGCCTTGGGCTCCCTTACGCGCTTCGAGTACGGCCACTTCGATCTGCTCACCGCCCGCACCACGCCCGATGGGACGCGCTACGAGTTCGAGCACGACGCGGAGCTGAGACTGACGCAGGTACTCAACCCGCTCGGACTCCAGTGGATTTACGCCTATGACCCTGCGGGCAACCTGATCCGCGAGACTGACTTCGACGACCGCGTCCTCACGTACGAGCACGACGCGGCCGGCCGCCTCACGTCGCGCACCAACACCCTTGGCCAGTCGATCGTCTTCGAGCGCAACGAACTTGGCCAGGTCATTCGCAAGAATGTGGACGGGCAGGTCACCACCTTCGTATATGACGTCACCGACCAACTCGCCCAAGCCGATGGCCCCGACACCACCCTCTCCCTGCTGCGGGACCGATACGGCCGCCTACGCTCGGAGACGGTCAACGGGCGGGCGACGACACATGTATATGACGAACTCGGCCGCCGCATCGGACGCACCACGCCCTCCGGTGCAGTCAGCACCTGGACTTACGACGCTGTCGGCCGCCGCGCGGAACTTACGACCTCCGGCCGCACGCTGGCCTTCACCTACGACGCCGCGGGCCACGAGACCGCACGCCAGGTCGGTGACTCGCTGACCCTCGCGAGCACATTCGACGAGGTTGGACGTCTGGTGGACCAGGCGGTAAGCGGTCGGTGTGGCAAAACCTTGAGCCACCGTGCCTATCGCTACCGCGCCGACGGAACTCTCAACGGTGTCGACGACCAACTGCGCGGTACCCGCACGTTCGACCTGGACATGGTGGGTCGAGTCACCGCGGTCCGGGCCGCAGGATGGACGGAACGCTACGCCTACGACGAGGTTGGCAATCAGACCACGGCCTCATGGCCCGTGGGGCACCCCGGTCAGGAGGCGGTCGGAGCACGTGCATACCAAGGCACCCGCATCACCCGCGCCGGGAACGTGCGCTACGAACACGACGCCCTCGGCCGCGTCACGCTCCGGCAGAAGAGTCGGCTCTCGCGCAAACCAGACACCTGGCGCTACGAATGGGATGCCGAAGACCGCCTGACCACCGTGACCACTCCCGACGGCACTCAATGGCGCTACACTTATGACCCCCTGGGCCGTCGCACCGTCAAAATGCGGATGGCAGCCGACGGCCACACGGTCGTCGAGCGTGTCGCCTTCGCCTGGGACGGCACCACCCTGTGCGAAGAAACCACCACATCACCGCAGTTGCCAAACTCCGTCACCCTCACATGGGACCACGAAGGGCTGCACCCACTCGCCCAAACCGAACGCATCACGGCTGCCGCCGATGCGCCCCAGCCCGAGATTGACTCTCGCTTCTTCGCCATTGTCACCGACCTCGTCGGTACACCGACGGATTTGGTCGACGAGAACGGAAGCCTCGCCTGGCACGCCCGCTCGACCCTCTGGGGCACAACCACCTGGGCAGCAGACGGCATCGCGTACACGCCCCTTCGCTTTCCCGGTCAGTACTACGATCCCGAGACGGGCCTGCACCACAACTACTTCCGCACGTACGACCCCGAAACCGCTCGCTACCTCACGCCGGATCCCCTCGGTCTCACCCCGGCACCCAACCCGGCCACCTACGTCCACAACCCAACGGGGTGGACGGACTTTCTTGGCCTCGCCCCGGACTACAACGACTCAGTCCCCATCTACCGCACCCCCAAGGCGGCTCACGCACAGTACGAACTCGACCACGGACCAAATCCCGCGAACCATCAGCCCGGCGTCGACATCGGGGGCGGCATCCTCTCGGACGGGAAAATCTACTTCGGCGAACGCGGGGTAGCTGCTGAGTACGCAGGGCCCAACGGACTCAACTTCGCCAAGGGCATGGTTCAGTACGATATGCACCCGTCTTTCCTCTCCGAATTCGCCGAACATGCGAAGGTGCACGACCGTAATGGCCCGGGCGGAGCTGTCAGGCTTGAGTTTGAAGTCCCTGTGGATAAACTGGACAGGTTCAACGAACTGACCCGTCATAGATCTTGGGTCCGGATATATGGAGATCCCTAATGCCGCGGTTGGTGAATCACCAGGAAGTCGACGTCACGATCACGGCCGTCGCCCCCGTCGGATCACGAGTCGACGCCGACGGCATCATCGGCTTCATCGACCAGGTCAAACATCCCTCCTGGTGGTCCGCGGAAGAAGCACCTCCGCAGGTCGGCGATCACCTGCACGCAGTTGTCCTGGACGACTCCAGAACCCCTCCCCGGCTCAGCGCACTCCAGAAGGACATCGACATCGCGCGGGAGCTGCGCAAGCGCGCGTGAAGCTCTGGCGCATTCCGTCCACCCTCGCCGCTGCTGACCTCTGGGGTACATACCTCACGGATGCGGATCGGGGTGTGCATGGGCTGGGGATCTGCTCCACCCTCAGAGAGGTTGACCGGGCGTTCGACGACGACTTCGTGGATGTGGTCGACGGCGGAGGCTTGTCGCTGCGCCAGGACAACGGTTCCCCGAGTCGTCGTTCAACACAGAGAAGGAACTCGCGTCTCTGATCCAGCTTCGACTGTGCAGACATTCGAGAAAAGCACGAGCGTCAACGGAATGAGTGCCGGGTACCGTCTCGTTGTCGATTCCACGGACGGAAATTGCATCACGTTCTTCCCCGCAGGAAAGAGTTACACGCCGTGATCAAAATTAGATTCTCGGTACGCCCCGACCAGGGTGAAAATAGCGGGTTCGACCTCGGTGACATGGAGTTCTCCGGCGATCTGGGGCGAGTTGGTTCAACGGGCCGCACGCCCGACCAGGGGATGATGATCTATCTTTCCGTATCCCTACTCCTCGACACGTTTCGCCTTTTCCTGGAAGGAAGCCAGAGCGTATTCAGCTACACAGGTGCCGACACGTCATTCAATGTCCGTGTCCGCCGGATCAAGAAGGGTAGGCTTTCCGTTTTCCTCAATAAGGAACCCGTAACCAATGCTAGCCAAGCCGAATTGAGTAACGCGCTACTGGTCGCCGCCGAAGAATTCTTGGCAGAGGTATTGGACCTTCCCGAAACCGACGTTGCCAGAATCGACTACCTCGGCGCGCTCGAACGATTTCGACCTCTGGTCGACCCGACGCATCCTAAGACGCGACACGCGTGAGGCAACCTCGCCAGAGAACCCACCAGGCTCGAGAACGGCGCTGGTGAATCACGGGGAAATCGACGTAACGATCACCACCGCCGCCGTCGGATCACGAGTCGACGCGGACGGCGTCATCGACGAGGTCACGGATGTATCCAATTCACTCCGTCACAGATATCGCAATTCGCGGCGGAGGCGTACAAGCATGGCCGAGGCCAGCAGGATTCAGATCCATTCCGTCGAAGAGTCGAATGAGGCCGGAGGCATCTGCATCGCAAGGTGTGTCGGCGGGGTTGCACGGGTCGGGCAGGCTTTCGCCGTGGAGGGTGATTCGCAAACCAACCGCCCCGAACTGCGCGTCACTTTGGATCAAATCGAGCGGTACACCGGAGTATTTGTGGAGTTTTTCGATCCTCCGCATGCAGCCAGAATTTATCTCTCAGGGGAATCCGTCGGAGCGCTGAGCAGAGGATCTATCGTCGTTTCCTCGGCGTCAGGTACGCACGTTTCGCAGTAGCCGCCAAATCCACCCATCGCAGCGCCAGTTCGGCCCAGACTGCCGTCTTACCGACGACGCCTTCGGCGGTGCCCCATCCCTGGCGACTACGCGGCCACAGGAGCTGCGGCGCCTTCCCACTGAGCGGATCCGCATTCCATATCGCTGGCAGATCGCTGCCGCAAAAGACACGGCGAAATCACCCTCGCGCACAATGTTGTTCTCCTGGCAGCTCTCACAGCGCCGGAACACCACCTCATGGGTGAAACCATTGGGGCGAGCAAACCCCGCCCCGTCCAACGCATCGGCGACCGCCGGCCACGAGCTGATGTCAGGGCAATAACCAGTCGACTGGTTACTGACCCAAGTGACCGCCCAATGACCCGACTCGCGACTGAAGCCCATCTCGCCTCACTCAAAACCCGGCCGCCACCTGCACATGCCACGTGCTCACTACGCCGCGACGCCAGCCGCAGCCCGGCGTCCAAGTCGATGACGAACGTGAACGGCTCGTCCAGCTCCGCCTTTGCGCGTTCAGAAGCCCAGCCCTCGAAGTCGGACACCGAATGGATCATCTGGCTCTCGCTGCCAAGCCTGACCATAGCCCTCAGATCAGCGGGCCAAACATAACGATAAATCCGCCCCGTATTCACACAAGCCAACCTAACCCACGTGTAAGCAACTCACCTCGCGGTGGGTGAGCCACCAATGGCCCGGGGTGATGACCGGCGAGGAATTAAAGGGTTCACCGCCGCGGCAGTTCTGCCCAGACCGTCTTGCCGACGTCGCGGTCCGCCGTGCCCCACGCCGTGGCGAGTGCGTCGACCAGGAGCAGGCCGCGGCCCGTCTCCGAGTCGGGGGTTGGTGGCCTCGGGGACGGTTCGCGGTCGGCTCGGGCGTCCGAGACCTCGATGCGGAGGGTCATCGGGCTGAGCGTGAGGCGCAGTTCGAAGTCGCGGCCCTGGACGCGGGCGTGGGTGACCGCGTTCGCGCTCAGCTCGGCGACGATCAGGGCGGCCGAGTCGGAGAGGTCGCTGCCGTAGGGGATGCCCCAGCCGTTGAGCTGGTGGACAGCGAGGTGGCGGGCCACGCGGGCGCCCCGGCGGGTGGCGCTGAAGCGTTGGGTGAACTCGGACGTGGGGGTGGTGATTTCAGCTTTCACGTCACTGAGCGTGGCCGGTTCGCCGTACCCTGACCAGGAGTGAAATGGAGACTCTGGGTAACTGTACGGGCACGGACGGCAGGCTGTACGGAACGTCGGTCGTGTCCCGAGAAGGCGGTACGGCATGACGGAAGAGCGGCCGGAGCGGCCGGCTGAAGTGGACGGGACAGCGCACCTCTTCAGGGCGCTCGGCAAGCAAATCAAGGTGTTGCGGGAGCAGGCGGGGCTGAGCCAGCGGGAGTTGGGGGTTGCCGCGCACTGCGGCGAGGATCTGATCTCGTCGATCGAGCGTGGTGTACGGACGCCGCAGCCCGACTTCCTTGAGCGGGTGGATGGGTTACTGGCTGCGGGGGGCGTGCTGGAAGCAGCCGTCGAGGACGTACGGGAGGCTCAGGCGAAGGCGCGGACGCGGCATCCGGACTGGTTCCGGGATTATGCGCGAGCCGAGGCGGACGCTGTCTCTCTGCACATCTACAGCAATCAGGCTGTCCCTGGGCTGCTTCAGACCGAGGAGTATGCGCGCGCCATCTTCACCCAACGGCGGCCGCTGCTCGACGAGGAGACCATCGAGAAGCGGGTGGCGGACAGGCTGGCCCGGCAGCAGATCTTCGAGCGGTGGCCCGCGCCGACTTTCAGCCATGTGCTGGAGGAGGCGGTGCTGCAACGACCGATCGGTGGGAATACCGTCCATCAGCACCAGTTGCGGCAGCTGCTGCGCATCGGACGACTGCGGACCGTGGAGTTCCAGGTGATGCCGACCGACCGCGAGGAACATCCCAGCATGGACGGTGCGTTCACTCTGCTGACACCCAAGGGGCGGCAGCAGGCGGCGTACACGGAGGTCCAGGGGTACTCGAGGCTGGTCACCGAACCCGACGAAGTCCGTGTCTTCGCCGAACGTTATGGGATCATCCGAGCGCAGGCTCTCACGCCCCGTGAGTCATTGGCCCTGATCGAGAAGATGCTGGGAGAACGATGAACACCGAGCAGCTCCACTGGTTCAAGAGCAGTTACAGCGGTGGCGAGGGCGGCGAGTGCCTGGAGGTCGCCACCACCCCCACCGCCATCCGCATCCGGGACTCCAAAGTCACCGACGGCCCCCAGCTCGCCGTCACCCCCGCCACCTGGTCCGCCTTCCTCGCGCACCCCGCGCTGCTCCCTCTGGACTAGCCCGCACGCGTGTCTCCCGTGCGCGGCCCTCCCGTGTCGGCAGGCTCGGGGGGCGTGACCACATCACGACTGATCGCTGTCGCCGTACTGACCGCCGCCGCACTGTTCCCCGCCTACGCAATGTATGGGCCGCGCACCGGGGCGCCCACCGTGCAGGCGCCCGGTGCGGTCGGGGGCCGCGGCGACTGTCCGTACGGCAGGCAGTCGGCGGCTGACACCCACTCGGCGTCCTTCGGGTGCCGGGTCGACGCGTAGACCAGCTGGACGATGCGGCGCGGCTCATCCACGAGGTGGCGCGCACGGCAGCCGTCACTTCAAGAGCCGGGCCGCGATGTCGGCGGCCTCCTTGCGCTTGTGGTCGTGCCGGGCCGTCGCGAGGTACAGGTCCTCGCCGTCCCGGCGCGTGATGTGGGGACGGCGACCGCTCCCCAAGATCACATATCGTGTAGCCATGGCCATGCCACCTCCCCACCAGTCACCCGGTCCGTACGGACCTCCACAGCCCAACCCCTACGCCCAGCAGCCCTATCCGCACCCGCCCTACCCGCAGCAGGGATATCCGGGGCAGGGATATCCGGGGCAGCAGGGTTACCCGGGGCAGGCGGGGCCGGGCGGGTGGGGACAGCCGCCGACGGGGCCGCCGCAGCGCAAGAATCACGCCTGGCTGATCGTCGGTATCACTCTCGGGGCGATGGCCCTGCTTTTCGCTCTTTCCTACATCGGCAACATGGGCAGCGACTCCGAGCGCCCGGCCACGGCGTTTCCCGAGGCCGAGTACCGGCTCACGGTTCCGAAGACCCTCCTGGCCAACGAGTACAGGCTGGTCAAGGACGGGTCGGCGGACGCCGACGCCGAGGCTCAGAGGAAGGGTTACGGGGCCGGTCCGGATGCCCGCAATGTGAAAGCGGTCGTCGGCTCGTACACCGGTACCGCCACCGATGCCGCGCGCGGCGTCGTACTCACCGGCGTGTACGGGCAGTTCAACCATCCGGCTCAGGCACGCGACAGTCTGCTCGACGGCATGAGAAAAGCCGAAGGGATGGACGAACCCAAGCCGCCGAAGACCATCACGCCACCCGGCTCGGACGTCGACATGACCTGCACGGTCATGCTTTCCACGGACAAGGACGGGACCTCCACCGTCCCGGTGTGCGCCTGGGGCGACGGCAATACGGCGGCCTACGTCGCCTTCCTCACCCCCGCGTCCGCCAAGCAGGACCCGGACACCGTCGACCTCAACACCACCGCTCAGCAGACGCTGAAGATACGGAACGAGATACGCCGACCTATCGGCTGAACGCATTCGGGGCAGCCGGAGTTGGGCTCCATCCTCTACGCAGCCTCCCGATCGGCCAGGGAGCAGAGACCCGGTCGGCGCAGGGGATTGTGGCCGTCGGGCCTGTGTTCGCCCGTACCAGATTCCGTACGTACGGGAAGGGGCCGGCCGATGCCTACTCGGTGTCCTTGGGGTGCCGGGTCGACGCGTAGACCTCGTCGCCGCGTTTGGGGGTCACGGCGCGACCACCTCGCCGTGGTCCTCGTCCGGCAGCCGACGCGTGAGCTGCTTGGTCAGCTCGGGGTCAGCCAGAATCCGGGCTGTCGCGCGCCATTCGACGATGACCCGGTGGAGGTTGGCGTGGACGTCCAAATGGACGGCATCGTGCGTGGCGTCGACGAGATCCCGCACGAATTTCCGCACTTCGTCGTCAGACAGGTGGCGCACCCAGGGGAAGACCGACGGCAGCGCGAGCAATATGGCCCGCGCCCCGCCGTCGGAGCCGATCAGCGCCGCGAAGAGCCGCGCCGTGATGTCGGCGGTCTCCTCGCGCTCACGGTCGTGCCGGGCCGTCGTGAGGTACATGTCCTCACCGTCCCGGCGCGTGATGTGCAGCCGGTGTGCCTTGTCGAGCTTCTCGGCGACATGCTTCGAATTCTTGGAGAGCTCGGAGAACGTGACCGTAGGCATCAGCATGTCCCGACCGCACTTCGGAACGTATTCCGAAGTCAATGATTCACAGGTACTGCCCGAACTCGTCCAGCGCCCGCAGTACCTCCGACTCCCCCGCCGGCGGCAACTGCAGCACCACCTCCTCCACGCCCAGTTCCTCGTAGTGAGCCAGCTTCCCCGGCGACGGCAGGACCGCGTACGGAACCACCTGAAGCTGCTCCGGGTCCCGGCCCGCCGACTCCCATGCCTCCCGTAGCACCGGGAGCGACTGGGTCAGGCCCCGGCCGCCGATCGGGAGCCAGCCGTCCGCGTAATCCGCGATGTGCGCGAAGAGCTTCGGGCCCGCCGCTCCGCCGACGAGCGTGCGCGGGCCGCTGACCGGCTTGGGGTAGGCGTACGAGGCCCGTACGGAACCGAACTCGCCCTTGTACGGGGTCGGTTCGGGCGCCCACAGCGCGCGCATCAGTGCCATCCGGTCCCGGGTCAGTTCGCGGCGCGTCGTCCATTCCACCCCGTGGTCCGCGGCCTCTTCCCGGTTCCAGCCGAAGCCGACGCCCAGCGTGAAGCGACCGCCCGACAGGTGGTCGAGGGTCGCGATCTGCTTGGCCAGGTCGATCGGGTCGTGCTCGGCGACGAGCGTGATGCCCGTGCCCAGGCCGAGCTGCGAGGTGACCGCCGCCGCCTGGCCCAGGGCGACGAAGGGGTCGAGGACCCGGCCGTACTCGGGCGGCAGTACGCCGCCCGCGGGGTAAGGGGTCGTGCGTTCCACCGGGATATGGGTGTGCTCCGGCAGGTAGAGCCCGCCGAATCCGCGCTCCTCAAGCTCGCCCGCCAGCCGCACCGGCGTGATCGTCTCGTCCGTCAGGAAGATCGTGGTCGAGATCCGCATACGGAACCTTCCGTCATCGACTCTGGTGACGGCTCAAACGTATGCCGTACGGTGCCCCATGCCGAGAGCCCGGCATCAACGGGGAGGATCCACATCATGATGCGACTGCGCGTCGCCACCACCGGACTTGTGCTGTCCGGAGCACTGCTGGCCGGGGCGCCCGCCGCCTCGGCGGCGTACACACCCACCGCGGCCGTCACCCAGCAGAACATCGCAGCCGCCCAGCGGGAAGCCGGTGCCGCCGTCGCGAGGACGTCGACCACCAGCACCGTGAGCACCAGCACCGTGAGCACCAGCACGGTGAGCACCGTCAGCAAGGACCGCAAGAAGAGCAAGAAGAAGAAAAAGAAGAAGAGCGGCCTCTCGGCCGGTCTGGTCATCGGCCTGATCATCGGCATCGCCGTCCTCGTCATCATCGCGATGCTGCTCATGAGGCGGAATCGGAGCAGCGACTAGGTCAGGGTCCGGAGACTCGCTCGGCCTGCCCGGACGATCGTCCGGGCAGGCCGCGGTCGCCGCACGGAATCATCACGATTCGGCCTAATCCTCGCCCAGGACTAACCAACCGCTTAGCATGATGCCTCCTACGGGTGGCGCCGGCGTCCGACGTCGGCGGTTGATCTCCGCGCTGCTGGAGGGCACCATGCACACCAGTCCCGTCTCCGTTCTCCCCGTCCCCGGTCTCGTAGACGCCTCGCCTCTCGAGCTCTTCGACCACGCCTGCCGGAGCCTGCTCGGGCGTGGTACGGAGTTCAGCGACACCGTCCACGGCAAGATCCGCGCCGAGGTGCCGTACTACGCCGACCCCGTACTCGCGCCGCCGGACCTGCGCATGTGCGTGAGGAGAGGCGTCCGCCACGCGCTGGAGGCCACGCTCGATCCGGACAGGATCGTGGATGTCGAGCGGTTCACCAGAGAGCTCGGCATACGGCGCGCCGAACAGGGCCGCCCCCTCGACGAGGTGCTGCACGCCTACCGGGTCGCCGGCCAGGGCGTCTGGAGCGGGATCGTCGGCGTCGTGGAGCGGGACGACTTCGGCGGTGCGCGGCATCTGGTGCACGTGGCCGAGCTGGTGTGGAAGACCAACGACCGCGACGCCGTGTTGGTGGCCGACGCCTACCGCCAGGTCGCCAAGGGCCTCGCCAGCCGGCAGGGGGAACGGGTCCGCCTCATCCTCGCCGCGCTGCTGGAGAGCCGCAACGAACCCGAGTTCACACGCGACGCGGCGGCGATCCTCGATCTGCCGCTCGACGGACGATTCGCGGTGGCGTTGGTGAGAGCCACGCAGTCGTACGGCCGCACCCCGGAAGGCGTCCCCGAGATTCGCGGCATCCGGATCCTGCGCCACACCTGCAGACAGGGCGATGTGCTCGTCGCCCACCTGGGCGATCGCCCCCTCGACGCGCTCGCGTCCGGACTGGACGCAGGCCCTGGGCTCCGCATCGGGATCAGCCCCGTCGTCCAGGGGCTGGACAGCCTGCCCCGAGCGCGTGACATGGCCGGACTCGCCCTGGGCACCTGCCGCGCCGACGGCGAGATCGCCCGGCTCGACGCCCGCCTCCCGGACGGGCTGCTGATCTCGCGGCCCGACCTGTCAGCCGAGCTGGCCCATATGGTGCTGCGGCCCCTGTACGACCTGGACCCCGCCGACCGCGACACGCTGTTCGACACGCTTCGCATCTGGATCGAGAACGGCGGTTCCGCCGCGCAGGCCGCCAGGCACATGTACTGCCATCGCAACACCGTCCTCAACCGCCTGCGCCGCTTCGAGCAGCTCACCGGCCTGGTTCTGTCCCGCCCCCGCGATCTGGTGCAACTCACCCTCGCGCTCGACGCCCACCGCCTGTTCGGGCCGACCGCCGCGCTCGGCACCGGCGGCACCGGCGGCATTGGCGGCACGGGCGGCACCCTTCCGCCACCGAACACGAGTACATGGGCATCAGCACACTGATCTCGCAGCGGCATTGGGAGTGGTGAACGGCCTGCGCCCAGCCTGTCGACGCGCCGTTTCACGCGTGTTCTGGTGAGGCTCCAGCACAAGGAACCAGCCACGCCGCCAGGAGATCGCCATGGCCTACGAGCACCCCCACCACCTGCATCAGCGGCCACGGCCGCCACGCCCGGGCACGTCCTTCGCCCTGGTCAACGGCCTGACCCTCGGCGTACATCTGGTGCTCGCCTGCTCCGCCCCCGACTTCATGGGCGAACGTCTCTGGGGAGCGAGCACTGTCGGCATGCTGGCACTCCTCCTCCAGGCATCCCTCCTGCTGTGGACGGCGGCGCGATACGACCGCCGCAAGGGCGGCCCCGCCCCACACCAGCAGGACGTGGAGCAGTACTGATGAGCCATGACACTCTGCTGGCCTCGCCCGACCTCCTGGACACCGACACACGCGCCCTTGTCCTCGCGGGCTTCCTGACGTTCATCGTCCCCATCCTGCTCATCTGCGTTCTCAGCGCACCCGAGAGAGACCGGGTCAACGACTTCTACACAGCCAGTCGCAGAATGCGCCCGTTCCGCGGGGCTCTCGTGCTGTCCGGCGTGTACCTGTCCGCCGCCACGGTGCTCGGCACCACGGGAAGCGTCGCGGTCTTCGGCTACGACGGCCTGTTCATCGCCCTGTGCACCCTGCTGTCGCTCGGGGTGCTCCTGCTGCTCGCCACTCCCCTGCGCGAGCGCGTCGGCTACACCCTCGGGGACACCTTCGCCCTGCGGACCCCGGGGCCCGCCGTGAGGATCGCGGCCGCCGTCGTGACCTTGAGCGCCTGCGTCCCGTACCTGGTCGTACAGCTCTCCGGTGCGGGAGTGACCACCACGACGCTACTGGGACTGTCCGGTCCCGGCGCCGAACAGACAGCCATCGTCATGATCGGCATCCTGGTCGTCTGCGCCACGGTCTTCGGCGGTATGCGCGGCACCGTCGTGATCCAGGTGATCAAAACGGTGGTGCTGCTCGGCGCGGCCTTCGCCGTGGCCGCCGTACTGCTCCACCGCTTTCACTGGAACACCGACTCCCTGGTCGACGCCGCCGGACGCGGCAGTGGCCGTCCCGCCGGCTATCTGCGTCCCGGCCTCCGGTTCGCGGGCAGCAGCGGCCCGGAAGCCACCCTCGACTTCATCGGCCTGATGATCACCATCGTGCTGGGGGCGGCGTGCCTGCCCCACGTCGCCATGCAGCTCAACGCAGCTCCCGACGCGCCCACGGCGCGCCGCACGGTGCGCCACACCATCGTCATCGTCGGCGCCTTCTGCCTCACCCTGGCGCTGATGGGCCTGGCGGCCGCCGCGTTGGTCGGAGCCCCGGCGATCATGGCCGCGGATCCGGGAGGCAACAGCGCCCTGCTGCTGCTCACCAGCGAACTGGCGGGCGGCTCGTCCACCGACGCCGCCGGAGCCTTTCTCGTCGTACTGGTCTCCTCCGCCGTGTTCCTCACCACGCTGGCCGTCGTAGCCAGCGTCACCCTGGCGGCCGCCGGGGCGATCGCCCACGACCTGTACACACACGTCCTGCGCCGTGGACGCACCACCGAGGGCCGGGAGGTGGCCGCCGCACGCCTGGCATCCGCGGGCATCGGACTGCTGAGCATCGCTCTGGCGGTCTGGGTCCAGGGATGGAACGTCCTGTTCCTGTCGGCCCTCTCCCTGGCGGTCGCGGCCTCCTGTCTGCTTCCGGCGCTCGTGTACTCCCTGTTCTGGAGCGGCTACACGCGAGGCGGCCTGCTCTGGACGCTGTACGGGGGCCTGTTCAGCGCGATCGGACTCCAGGTCTCCAACCCGGTCTTCTCCGGAAACCCCTTGGCGCTCTTCCCCGACTGGCACCTCGACTGGTTCCCGCTCCAGACGGTCGTCCTCGTGTCCATGCCGACGGCCTTCCTTCTCGGCCTGGTGGGCAGCCTCGCGGGAAGGCGGCGGGTGCGGCCGGTCATGGAGCACGCGGGGGTATGAGTTCCACGGCACGCGGCCGCAGCGGCTGGAAAACCTCCCCGAAAGGCCCGCGCAACCCGCGAACCCCTTTCCCTTGCACGGCAGTTCACGGCTCAATACGAGGGTTTGAGTACATCACTCCTGTCCCCCTCACCCACCCCGGGGAGCCGACGGCATGTGCAACGACGAACACGCACAACACGCGATGGACAGACGAGGACTACTGGTGACGGGAGCCGCCGCTGCGCTTACGTTGGGCACCGTGAGCTTCGCGAACGCCGCACCCAACGACGGCGGGCCGAGTGCCGCCGAACCGACCGAGGTCGTGCGGGGCACCCTGCCTCCCGGCTCCCCCGACTTCGTCTACCTGCCCGTCGAGATCCCGAAGGGCGTACGCGAGATCCACGTCGCGTACACCTACGAGCGGCCTGCCGTCCCGCCCGGCACCCAGGGCAACGCGCTCGACATCGGCATCTTCGACGAGCGCGGTACCGAGCTGGGCGGCAAGGGCTTCCGGGGCTGGTCGGGCGGGGCGCGTACGGAGTTCTTCATCCGGGCGGACGAGGCGACTGCCGGCTATATCCCGGGCCCGGTGAAGGCGGGCACCTGGCACATCGCGCTGGGGCCGTACACGGTCGCGCCGCAGGGTCTGGCGTACGAAGTCTCCGTCACGCTGCGCTTCGGGGAGCCCGGCACGACACCCAAGCCGGTCTATCCGCCCGAGCGGGCCAAGGGCCGCGGCCGAGCCTGGTACCGGGGCGACTGCCATCTGCACTCCTGGCACTCGGACGGCAGGCGCACCCCCGCCGAGATCGCGGCGCTCGCCCGTCACGCCGGGCTCGACTTCATCAACACCTCCGAGCACAACACGCACTCCGCGCACCCCCACTGGGCCGACCAGGCGGGCGACGACCTGCTGATCCTCACCGGCGAGGAGGTCACCACGCGCAACGGCCATGTGCTGGCGCTCGGCATCGATCCCGGGACCTTCGTCGACTGGCGCTACCGGGCCAAGGACAACCGTTTTGGCCACTACGCGCGCCAGATCAGGCGGGCGGGCGGCCTGGTCGTCCCGGCCCACCCGCACGCGACCTGCATCGGCTGCAACTGGAAGTTCGGTTTCGGCGAGGCGGACGCGGTGGAGGTGTGGAACGGCGCGTACACACCCGATGACGAGGTCTCGCTTCAGGCCTGGGACAACACGCTGGTCGCCGCCGCACGCTCGGGCAGGCGCTGGACCCCGGCCATGGGCAACAGCGACGCGCACCGTCCGCCGGACCCGGTCGGCACCCCGCAGACGGTGGTCCTCGCCGAGGCCCTGACACGGGAAGCGATCCTGGACGGCATCCGGGCGGGGCGTTCGTACGTCGCCGAATCGAAGGCGGTCACGCTGTCCTTCTCGGCGGCGGGCGCCCGCGGGGAGCACGCGGACATCGGCGAACGGCTCCGGGTCGACGAGGACACCCCGGTGACGGTACGGCTGGAGGTGACCGGGGCGCCCGGCTGCTCGGTGCGCTTCGTCACAGACCAGGGTGTGCTGCACACCGTGACGCTGCCGCCGGAGGGGGCGGGCACGGTGGAGTGGCGGACGACAGCCGAGTACGCGACGTATGTGCGGGCGGAGGTCCGGCACGCGGTGGTGGTTCCGGGTCTGCCGGGGCCGCTGGCGGCGTTCACGAACCCGATCTTCCTCGGCGCCTGAACAACTGCGAACTCGTCGGAACGAACCGCCGGTGCGCGGGTGGGGTGAACCTCACCCCGGGTGCTCCCCGGCCTCGGAGCCGTCCTGCGCATCAGGAAGAGCTCAAGGATGCCGGGCAGAGACCCGGTCCGGCCCTCCTACCCCGGCCACACCACCGACTGCAGCTCGCTGTACGCGTGCAGGGCGTAGGAGCCCACGTCCCGCCCCACCCCGCTCTTCTTGAAGCCGCCGAACGGAGCCTCCATGTTCCGGCCGATGGTGTTCACGCCGACCCCGCCCGCCCGCAGCTCCCCCGCGACCCGGAACGCCCGTGCCACGTCCCCCGACCAGACGTAGTCGATCAGGCCGTAGTCGCTGTCGTTCGCCAGCGCGATGCCCTCGTCCTCGTCGTCGAAGGGGACCACGACCACCACCGGGCCGAAGATCTCCTCGCGCACCACCCGCATGTCGTTCGTGCAGTCCGCGAAGAGCGTCGGGGCCACGTAGAAGCCCTTCTCGTACGAGGGACGTTCGCCGCCCGCGACGAGCCGCGCGCCTTCCTTCTTCCCCAGTTCGATGTACGACTCGACCCGGTCGCGGTGCGCCGCCGAGATCACCGGTCCGACGACCGTGCCCCGCGCAGCCGGGTCGCCGACCTTCATGTACGTGAGATATCCGGTCAGTTTCTCGACCAGGAGGTCGTGGATCCCGCGCTGTGCGATCACCCTCGTCGGCGCCGTACAGATCTGGCCGCTGAAGAAGGAGAACGTCGTGCCGATGCCCATCACCGCGGCGTCCGCGTCCGCGTCGTCGAACACCAGCGCCGCGCCCTTGCCGCCCAGCTCCATCAACTGGCGTTTCATGCCCCGGCCGCACACCTCGGCGATGCGCTGCCCGACGGCCGTCGAGCCGGTGAAGCTGACCATGTCGACGTCCGGGGAGTCGACAGCGGCCTCGCCGACGGCCGGTGCGGAGCCGGTCACCACGTTCACGACACCGGGCGGTGCACCCGCCTCCACCAGGGCCTCGGCCATTTTGTAGACGGACAGGGGGTCCTGCGGGGCTGGCTTCACGACCACCGTGTTTCCCATGGCGAGCGCGGGCGCGACCTTGCCCGCCGGATTGGCCCAGGGGTTGTTGTACGAGGTGATGCACGTGACGACGCCGACCGGGCGGCGAACGGCGAGCGCCCCGAAGACGCCCGCCTTCCCCATCGGTCCTGCGGCGTTGATCTGCGGCGGCAGTCCCTGCTCCACGGGCTCCAGCGCGCCCTTCGCGTACCGCCGAAAGCGCGCCGCACCCACCGCGACCTGCATACCGCGCGCCGTGGCGGTGGTCGCTCCGCTCTCCGCCTGCGCGAGCGCCGCGTACGGCTCGGCCTCGCGCTGGATGACATCGGCGGCGGCGTCCAGGATCCTGGCGCGCTCCTCCGGTTCAGTGCGCGACCAGGCGGTGAACGCCTCGCGGGCGGCGGCTGCCGCGGCGTACACCTGCTCGCGGCTCGCTTCCGGGGCCTGCCCGACGACCTCCTCGGTCGCCGGGTTGACGACGTCGTAGTGCCCGCCGTCGGGCTCGACCCACTCCCCTGCGATGAACAGCCTCTGTGTCACTTGGTGCTCACGGTCCTTGTGTCGCGGCCGGACCTGAGCACCGTGCCGGGCACCTCGCCGGTCACCTTGTCGTCCCGTATCGTCTCGACGCCGTTGACGCGCACCGAGACGATCCCGATCGCGCGCGAGTCCAACCGGGGGCTGTCGCCGGGCAGATCGTGCACGAGCGTTGCCGGGCCCGCCTCTATCCGCTCCGGGTCGAACAGCACGAGGTCCGCGTGCCAGCCTTCCTGGATGCGGCCGCGTTCGCGCAGGCCGAAGAGCTGCGCGGGGTCGTCGGTCAGCAACTTCACCGCTTCCTCCAGACCCAGCAGCCTGCGCCCGCGCAGACAGTCGCCGAGGAAGCGGGTGGTGTACGGGGCGCCACACATCCGGTCCAGGTGCGCGCCCGCGTCGGAGCCGCCGAGCATGACGTCCTCGTGCTGCCACGTCCGTTGGCGCAGCTCCCAGGAGGCGGGGTCGTTGTCGGTCGGCATCGGCCAAAGGACCGTACGCAGCTCGTCGTTGGCGCAGATCTCGACAAGGCAGTGGAAGGGGTCCTGGCCGCGCTCGGCGGCGATGTCCTTCACGACGCGGCCGCTCAGACCCTCGTTCTGCGGGGAGTAGGTGTCGCCGATGACGTAGCGCCCGAAGTTGGCCAGGCGCCGGAAGACACCGGCCTCCTTGCTGTCGGCCCGGCGCAGCATCTCCTCCCGTACGGCCCGATCGCGCAGCTTGGCGATCCGCTCGGGGACGGGCAGACCGAGGATCTCGCCCCAGCCGGGGATGAGGTTGAGCGCACAGAACGTGCCGAGCGACATGTTCATGGGGGTGAGGATCGGCATGGTCAGGGCAACGATGCGGCCACCCGCCTTGCGGGCGCGCTCACTCGGCATGAGCTGGCGCGGCACCCGCTCGGGCACGGACGCGTCGATGGTCAGGACGTTCCAGTTCAGCGGCCGGCCCGCGGCCGCGGTCATCTCGACGAAGAGGTCGATCTCCTCGTCGGCGAACTGGTCCAGGCAGCCGGCGACGATCGCTTCGAGCTGGGTGCCCTCGTGTTCGGCGACGGCCCGGGACAGCGCGAGGAGTTCCTCCGGCTTCGCGTGGCGGGAGGCGACCGGCTTGCCGTCGCCGTCGGAATGGGTGGACGACTGGGTGGTGGAAAGCCCCCAGGCGCCCGCGTCCATGGCGTCGTGGAAGAGCCGGAGCATCTCGTCCAGTTGGTCAGGTGTGGGCTGCCCGCCGACGGCCTCTGGTCCCATGACATGCCTGCGCAATGCGCAATGCCCCACCATGAAGCCCGCGTTGACGGCGATCCGGCCCTCCAGGGCGTCCAGATACTCGCCGAAGGTGTGCCAGTTCCAGGGCGCACCCTCCTCCAGGGCGACCAGGGACATGCCCTCCACCTTGGACATCATGCGGCGCGTGTAGTCGGCGTCCTCGGGGCGGTCGGGGTTCAGGGGCGCGAGTGTGAAGCCGCAGTTGCCGCCGGCGACAGTTGTCACGCCGTGGTTCATGGACGGCGTCGCGAACGGATCCCAGAACAGCTGCGCGTCGTAGTGCGTGTGCGGGTCGACGAACCCGGGGGTGAGGACGAGACCGGACGCGTCCTCGCTCGTCGTGGCCGCCTCGTCGAGGGTCCCGGGGGCGGCGATGACGGCGATGCGCCCGTCCCGTATCCCGACGTCGGCGACGTACGCGGGGGCGCCCGTCCCGTCCACGACGGTCGCCGAGCGGATGAGGTGGTCGAGCATGACGGTCCCTTCAGCGCGGTGGTGGTCGTCCTGGTTGTCCTGGCCGTCTTGCTTGCCTTGGCCGTCTTCTTTGCCTTGGCCGTGTCATGGTTCCGGCCGGGGGCACGTGCGGCAGGCCGCTGCCGACGGCCACCCGGCCGGGACCGGGACGGCGGTCCGGGAGGCCGCCGCCGTTCTGTGGGAGCGGGGGATCTCCCCTGCCCGCCCTCCCCCTACGGCCTTGCGGCCGTAGGAGGGCTTGCAGGGAACGGGCCCGCCGCAGGCGCAGCGGAACCCTCAGCCCGCCGCCCCGCGGAACCGCGTCGTCCGGTGCACCGGGTCCGTGTCGATCTTCGGGATCACGTGCTCGCCGATCAGCCGGATCGACTGGAGCGTGTCGTCCCGGGAGATCCCGATCGGCATCCCGAACGACAACTGGTCAGCCCCCGCCTGCTCCCACCTCTTGCACTGCCGGAAGACCTCGTCCGGATCACCACAGATCAGCAGCTCCTCCGCGATGAGCAGCTCGATGATCTCCTCGTTGAACTCGGGCAGGGTCTCCGGCCACACGGGGAAGCCCTCGGGCCGCGGGAACGTGTCGTGGTACCGGAAGACCAGCGACTGCAGGTAGTGCAGCCCGCCGCCCGCCGCGATCCGCACCGCCTCCTCGTGCGTCGGCGCGCAGATAGCGGTCGACGTCACCATCACGTTGTCGTTGACGAAGTCCCCGACCGGCTCCGCCTCGAGGATCGCGGTCTTGTACTGCTCCAGCACCCACTCCATGTCGGAGACCTTCTGGACGCTGAAGCCGAGCACGCCGAGGCCCTTCTTCGCCGCCATGGCGTACGACGGCGGCGACCCGGCGGCGTACCACATGGCGGGGTGCGACGTCCCGTACGGCTTCGGCAGCACCTTGCGCGGCGGCAGCGACCAGTGCTTGCCCTGGAAGCCTGCGTACTCGTCCTGGAGCCACATCTTGGGGAACTCTGCGATGGTCTCTTCCCAGAGTTCCTTGGTGTAGTTCATATCGGTGACGCCCGGTATGAACCCCAGGATCTCGTGCGAGCCCGCCCCGCGCCCGGAGCCGAACTCGAAGCGGCCCTCGGAGAGATGGTCGAGCATGGCGACCTTCTCGGCGACCTTCACCGGGTGGTTGACGGGTGCCAACGGGTTGAAGATGCCCGAGCCCAGATGGATCCGGTCCGTGGCGTGCGCGAGGTAGCCGAGGAAGACGTCGTTGGCGGACAGGTGGGAGTACTCCTCCAGGAAGTGGTGCTCGGAGGCCCAGGCGTATTTGAACCCGGATTTGTCCGCCTGGATGACGTACTCGGTCTCCTCCATCAGCGCCTTGTGCTCGGCGAGCGGGTCGGTCTCGGCGCGCTTGCCGACGTATCCCTGTACAAAGAGCCCGAATTCCAAGGGGGTTCACCACCGTCCTGATGTTTCTGACGAACCGTCAGATCTGGATGTGCCCGACTGTTCCACCGCGCGGGTGAGCCGTCAATAGCTGACGCATCGTCAGGCACGCTCAGAAAAGACTCACACCTGCCAGCCAGCCTCCGTCGATGACGAAGGGCTGCCCGGTGATGTACGAGGAGTCCTCGCCGCTCAGGAAGAGCGCGAGCCGGGCGATCTCCTCCGGCCGCCCGACCCGGCCGAGGGGCACGAGCTTCTGGTACAGCTCGCTCACCGCCGCCGGGTCCACGCCGTCCGGATTGCTCATCGGGGTGTCCACCGCGCCCGGACAGACCGCGTTGACGCGTATCTTCTTCGCGGCCAGCTCCAGAGCGGCGACCCGGGTCAGGCCGAGGATCGCGTGCTTGCTCGCCGCGTACGCGCCTACACCCGCCATGCCCGTCAGGGCCGTGTACGAGGCGGTGTTGACGATCGTCCCGCCGCCGGCGGCCTCGATCTCGGGGGCGACCGTGCGGATGCCGAGGAAGCAGCCGACCTGGTTGACCTGGATGATCTGCTGGAACTCCTCCAGCGGCGTGGAGACCAGCTCGTTGAAGCGCAGAATGCCCGCGTTGTTGACCAGCCCGTCGATCTTGCCGAACGCATCCTTCGCGGCGGCGACGGCGGCGGTCCAGTCGTCTTCCCGGCCGACGTTGAGACGGACATAGGCAGCCGTGCCCTCACCCAGCTCCTTGGCGAGGGCCTCGCCCTGGTCGTCGAGCACATCGCCGAGCACCACCCTGGCGCCCTCGGCGGCGAAGAGCCGTGCCTCCTGTTCGCCCTGGCCGCGCGCCGCGCCGGTGATCAGGACCACGCGTCCGTCGAGCTTTCCCATTGCCACTCTCCTCGGTTCAGGTGCGGGGTCAGTTCGGGTGCGGGGTCAGTTCAGATGGGGGGCCACGTCGGCGCCGAACGCCGCGATCTGGTCCGTGAGCTCGCCGCGGCTCCGGCTGCGGAACCGGACCTGGATCTGGTGCACACCCATCGCGGCGTAGGCACGCAGCGACTCGGCGATGGCCTCGGGCTTGCCGCTGACGGTGCGGCGCCCGATCTCCCAGTCGGCATCGCCCACATACAGCGGTTCGGTGATCGCCCCGATCTCGATGGGCGCGGTGATGCCCGCGTCCGCGCGCAGGGCCTTGAGCCTGGCGATCTGGTCGGGAAGCCGCGTACGCGGGTCGCCCTGCGGGAGCCAGCCGTCGCCTCGTACGGCGGCCCTGCGCACGGCGGCGGGCGAGGAACCGCCGACCCAGAGGGGGATGCGGCGCTGGGCCGGCCTGGGCCGCTGCCCGAGCCCGCTGAAGGAGAACCACTCCCCGGCGAACTCGGGAAACTCCTCCTCGCCGAGCGCCGCTCTGAGCGCGTCGATCGTCTCGTCGAGTACGGGCCCGCGCGCGGCGAAGTCGACGCCGAGCGCCTCGAACTCCTCCTGGACATGCCCGGCCCCGACCCCGAGGATCAGCCGCCCGCCGGAGAGATGGTCGAGGGTGGCGTACTGCTTGGCGCTCACAAGCGGATGCCGCAGACCCACGACGGCCACATGGCTGAGCAGCCGCACGCGCTCGGTGATCCCGGCGAGAAAGGCGAGGGTGGCGACGGGGTCGTACCAGACGGTGGACATGGCGTCCGCGAGCCGCCGAGGGATGGCGACGTGATCGCAGGTGGCCAGGTAGGCGAACCCCGCCCGGTCGGCGGCACGGGCGATCTCGGCGAGATCCTCGGCGCCGGCGGCGGCTTCCCAGGACTCCGCGTAGATGGTGCTCTGCGACTGGACCGGGAGCTGCATTCCGTACGAGAGCTGCCCCTTGGGCAGTACCTGCACGTGCACCGTGCGCCTCCTCCGCCTTGACCTGACGAACCGTCAACCGGTCGGACGGGGCCATCGTCGTACCTGACGATCCATCAGACAAGAGGTGCGCGGGCGGCAACCTCCCCTCAGCTCACGTCGAACCCCAGCGTGGTGGCGACGCCGACAGCCTGCTCCAGGTCGATCTTCGCCCCCGCGAGCTCGACGTGGGGGTACCTCCCGTGTCCGAAGGACACGGGGGAGGGTCGAGCGCGGAAAGATCGCTGCCCCGCAGATCGGCATCCTTGAGCTTCGCCCCGTGCAGCAGGGCCCCGGACAGATCGACCCCGACGACGCTCGCCCCCTCCAGCCGGACGGCGGTCAGATCCGCCTCCCGCATCCGCACACCGTCGGAGACGGCCCTTCCCCCGTGAGCCGCTCACCGGCCTTCAGGCAGGCCCAGGCAGGCCCCTCCGCCGATGACGCTGGTGGCGGCCTGGTTCCCACCGGACGTGGCCGACGCGTGCCCGCGGCTGGCACAGACCGGGCCGATCGCGGAGGGCACGACGCACGCGCAGTCCTACGGCGTCACCCCAGCAGCGCATAGACGGTGGATGCCCGGGCGGCCGCCTCGTCCGATCCTTCGGCGGTCATCGTGATGTCGGCGAACGCCATGCGCTTGCCGAGCTTGGTGATCCTGGCGTCGACCAGCACATCGGCGTCGAGGACGGCCCGCTGGAAGCTGGTGGACTGCTGCACGGTGGTCATCGGCCCGTACGCCCCCCGCGCCGAGGCGACAGCGATCACCGTGGCCGTGTCGGCCGCGGCCATGAGCGCCTGCCCGGACATGCCCCCGCCGTCGCGGGCCAGCCGGTCGGACCAGGGCAGCCGCAGTACGGCGTGGCGCTCGCCGGTCTCGACCACGGTCAGGCCGAGGTCGAGGACCCAGGGGGCGAAGTTGTCGGCGAGGATCTTTTCGGCGTCGGTAAGGCTCAGCGTCATGTCCTGAATGGTGACGGTGGGGGCGGCGCGCCACAACACCGCGGGCGGAGGCGCCAAGCACCTTCGGCTGCCTTATTGATCAGGAGTTGATCTGCCAGGTGGGTGGCTGAAGCAGTGCTACGCCTTGCGGCTCTCGATTCGTCGTCGCTCAAGCACGTACGCAAGCGCGTTGAGGGCCGGCATCGCTCCTGCGAGTGGTGTGGCCCCACCTCGGCAAGGCGCTCAGGTGAGGCACAGGCGAGGCGGCCAGGTCCCGGTGGACGACCGGCCCGTCCCAGGAGTCGCGGAAGGACTGGGCGACCTGGCGCGAGACCGAATCGGCCCCGAGCGAAGAGGAGTCGATGTGGAGCAGGTAGGACATGGTGACCTTTTCGTGAGCAGGAAGGAGGACCGGGAAGACGGGCCGCTGCTGTACAGCCCCGTTGGGGCAGGGAGCGGATTTAGGGTTTCGGTTACGAGGTGCGCCGGCGAGTACTGTCGAAGGGCACGGCACCGGCGCATCGACGGGTGCGGGTCAAGCCGCGGCGGGCGCTGCGTGGCCGGTCGCGTACTCGTACGAGGCGGCGATGACTTTCTTGGCCACCTCCAGGTCAGCCTGGCTGCGGGGGGCGTACAACATCACGACGTTGATGCCGAGGTTGTAGAGCGGGTGCTTCTCTCCCCAGCCGGAAGACAGGAACGCGACGTGGTCGGACGGGTCCAGGGCCAGGTGGAGGCTGCCGTCAGCGTGCAGGTGTGCGAACTCCGCATCACCGCGCGGCGGCAACAGCACGGCGCCCTTTGCGGGGGCGACTGCGTCGAGGAACAGTGCCCGCGAGCTGGGAGCGGAGATCTCGCTGCGGCCCCAGACGGTGCCGGGCAGCGCAGTGTCCATCCACTGCAGCAGCAATTCCCTGATCTTGGGTGAGCTGGTCTGGGTGAGCTGCAGGTGCGGGACTTCGGGCCCGGTCTCGGGCCGGTCGCCTTCACGCTCGGGCAGTACCGGGAACGTCATGGTGATGCCTCGTCTGTAGTCGCGGGACCTCTCACCTACGCGATGAGCGGGCCGCTCTTCCAGCAGCAACTCCGGCGGGACACCGGGGCCGCTCCCCTGACACCACCAGGTTAGTTTCCTGCGTATAGTGGTTTCCCTCAGGAAAGTGCCCCTAGGTTCGGTGATTACGGGGCCGCGAAGGAGAGGGAGCAGCCGTGACCGATCCCGTAGAGCAGGCGTGCCCGATCAACCCGGTGATCGACCTGGTGTTCAGCCGCTGGACCACCCCCATCCTGTGGGTCCTGGAGCACCACGGCCGGCTGCGCTTCAACCAACTGCAGCGACACCTGCCAACCATCACCCCCAAAGTCCTCACCCAGCGCGTGCGCCAGCTCGAACGCGACGGCCTGATCATCCGCACCTACCACGCTGAGATCCCCCCGCGGGTCGAGTACGAGATCAGCAACCTGGGCCGCACTCTGGTACCCCTCTTCGGCGCCATCACGGACTGGTCCCAAGCGCACTTTCCGCAGGTCGGCGACGCCCGCCGCGCCTACGACGCCGCGCGGCAGGAAGAAGAAGCCTGGGCCGAAGGCTGAGCGGGCAACCAGCCTGACGGCCGCCGGCGCATCCGTCGCGTCCTGGACGAGTAATTCCGAAGTGATCGCGATGTGGCTTGTCGATGTTCCGGGGGGCTAATCAGTGGCTCCGGGGCGGCCTGGGCTGCTTGTATGCGGTCATGAGCACTGATCTCCCAGCCGGCTATGACATATCGACTGAGGCAGCCCGTCTCGACCGTGCAGTCATCCACCAGTGGCTTTCGGAAGACTCGTACTGGGCCCTGGGCCGGTCCAGGGAGAAACAGGACGCAGCCATGGCCAACTCTCTGAACTTCGGGGTCTACGAGAGCGCCACCGGCGTCCAGCTCGGTTACGCCCGTGTGGTCACCGACAAAGCCACGTTCGCGTGGTTGTGCGACGTCTACATCGCTCCCGACAGCCGGGGGAAGGGCTTGGGGCACGCCCTGGTCACTGCCGTCTGCGAGCATCTCGCGCCCTATGGACTGCGCCGCGTGTTGCTGGCCACTGAGGACGCGCACGCGATCTACGCCAAGGTGGGCTTCGCGTCACTCGAGAAGCCGGAGAAATGGATGACGCTCGGCGCACAGTAAGGGCCGTAGCGAGTTCTGCCTGTCGGGTGCCCCTCGCCGTGCAGGTGGCCCGGCGATGCAGGCAGGGCGCCCAAGATCGTTCTGTGAAGAATGACCTGGACGCCCTGCTGATGGCGATGCCCTGAGTGGCGGCGCTGCCCCCAGTCACACCCCCGGGCCCGCCCACAGCCCCTCCGCCGTCAGGCCCAGCAGTTCGATCGCGTTGCCCCGCACGATCCGGTCCACCACCTCCGTCGCCAGGTGGCCCATCTGGGACTCACCGACCTCCTTCGACTTGGGCCAGGTCGAGTCCGAGTGCGGGTAGTCCGTCTCGTACAGGACGTTTCCGACGCCGATCGCGTCCAGGTTCTTCAGACCGAACGCGTCGTCGAAGAAGCAGCCGTACACATGCTCCGTGAAGAGTTCCGACGGCGGCCTGTGGACCTTGTCCGCCACTCCGCCCCAGCCGCGGTTCTCCTCCCACACCACGTCCGCGCGTTCCAGGATGTACGGGATCCAGCCGATCTGGCCCTCCGCGTACATGATCTTCAGGTTCGGGAAGCGCTCGAACTTTCCGCTCATCAGCCAGTCGACCATCGAGAAACAGCAGTTGGCGAAGGTGATCGTCGAGCCGACGGCCGGCGGGGCGTCCGCCGAGGTGGAGGGCATCTTCGAGGACGAGCCGATGTGCATCGCGATGACCGTGCCGGTCTCGTCGCAGGCCTGGAGGAAGGGATCCCACTCGTCCGTGTGAATCGAGGGCAGGCCCAGGTGCGGCGGGATCTCCGAGAAGGCGACGGCACGGACACCGCGCGCCGCGTTGCGGCGGACCTCGGCGGCGGCCAGGCGGGCGTCCCAGAGCGGGATGAGGGTCAGCGGGATCAGACGGCCCCTGGCGTCGGGGCCGCACCACTCCTCCACCATCCAGTCGTTGTACGCCCGCACTCCGAGCAGGCCCAGTTCACGGTCCTTGGCCTCGGTGAAGGTCTGGCCGCAGAAGCGCGGGAAGGTCGGGAAGCACAGGGCCGACTGGACATGGTTGACGTCCATGTCGGCAAGGCGGTCCGGGACGCTGAAGGAACCCGTCCGCATCTGCTCGTACGTGATGACCTCGAGCTTGATCTCGTCGCGGTCGTAGCCGACGGCGGTGTCGAGGCGGGTCAGCGGCCGGTGCAGGTCCTCGTACACCCACCAGTCGCCCATCGGCCCGTCGTCCCCCTGCGCGCCCATCACCGGGGCGAACTTGCCGCCCATGAAGGTCATTTCCTTCAGTGGCGCGCGGACGATGCGCGGGCCTGTGTCCCGGTACTTCGACGGGAGCCGGTCCCGCCAGACGTTGGGGGGCTCAACCGTGTGGTCGTCCACCGAGATGATCTTCGGGAAGGTCTCCATGCCTTCCACGGTAGCCTTGATCTGACGATCCGTCAGCTATGGAGATGCCCCTCGTCGTTGCCACCGGCCACACGCACGTCCTTGACGAAGATCACACACGGCCTTCACGAGTCGGGGGTTAGCGGCGTACTCGTCGGGGGCAGAGGCGACCAGGAGGTGCCCCGCTGCTGACGGGGCCGCCCCGAACAAGGCAGACTGTCGAGGGCGATTCCGGCAGTACAGGGGCAGGGGGCAGCTATGGACCGTGACAGCGGGCCACGCGTACCGGAGCCGCGCGCTCCGGAGCACAGCGGCGTCGTTGACCTGCGCTTCAGCGTGCTCGGCCCGGTACGCGCATGGCTCGGCGGCGAGAACCTGCCGTCCGGCTCGCCCCAGCAGCGCGCGCTGCTGGCCGCGCTGTTGCTGCGCGACGGACGCACCGCGACCGCCTCCGAACTGATCGACGCGATCTGGGGCGAGGACCCGCCTTCGCAGGCCCTCGCTGCCGTGCGGACGTACGCCTCCCGTCTGCGCAAGGTCCTCTCCGCCCACGCACTGGTCAGCGAGTCCGGCGGCTATGCGATCCGGGTCCGCCGCGACTGTCTCGACCTTGCGGTGGCACAGGAGTTGGCCACCGAGGCGGAGAAGGCGCGGGCCGCCGGCGACCGGCGGCAGGCCCGGGTTCTGATCAACAAGTCGCTGGGCCTGTGGGACGGCGAGCCGCTGGCCAATGTGCCGGGGCCGTACGCCGAGAACCAGCGGGCCCGTCTGGAGGAGTGGAGACTTCAGCTTCTGGAGTCCCGGCTCGACCTCGACCTGGAGGTCGGCTGCCACGCCGAGGCGGTCTCGGAGCTGACCGCGCTCACCGCCGCGCACCCGCTGCGCGAGCGGCTGCGCGAGCTGCTGATGCTGGCCCTGTACCGCAGCGGACGGCAGGCCGAGGCGCTCGCGGTGTACGCCGACACCCGCCGGATGCTCGCCGACGAACTGGGCGTCGACCCGCGGCCCGAACTCTCCCGCCTCCAGCAGCGCATCCTGGAGGCCGACGCGGAACTGGCCCGCCCGAGCGAGGAGACCGCCCCGGCTCCGCAGGTCACCCGCCCGGCGCAACTGCCCGCCACCGTTCCGGACTTCACCGGACGAGCCTCCTTCGTACGCGAACTGGGCGACCAACTCACCACCGCCGAGGGTTCGGTCATGGCCCTCTCCGCGCTCGCGGGCATCGGCGGCGTCGGCAAGACGACCCTCGCGGTCCATGTGGCGCACGAGGCACGTCCGCACTTCCCGGACGGCCAGCTGTACGTCGATCTGCAGGGCACGGGCCACCGCTCGGCCGACCCGGAGACGGTGCTCGGCGCCTTCCTGCGGGCGCTGGGCACCGCGGACTCGGCCATCCCGGACTCGCTGGACGAGCGGGCCGCACTCTTCCGCTCCACGCTCGACGGCCGCCGCGTCCTGGTCCTGCTGGACAACGCCCGCGACGCCGCCCAGATCCGCCCGCTGCTGCCGGGAACGGCGGGCTGCGCGGCCCTGATCACCAGCCGGGTCAGGATGGTCGACCTGGCCGGTGCGCATCTCGTCGACCTGGATGTCATGTCGCCCGAGGAGGCGCTGCAGCTCTTCACCCGGATCGTGGGCGAGGAGCGGGTCACCTCCGAGCGGGAGGCGGCGCTGGACGTGGTCGCGGCATGCGGGTTCCTGCCGCTGGCGATCCGTATCGCCGCCTCCAGGCTGGCGGCCCGCCGCACCTGGACCGTCTCGGTCCTGGCGGCGAAGCTCGCCGACGAGCGGCGCCGTTTGGACGAACTCCAGGCGGGGGACCTCGCGGTGAAGGCCACCTTCGAACTCGGATACGGCCAGCTGGAGCCCGCCCAGGCCCGCGCGTTCCGCCTGCTCGGCCTCGCCGACGGCCCGGACATCTCGCTGACCGCGGCCTCGGCCACGCTCGACCTGCCTCCCCAGGACACCGAAGACCTGCTGGAGGCACTCGTCGACACCTCGCTGCTGGAGTCGGCGGCTCCTGGCAGGTACCGCTATCACGACCTCGTGCGCCTCTACGCGCGTGCATGCGCCGAGCGCGACGAACACCCGCCGGTCGAGCGGGAGCTGGCGCTGTCGCGCCTGCTCGACTTCTATCTGGCGACCGCCGCGAAGGTTTACGCCATCGAGCGGCCGGGCGACCGGCTGGTGGACCACGTGGGGCCGACGACACACGAAGGGCTGGTCTTCGCCGACCGGCACCAGGCTCAGGACTGGCTCTACGCCGAGGCGAACTGCCTGCTGGCGAGCGCACGCCAGGCCTCCGGCGGCCTACGGCTGCGGCTCGCCGTCGACCTGCTGTGGGCCGCGCAGGACCTGACGGAGTCCGGCGCCAACTCCAAGCAGTACGAGATCGCCGCGCACTCCGCGCGCGACGCGGCCCGCGCCGCCGGTGACATCCGAGCGGAAGGGCGCGCCCGGACCTCGCTCACCAGCGTGCACCTGGTGGCCGGCCGCTACGACGAAGCCGACGAGGAGGCCAAGCAGGCGGCCACGCTCGCCAGGTCCGTCCAGGACCCCGCCCCCATCTACTGGTCGGACAACGACCGCGGGATCATCGCCTTCAACCAGGGACGCCTCGCGGAGGCCGAAGGGCATCTGGCCCGGGCGATCGAGGGGTCGCGGGCCGACGGGAACCGGCCGCACGAAGCCAGCGCGCTGTGCAATCTCTCCCGCATCCACCTGTCCCTCGGCCGCATGGCACAGGCGATCGCCATGGCGGAGCAGGGCGTCGAGATCTACGACCGCATAGGGCACACCCTGCGACTGGCCAACGCCCGCTACGCACTGGGGGTCGCCCTCACCGACGCGGGCCGCCACACGGAAGCCCTGGAGGCGCTTGTGGAGGCCCTGGAGCGGTTCGAGACCAACCGGCAGCGTCTGTGGGAGGGCACCACGCACTTCCGTATGGCTCAGACGCATCTCGCGGCCCGCCGCCCGGCGCGTGCCGCCCAGCACGCCGAGCAGGCACTCGCCATCGGCTGCATCGGCGGCGACCGGACCCGGGCCCATGTGCTCACCACACTCGGCCGGGCGCTGGACAGCCTCGGCCAGGCCGACCGGGCACGGGCCTGCTGGCGCGAGGCGCTGTCGTTGCACGAGCAGACCGGGGCGGCGGAGGCCGAGGAAGTACGCGGTCTGCTGGCCCCCCTCAGTGCGGCGTAAGGGACCGCCCCGGCTGTGTAACAGCGCGCCCCATCTGCTGTGACAGCTCTCTGCCAGGACGTTCATTGAATGTTTATGCTCGTCCGACATGCTCCATTGCAGTCGATCCGTCGCGTCGGGGGGCAAGCGGATCACCTGGGACCACACCTTGCCGGGGGGGCGAGCGACGGTCCCCCGGCCTTCTGTCCGGCGACCCTCGGGGGAGTCTCCGGGCAGAAGGCCACCTTCAGTAGTCGGGCAATCCCATGGGGGACGGAAAAATGAGCAACACCGAGAAGAAGCCTGAAGGGTTCGCGACGATGGACCACCACACTCCGGCGCCGCCGGTGGACGGTCTCAGCACCATGGACCACCACACCCCGGCCCCGCCGACGGGTGCTCCCATCGCCCAGGACCACCACACTCCGCTTCCGCCCACCGATGGCGTGTCCACCATGGACCACCACACCCCGGCCCCTCCGGCCGACGGTATGGCGACCATGGACCACCACACGCCGCTCCCGCCCTCGGACGGCATCACCACGATGGACCACCACACGCCGGCCCCTCCGCAGGGCTGACGACAGACCCTGGGACGGGGTGCGGCCGCGGCGGCGCGGAGGGGAAGCCGCCGCGGCCGCTGCATGTCCGCCGCCGGATCCTGAAGGATCCATGTCGGCTGATTCCACCGGAGCTTGACCCGCACTCAGACACTTCGGTCAGAAAGCGTCCACCCCTCGGACAATTCCAAAGGAACCTTGCCCGAAACGGTGCGCGACGGGTCGATGGCAGTGTGTACTGTGCGGGTCCTCCCCCGTACGGCCCCACCCCCTGCCTTCCCCGAGGTCTATTCGATGATCGAGATACCGGACCTGGCCGTCGGCGGCCTGGCCGCCGGGACCCTGTCGGCATTCGTTCTCGGGGGCGGGCTGCTGCGTTCCCGTCGTCAACGGGCCCGGCAGCGCGAGGAGATCGCCACCCTGCACGCCCATCTGGACGTCGCACGCCAGGAGGTCGACCGCGCAGCGCAGGCGTTCACCGCCGAGGTGGTCCATCTCGCGCAGCGGCGTATTCCGGCCGAGGCCACCCGTGCCGCGCATCCGCATGTCCAGGTGCCCGGCCCCCTGCACCCGGAACTCGCCGGGAGCGGACTGGGCGCGGGGATGGACAGCGTGGTGGCCGGGCTGCTGGCCGCGATGGCGCAGGAGCGCAAGCGGGTCGACGCGGCCGCCCGCGCGGGCATGCGAGGTGCCACACGGGAGATCCAGGCCGGGCTCTACCGGCTCCAGGACGTGCTGCGAGGGCTGCAACAGCGGTACGACGACCCCGACTTGGCGCAGACACTCTTCGAACTCGACCACGAGAACGAGCAGTCCCTTCGTCGCGCGCAGGTCGCCGCCGTGGTGTGCGGGGCCTGGGTGGGGCTGGCCCGTGAGGAGTCGCACCTGGTCGATGCGGTGACCGGCGGCCAGTCCCGGCTCGTCGGCTACCACCGGGTCCAGGTCCACAACCACCTCGAAGAGGGCACCGCACTCGTCTCCCACGCCGTCGAGCCGGTCGCGATCATCGTCGCCGAGCTGCTCGACAACGCACTGCGCCACTCCTCCCCCGACACCACCGTCGCGGTGAACCTCGAACGCGCCCACCACGGCGTCTCGGTCACCATCGACGACGCCGGTGTCGGCATGGCCTCGGAAGAACGGGCCTACGCACAGCGGATGGTGGCCGGAGGCGACCCGATTCTGCTGTCCGAGCTCGGCGATCCGCCACGGATGGGCCTGGCCGCGATCGGCCAGCTGACCCGGCAGTTCGACCTGTCGGTCGACCTGTCGACACCGTCCCCCTACGGCGGCGTACGCGCCGTGCTGCTGGTCAAGAACCACCTCCTCAGCCGTATCGACCCCACTGAGCGGCCGCCCGCGGCCAGCGCCGCGCGGTCCACGCGCCAGGCCGCTCCAGCCGCCCCCACCGCACCGCCCGCGCCCGTTGTGGAGCCGCGCCCGGCCCGTGTGCCCACGCCCGTCGCACGCGACACCGCCCCCGTCACCCACGAATCCGCCCCCGAGCCCGACGGGGACGTACTGCCACGGCGCCGCCGCCGGGTCCGCGCCGACGATCTGCCCGCGCAGGCCGGGTCCGCCGCGCCCGAGCCGCCGCCCGCGCGCACCCCCGAGGAGGCCGCCGCCGCGCTCGGCGCCCTGCAGTCCGGAACCGCCGCCGCACGATCCGCCACCGACGCCGAAGGGAACGACCCCAGATGACCAGCCGCGACCCCGGCGACACGGCGTGGGTGCTCGATCCGATCCTTCAGATCCCGCACGTACGGGCCGCTGTCCTGCTCACCAGGGACGGTCTCGTCTCCGGATACTCCGACGCGCTCTCCCAGGCCTCGGCCGAACGCGTCGCCGCGATCACCAGCACCGTCCAGGGCGCCTGCCGTACCGCCGCCGCGGCCTTCGCCGACCAGGACAGCGCCCTGCTGCGCCAGGTCGTCATCGAGTCCGACCACGGCTACATCCTGGTCGCGCCCACCGCGCACGGCACCTGTGTGGCCGCCTTCGGCGATCCCGAGGTGCGCCTCGATCTGCTCGGCCACCGGGTCCACTCACAGGTGGCACGGCTCGGCGAGAAGGCGATGGCCGCCGCTCCCCGCGGAGCCGATGGCGGCACTGAGGCATGACCGGCCGCCGGAGCGGCCGCCCCCTGGTCCCCGCCTATCTGTCCACCGGCGGTGTCGCGCGGCCCAGCCGCAACAGCCTGGAGCGCCTTTCGGTGCTGACCGGCAAGGGGCCTGTTCCCGCCGGACTCCCCGCCGCCCAGCGGAGTCTGCTGGAAACGCTGGACGGCGGCTCGCTCACGGTGGTGGAGACCGCGGCCCTGCTGGAACTGCCGGTCTCGGCCGTACGCGTGCTTGCCGCCGCTCTGATCGACCAGGGGCTGGTGAACGCCCGCCCGCCGGTCCCCTACGCCGCCCAGCCCGACCCTGATCTGTTGAAGAGAGTCGCCGATGGCCTCCGCGCCCTCAAGCTTCAGTGAGCACGCCGGCTCCGGCGGGCTGCATCTGCCGGACAGCGCCCGCGAGTTGGTGAAGATTCTGGTGGCGGGCCCCTTCGGGGTCGGCAAGACCACACTGATCGACTCGGTCTCCGAGATCCGCCCGCTGCACACCGAGGAGCAGCTGACCGAGGCGTCCGTGCCGTCGGACGACCTCGCCGGCGTACGCGACAAGACCACCACCACCGTCGCCATCGACTTCGGACGGATCTCCCTGGCGGGCGGCATCGTGCTGTATCTCTTCGGCACCCCCGGCCAGGAACGCTTCCGCTCACTGTGGGACGACATCGCCTACGGGGCGCTCGGCGCGCTCGTCCTGGTCGACACCCGCCGTATCGACGACTCCTTCGACGTGCTGGGCCTGGTGGAGGATTCGGGGCTGCCGTACGCGGTCGCGCTCAACCAGTTCCCCGACTCCAAGCAGTACACCGAGGAGCAGTTGCGCCGCTCCCTGGATCTGGAGCCGGGCACCCCGATGGTGACCTGCGACGCCCGTGACACCGGCGCCTCCATCGACGCGCTGCTCGCCCTCGTGACGCACCTCATCGCCCGCACCAGCCCGCACCCGCCGACGGAGACCCGGTGAACACCTACCCCGCCCCCGCAGAAGCGTTCAACCTGTCGGCTCCGGTCCGGCTCTGGGAAGAGGGCTTCGCCGCCGATCCGCACAGCTACTACGCGATGCTGAAGGCCCAGGGACCGATCGGCTGGGCAGAACTGGCCCCCGGTGTCCCCGCGTATGTCGTCACCGACCGCCGTGCCGCCCTCGATCTGCTGCACGACGACGAGACCTGGTCGCACGACCCGAGGCCCTGGGAGGCCACGGTCGCCGAGGACTCCCCGATCCTCGGCATGATGCGCTGGCGGCCCAACGCCCTTTTCTCCGACGGCGATGCGCACATCCGCTACCGCCGCACGCTCCTCGACGCCTTCGACCTGGTGGAGCCGCACGATCTGCGCGAGCGGGTGCACCGCGCGGTGGACATCCTGGTCTCCAGGTTCGGTCCCGGCGGCCGCGCCGACCTCGTCGCCGACTTCGCCCGCCCGCTGATGGCGCTGATCTTCAACAACCTCTTCGGCCTCCCCGACAGCGAGAGCGGACGCCTCAACGACGCGCTGGGCCGGATGATGGAGGGCGGCGAGCAGTCCGCGCAGGGCGAGGCCGAGTACGGACGTTACGTACTCGAACTCATCGCCGCCAAGAGTGCCGAGCGCGGCGACGACCTCACCAGCCGGCTGCTCGACCACCCCCTGGCTCTCACCCCGGAGGAGGTCACCTGGCAGGTCTTCCTCACCCTGGGCGCGGGCCACGAGCCCACCGCCAACCTCGTCTCCAACGCCCTGTCCCGCATCCTCGGCAACCCCGCCTACTACTCCACCCTCACCAGCGGCTCCCGGCCGGTCATGGACGCCGTCGTCGAGGTGCTGCGCTACGAGACCCCGCTGTCGAACTACGGCATCCACTTCGCCCGCAGGTCCCTGAGCTTCCACGGCGTCTGGGTGCAGGCGGCGATCCCCGTCGTCGTCTCCTACGGCGCGCTCGGCCACTTCGCGGACAAGGAGTTCGACGGCGCCCACCACCCTCACGACGCCTCGCACCTGTCGTGGTCGGCGGGCGAGCACTCCTGCCCCGTCAAACAGCACACCCTGCTGATCGCCACCGAAGCCATCGAGCGGCTCACCCAGTGGCTCCCAGACCTGGAGCCGGTGACCCCGCGCGAACGCCTCACCTGGCGCCCCGGCCCCTTCCACCGGTCGCTGACGGCCCTGCCCGTCCGCTTCACGCCCCGTGTCCCCGACCAGCCAGGAGAACGAGCATGACCGCGTCCACCCCCGTGGCCCTCGACCCGTTCGGCGCCGACATCCCCGCGGAGAGCGCCCGGCTGCGTGCACTTGGCCCCGTGGTACCCGTCGAACTGCCCGGCGGCATTCCCGCCTGGGCTCCCACCGGATACGACACCCTCAAGACCCTGATCCTGGACTCCCGGGTCAGCAAGGATCCGCGCAAGCACTGGTCGCTCTTCCCCGAGATCGGCGAACACCCCTCGTGGGGCTGGATCCTGGGCTGGGTGGGCGTGGTCAACATGCTCTCCACCTATGGCCCCGACCACGCCCGGCTGCGCAAACTCGTCGCACCCAGCTTCACCGCCCGCCGTACGGAGACGATGCGCGCCCGCGTCGAGCAGATCACCAGCGAGCTCCTGGAGGGCCTGGAGAGCGAGGGCGCCTCCGGCGAGCCGGTCGATGTGCGCGCCGGATTCGCCCATCCCCTGCCCATGCGGATGATCTGCGAACTCTTCGGTGTCCCTGACGACTTGGTCGCGGACACCGGCCGGCTGATCGCCGCCATCATGGACACCTCCGACCCGAGCCCGGAGCACGGGGCGTTCGTCCAGGAGCAGATCGGCAGCGTGCTGGGCCGGCTCATCGCGTACAAGAGCGAGCACCCGGGCGACGACATGACCACCGAGCTCATCAAAGTTCGCGACGAGGACGGCGACCGGCTCAGCGACGAGGAACTGCTCCACACGCTGCTGCTGGTCATCGGCGCGGGCTTCGAGACGACGGTCAACCTCATCGGCAATGCGGTCGTCGCACTGCTGACGCATCCCGACCAGCTCGCCGCCGTACGCGCGGACGAGACCGGCTGGGACGCGGTGATCGACGAGGTGCTGCGCGTCCACCCCTCCATCGCCAGCCTGCCGCTGCGATTCGCCATCACCGACATCACGATCGAGGGCGTGACGATCCCGGCGGGGGACGCGATCGTCACGACGTACGCGGCGGCGGGGTACGACCCGGCGCACTACGGCGACGACTCCACGGAGTTCGACGCCGCCCGCGGCGCGGACGACCACCTGGCCTTCGGCATCGGGGTGCACCGCTGCATCGGCGCGCCGCTGGCCCGGATGGAGGCGGCTACGGCGCTGTCGGCGCTGTTCGAGCGCTTTCCTGGGCTCGAACTGGGGGTGAAGCCGGAGGAACTGCGGCAGGTGCCGTCGTTCATTGCGATGGGGTGGCGGGAGATTCCGGTGCGGTTGCGGGGGTAGTTCCCCCACCCCGCCATTACCCGAACTGGGGCACGCCCCAGCCCCAGCCCCAGCCGCTTCGCGGGCGCGAACCCGGGGCTCTGCCCCGGACCCCGTATGCGACCTCCGGCCGCATGTCCTCAATCGCCGGACGGGCTGGATCGCGGCCCTGCCGCACATGTCTGCCCGTCCGGGCTGGACATGCCCGAACGGCGTACGGGGGCTTGGGGGCGGAGCTCCCGGTTCGCGCCGCGAAGCGGTCGCAGGGGTCTGGGGCGTTCCCCAGTTCGGGTTGGGGGTACCTCCCACGGCCGCCAGGCCGTAGGGGGAGGCGGGGTGGGGCTGTATCGATGTGCGGCTCCGTCGCGTGGGCCCGCCGCAGGCGTCACGCCACCCCCGCCCGCGCCCGGAGCTCGCCCTTCAAGACCTTCCCGCTCGCATTCCGCGGCAGATCCCCCACGAACTCCACCTCCCTCGGCACCTTGTAATTCGCCATCTCCCGCCGCGACCACGCGATCAGATCGTCCGCCGTCAGCGTCGACCCCGCGCGCCGTACCGCGTACGCCTTGCCCACCTCGCCCAGCCGGGCGTCCGGTATGCCGATCACCGCGATGTCCGCGATGTCCGGGTGCAGGCCGAGCAGTTGCTCGATCTCCGCCGGGTAAGCGTTGAAGCCGCCGACGATGAACATGTCCTTGATCCGGTCGGTGATCCGGAGGTTGCCGCCCTCGTCCAGCACCCCCACGTCCCCCGTCCTGAGCCAGCCGTCCTCCGTGATCGCCCTCGCGGTCTCTTCCGGGTCCTCGAAGTAGCCCTGCATCACGTTGTGCCCGCGCACCAGCACCTCACCGGGCTCGCCGCCCGCCGCCGCCACGCGAACCTCCGTGCCGGGGATCGCGCGGCCCGAGGTGATCGCGATCGTCTCTGGGGCGTCGCCGCGGCGGCACATGGTGACGATGCCGCTCGCCTCGGAGAGCCCGTACGCCGTCAGGACGGTGTCGATGTGGAGTTCGGTGCGCAGTCGCTCGACCAGCTGGAGCGGCACCACCGCCGCGCCGGTGACGACGAGCCGGAGCGCGGTCAGATCGTGCTGGTCGCGCGCCGGATGGTCGAGCAGGGACTGGTGCAGCGTCGGCGGGCCCGGCAGGACCGAGATGCGCTCGGATGCGATGTTGGCCAGCACGGTGTCGACGTTGAAGACGGGCTGCGGCACCATCGTCGCGCCGCGCGTGAGGCAGGCGATGATGCCCGCCTTGTAGCCGAAGGTGTGGAAGAAGGGGTTCACGATCAGATAGCGGTCGCCTTCCCGCAACCCGGCGAGCTCGCTCCACACGTCATAGCAGCGCAGGGTCTGCGCGTGGGTGATGACGGCCCCTTTGGGGCGGCCGGTGGTGCCCGAGGTGTAGATGATGTCGGAGGGGGCCGAGGACCGGATCGAGTCGGCCCGGGTGCGTACGTCCGCCGCCGTGACGCCGTCGCCGCCCGCCAGGAAGTCCTTCCAGGTGCGGTAGTCCTCGGGGGCGCTGTCGGCGAGGACCACCACCTGCTCCAGATCGGGCAGGTCCACCTCCGCGCGCCGCAGGGACGCGACGTACGAGGTGCCGAGGAAGGTGCCGGTGACGAAGAGCAGTCTGGCGCGGCAGCGTTGGAGGACGTACGCGGCTTCCGTGCCCTTGAAGCGGGTGTTCAGCGGTACCAGTACCGCCCCGGCCGTCACCGCGCCGAGTGCCGAGACGATCCAGTCGAGGGTGTTGGGAGCCCAGATGGCGATCCGGTCGCCGGGCCGCACACCTGCCGCCATACACGCGGCGGCGGCGCGTTCGACGCGCTCGCCCAGTTCGGCGTACGAGACGCGGGTGCGGCCCTCGACGACGGCCTCCCGGTCCGCGTACCGTCCGGCAGCGCTCCGTACCAGCCTCGGGATGGTGCCCCACTCCAGGTCGCCGCGCATCGCAAGCCCTTCCGCCGCAGTCCCGCTCGGTAGCCGACTAATAGCTGACTACCCGTCAGATTAGCTGTACCCTCCCCCTCATGGCGAGCCTCAAGGACGCAGCCGCGATAGCCGGAATCGGACAGACGGCCTTCGCGAAACAACTCCCCGAATCCGAGAAGACCCTGGCCTGCCGGGCCATCCTGGCCGCGCTCGACGACGCGGGGATCGCCCCGTCGGAGGTCGACGGCTTTGCCTCGTACACCATGGAGGAGACGGACGAGGTCGAGATCGCGAAGTCCGTCGGCGCGGGTGACGTGACCTTCTTCTCCAAGGCCGGCTACGGCGGCGGCGGTTCGTGCGCCACCGTCGCCCATCTCGCCGGGGCCGTCGCGACCGGACAGGCGAGCGTGGGGGTCGCCTGGCGGTCCCGGAAGAGGGGCTCGGGACCCCGACCCTGGAAGAACACCGCAGTCCAGCTACCCACCCCCGCGCAGTGGACCCGGCCCTTCGGGCTGCTGCGCCCCGCGGACGAGATCGGCATGCTCGCGCGGCGCTATATGCACGAGTACGGCGCCACCCGCGACCACCTCTTCAATGTCGCCCTCGCCTGCCGCAACCGGGCCAACCAGAACCCCGCCGCCGTGATGTACGAACGGCCCCTGACGCGCGACATGTATATGACCTCGCGCTGGATCAGCGAGCCGCTCTGCCTCTTCGACAACTGCCTGGAGACCGACGGCGCGCTGGCCTGCGTCGTCGTCAGCGCCGAGCGCGCCCGCGACTGCCGGCACCGGCCGGTCTACGTCCACTCCGCCGCCCAGGGCCTGCCCTCCCAGCACCACGGAATGGTCAACTACTGGAACGACGACCCGCTCACGGGACCCGCCTGGACGGCCGCCCGCCGGCTGTGGAAGACCGCCGACTTCGGCCCGCAGGACGTGGACGTCGCCCAGATATACGACGCGTTCACCCCGCTCATACCGCTCTCCCTGGAGGGCTACGGCTTCTGCGGCAGGGGTGAGGGCGCGGCGTTCACCGAGGGCGGCGCCCTGGAGATCGGGGGCCGCCTCCCGCTCAACACCGGCGGCGGCGGACTCTCCGAGGCGTATGTCCACGGCTTCAACCTCATCAACGAGGGTGTGAAGCAACTGCGCGGCACGTCCACCGCACAGGTCCCCGACGCCGCTACCTGCCTGGTCACAGCGGGCGAGGGAGTTCCCACGTCGGCCGTTCTGCTGAGGAGTTGAGATGCTCACACCGGTCCTCGACGAGGACGGCGCGCCGTTCTGGGAGTACGCCGCGCAGGGCGAGCTGCGCATCCAGAACTGCGCTGCCTGCGGTGAGCTGCGCTTCCCGCCGCGGCCCTGCTGTCCGCACTGCGGGTCCTTCGACAGCCAGTGGCGCAGGATGAGCGGGCGCGGCCGGATCTGGTCCTATGTCGTCCCCCACCCGCCGCTGCTGCCCGCGTACGCGGCCGTGGCTCCGTACAACGCGGTCGTCGTCGAACTCCTGGACGCGCCCCGGATCCGGCTGGTGGGCAATGTGGTCGCGGCGCCGGATGCCCCGCTCGACTCCGTCGACCCGGCGGGGCTGCGGATCGGCGCCGGGGTGAAGGTGGCGTTCACGCGACTCGACGGCATCACCGTGCCGCGCTGGCTCCTGGAGCGGGCATGAGCGTCCGTGTCGAGACCGAGAAGGAGACGGGCGTCGCCTGCGTCACGCTGGACCGGCCCGAGAAGCACAACGCGATCGATCTGGGAATGGCTGGGGAACTGGCCTCTGTGTGGCGGGAGTTCCGCTTCGACGACACCGTGCGGGCGGTGGTGGTGACGGGCGCGGGCGACAAGGCCTTCTGCACCGGCATCGACCGCTCGGTGGACGTGCGGCAGCCCTCGTCCCCGTACTCGATCGACGATCCGCTGATCGCGATCGGCCCGAAGGCGAACGACCTGTGGAAGCCGGTGATCGCGGCGGTGGAGGGGATGGCGTGCGGCGGGGCTTTCTATCTGCTCGGCGAGAGCGAGTTCGTGGTGGCCTCGCGGGAAGCCACATTCTTCGATCCGCATACGACATACGGCATGGTCAGCGCGTACGAAACGATCTATCTGGCACAGCGCATGCCGTACGGCGAAGTGGCGCGGACAGCGCTGATGGGGACGGCGGAACGGACGTCGGCGCGGCGGGCGTACGAGACGGGGCTGGTGTCCGAACTCACGGAGCCGGGTGGGGCGTTGGACGCGGCGCTGGGATGCGCCCGGATCATCGCGTCGTACCCCACGGGGGCGGTGCAGGGGACGGTACGGGCTGTGTGGGCGGCCCGGGAGGGGGCGCGGGGACAGGCGGTGGCCCATGCGCCGCACCTGATCGCTCTGGGGAATCTGGCGGCAGAGGGGCAGGCGGAGCTGTTCCAGGGGCGGGGGCGGGGCGGGTACCGGTTGCGGTAGCCCGGGCGGGGGGGCGCCTGCCGCGGGCCCACGCGAGCCCGGCAAGATCGACCGGACAGGGCCCAGCCCAGCCGCACATCGATACAGCCCCCGCCCTCCGGGCTGAAGGCGTGGCCCTGACGCGCCTTCAAGCCCTCAGTCGTCGCTCCGCGCCTGCGCCTCGCACTTGCTCACCCGCGCCACCGACGTGGGGCTCTGCATCCTGACCTGCACCGTCCGGGTCTCCCCGCCGTCCAGCGTGACGTCGGTGTATCCGCGGTCGACGACATCGCCCCCGGCGTTCAGGAACACCACGTCCACCTCGTACCGGTGTGAAGCGCCTGCCTCCGCGACGACCTTCACCGTGGCGGACGTGTCGGCCTTGCGCTTGCCGCGGGCCTTGTTCACACAGTCGACGACATAGGCGCGCGCCGCGGCGGTGGCCGAGTCCGTCGGCGTGGGTGCGCCGGTGTACGAGTCCGAGCCGGAGGAGACCGACGATCCGGACGAGCCGTAGTCGTCATCGTCGTAGTCGTGGTAACCGCCGTTCGACTTCTTCGAGTTCGAGCAGCCGCCCCCGCCACCCCCGCCGCTCTTCGACCTGCTCTTGCCGCCCTTACCGCCCTTGCCGGTCGTGTGCGAGTTCGAGAAGCCCGTCAGGGCAAGCATCACGACGACGAGTACGGCCGCGAGCTTTGCATGCCGGCGCACAATGGCCACCTTCCCCCGGTGCTGCGGCACTTGACGTACCTGACGACAGCGCGCGACACCGTAGCAGTCGCGAATCACCGGAGGGTCGGCGGCTCGGTGTCCCGCTCCGGGTCCGTGCGGCCGCTCATCACCACCGCGGCCACCAGCAGCAGTACGCCGCCGCCCACCGCGCATGCGACCCCGTCACCGAGACCGCCTCCCTCGCCTCCGAGAGTCAGGCTGCCCGCCGCCTGTCCCTGGCGGACCATCCACAGGACCGTGAAGCCGAGCACGATCACCCCCGAGAGCGCGACCAGCAGCCGCGAGCGCAGGACGAGGCCGATCAGGGTCACCAGGGCCGCGAAGGCGAAGGGCAGCAGGATCGAGACCTGCAGATCGGCCTTGACGTCCGTGATGCCGTTGAACAGGTCCTGGATGCGGTAGTAGCGGCCGTGACGGCCGTCGTACCAGTCACGGAAGGGGCTCCATACGGCGGCCGTCGCTCCAATGAGGGCGAGGACCGAGCCGATGACGTTGCGCATCATCACCGGCCTCCCTGCGCCGCTCTCGGTCACGACGCTACGCCCGGACCGTGCCCGTCGCCATCGGGGCCCTCCCCGTCATCCCGGCGCCCCCCGGCCGGTCGCCGTGCCCTTGACCGCGTCCAGCGCGTACACACAGCGGTCCTTGCTGCACGCGTACACGACACCGCTCTGCGCCACCGGGGAGCCGGTGATCTCGCCGCCCGTCGCCAGCTTCCATCGCAGCTGGCCGCCGCTCGCGTCGAGGGTGTAGAGCACATGGTCCGCGGAGCCGAAGTGGACGCGGCCGTCCGCGACGACCGGTGCGCCGATGACCTCGCCGCCCGCGGCGAAGCGCCACATGGGGGTGCCCGTGACGGCGTCCAGGGTGTAGAGCGCACTGCCGCTGCCGACATGGATATTGCCGCCCGCGACCAGGACCGGCTCGCTGGACTGGCGCGATTCGGTGGCGATGCGCCAGCGGTCCTTGCCGGTGGTGGCGTCCAGGGCGTACACCGTGCCGAGGTAGTCGGCGAGATACACGCCGCCGCCCGTCACCGCCGGGCCGGGTGCGAAGACCGGCGGCGAGAGGAAGACCGCGGGAGCCTCGAAGTGCCAGCGCACAAGCCCGCCTGTGATGTCGATGGCGAGGACTCGGGTGCCGGCGGCCACATAGACATAGCCGTCGGAGGCGGAATGCACGCGGACCGGCACACTGCCGCAGGACGCCGCGTCGCCGATGGGGTAGGACCAGCGCTCGACGCCCGTACGGGCCTCCAGCGCGCGCAGCCTCGCGTCCTGCCACACGTACACCGTGTCGCCGACGATCGCGGGCCCGGCCTCAGGGGTCTCGAAGTCGGTCTGCGCTCCGGTGATCTCCCACAACTTCTCACCGTTGGATGCCTCCCATGCCTGTACGCCGCCGCCGCGCGTCCCGGTGAGGACCGTGCCGCGGTCGACCTTGAGGGAGTACACCCACGCATCCGTCTGGAGCCGCCAGCGTTCCTGGCCGCTCGCGGCGTCGAGTGCGTACAACGAGGGGCCGTCGGAGGCGTGGATACGCCCCCCGGCGACGGCCATCGCCCAGGCCACGTCCTTGGTCTTGAACTGGCGGCGGCCGCTGCCCACATCCAGCGCGTGCACCTCGAAGGAGGTGACGTACAGCAGACCTCCGGACACCACGGGCGTGCCCCAGACGTCGTTCGACATCCTGAAACGCCAGGGCCGCCAGTGTCCGGCGCCACCGTCCGGGGATGCGGAGGGGCGCCCGGCCGGGGCCCGGTCGGGCGCCGGTGCGGGTGCGGGGACGGCGCTGGTGGCGGCCTCGGCGCCGTTCAGCGCCGTGGGCGGGCGGACCCAGCCCGTCGCGGGACCGGCCTCGGCGACCGCACCGCGGCCCGCGTCGGCGACCCGGGGGCCGGGGCCGATCGGGACCTTGGAGCCGGGCAGCCGCACCGGTCCGGCGGCCGCGGCCACCGCGGCGGGCGGCGCCTGTCCGGTACGCGGGTCGCTGCCGCGCCAGGCGGAGTCCCAGTCGGCGCCCTGACGGGGCGGCGGCGCCTGGGGGGCCGGCGGGGCGGGCTCGGCAGGGCGCTGGGCGGGGGCCGGGGGTGTGGGCCGTCCGCCGCGGCGGCGCTCGATCATCGTGGTGGCCCGCAGGGGCAGCCACGCGGACGCGGTCCCGCTGTCGTCGCTGCCGGAGGAGAAGAGATGGGGGGCGAGCTGGGCCTGAAGATCCTCGGGCGTGGGCCGCAGTCCGGCATCCATCTGCATACAGGACTCGATCAACGGCCGGAGTTCGCCGGGCAGGCCTTCCAGGTCCGGGCCCTCGCGCAGCAGCATGAAGACGGTCTCTACGGGGTTCGCGCCGTGGAAGGGTGCATGCCCGGTCGCCGCGAAGACGAGCGTGGAGCCGAGCGAGAACACATCGCTCGCGCCGGTCACGCTGCGGGAGTCGCGCGCCTGCTCGGGTGACATGTACGCAGGTGTGCCCACGGCGACATTGGTCATGGTCAGCCGGGTGTTGGAGACACCGGACGCGATACCGAAGTCGATGACGCGCGGCCCGTCCTCCACGACGAGGACGTTCGAGGGCTTGAGGTCGCGGTGGACGAGGCCCGCGCCGTGGATGGACTGCAGCGCCTCGGCGATCCCGGCCGCGAGCCAGCGGACCGCCTGGGCCGGCATCGGCCCGCACTCATTCACTATTTCTTCGAGGGAGGGGGCAGGCACATACGCGGTGGCCAGCCAGGGCACGGCTGCCCGTGGATCGGCGTCCACGACGGCTGCCGTGTAGAAACCGCTGACGGCCCGCGCCGCCTCCACCTCCCGGGTGAAGCGGACGCGGAACAGCTGGTCCTCGGCGAGTTCGGTACGCACCGTCTTGATCGCCACCCGGCGACCGGACGCGGAACGGGCGAGATACACCAGTCCCATGCCGCCGGCACCGAGCCGGCCCAGCACCTCGAACGGACCGATCCGTCTCGGGTCATGCTGCGTCAGCTGCTCCATCACTTGCCTGCCACCTCCCCGTACGGGCCCCATAAGAATGGAGCCCGTCACCTACAGCCCCGTGCAGCGTCTCACCACCGAGCCCTCAGCGGTGCGCACCCTGATTCTTCCTGTCGAAGGCGGCGGTTGCGAACCCGGGGGCGGATCGGGGTGTCTCACCCGGATTCGGGCACGGCTCGTCCCTGCATGCAGCCGACATCCGCCCTGCATCGGGCCTGCATCGGGCCTGCGACGGTTCAGCCGCGCGGGCGGGACGCGAGGCTGCCTTCAGGCGGCCTTCGGTTCGGCGAGTACGGCGAATGTCGCGCCCTGGTCGTCGGAGAACACGGCGATGCGCCCGTAGGGAATGTCGAAGGGCGGGGCCTGCACGCGCCCGCCGAGGCGGGTGACGGCCGCGGCGGAGTCGTCGCAGTCCTCGACGCAGAAGTAGACGAGGAAGTGGCCGGGCATCTCGGCCGGGAAGGCGTCGGTGATCACGCTGCGGCCGCCGATCGCGGTGTCCTCGCCGGGCTCGGCACCGGCGGGCGACCACATACGGAAGTCGACGGAGGAGTCGGGCAGGTCCGTCCCCTGGAAGCCGAAGACCGACTCGTAGAACGGATCGACGTGCTCCGGGTCCCGGGTGTACACCTCGGCCCAGCAGAAGGAGCCGGGCTCACCCTGCTTCTCGAAGCCGTCCCTGTCACCCGCCTGCCAGAGCCCGAAGACCGCCCCGCCGGGGTCCGCGGCGATGCTGGCCGTACCGGATGTCCCGACCGGCTGACGGTCGCTGATCACCTGGCCGCCGGCGTCGCTGATCTTCCGGCCCAGTGTGCCCGCGTCCACGGTGGCGAAGTAGACCCCCCAGACGGTGGGCATCCGGCCGTCGGTCTTGGGCACGAGGGCCGCGACGAGCTTCCCGTCACTGAAGGCGTCGGCCTGCGGGCCTTCGCCTTCGCCGAATGTCCAGCCGAACAGCTCACCGTAGAAGCGCTTGCCCGCCTCGACATCGGGGAGCGCTGCGTCCACCCAGCACGGCGTGCCCTCTGGGAATGCGGCCATGGACCTGGTTCCTTCCCTGTGCGGGATGGGGTACCTCCCACGGCCGCCGGGCCGCAGGGGGAGGCGGGTGTGGCACCCGTCACACTCAAGTTAACGGCGCCCGCCGCGGGCCGCAGGGAATCAAATCGAACATTTGCCTCATTACGCGACTGCGTGCCGACAATGCGGCATGAACGGGGCCCGGAATTGTTGAGTTGTCCACCGAAGTTGTCCACAGGCTGTTGATAAGACTATTGGTGCACCCCATTTGCAGTCGGCCGAATCGCGCGCCGATCACCCCTCGGTAAGCTGACGGCATGACAGGACAAGTACGCACCGTCGACGGCCGCGTGGCCGGACGACGCGGACAGGCGACGCGGCAGAAGCTGCTCGACTGCCTCAGCGAGATGCTCAGCTCCTCGCCGTACCGGGACGTCAAAGTCATCGACGTGGCCCGGAAGGCGGGCACGTCCCCCGCGACCTTCTACCAGTACTTCCCCGACGTCGAGGGCGCGGTCCTCGAGATCGCCGAGGAAATGGCCAAGGAGGGCGCCGGGTTGACCGAACTCGTCTCCGGCCGCTCCTGGGTCGGCAAGGCGGGCTGGCAGACGTCGGAGGAACTGGTCGAGGGCTTCCTCGACTTCTGGCGACGCCACGACGCGATTCTGCGGGTGGTGGACCTGGGGGCCGCGGAGGGGGACAAGCGGTTCTACAAGATCCGCATGAAGATCCTCAACTCCGTCACCAACTCTCTCACGGACGCCGTGAAGGACCTGCAGTCCAGGGGCAAGGTCGACAAGGACGTCAGCCCGGCGGCGATGGCAGGATCGCTGGTGGCGATGCTGGCGGCGGTGGCGTCGCATCAGAAGGGGTTCACGACCTGGGGTGTGAAACAGGCGGAACTGAAGCCGAATCTGGCGCTGTTGGTGCATTTGGGCATCACGGGCAAGAAGCCGACGAAGTAGCTTCCGCTACCTGCACCGAGTCCTGTCACACCGACGGCGGTCCCTGCCATGGGGGCCGCCGTCGGCTTTTTCCCCGCCGAATGTGCGGTCGGCCCACCCCGTCACCGCGTCGCGAACAGTCCCGCCCGTTCGGCCGCATGGGCGCGCAGCCGGTGGACCGGGCCGAACAGGAGCTCGTCCGCGGCCGCCCGTTTGAAGTAGAGATGCGCCTCGTGTTCCCAGGTGAAGCCGATGCCTCCGTGCAGCTGGATCGCCTCGCCCGTCACCGTCCGCAGCGCCTGAAGGCACTGGGCCAGCGCCAGCCCGCCCTCCGCCGGGTCCCAGGCCGCGTAGTACGCCGCCGAGCGTGCCGCCTGGACGCATACGTACAGGTCGGCGAGCCGGTGCTTGACCGCCTGGAAGGAGCCGATCGCCCGGCCGAACTGTTCGCGGGCGCGGACATGCTCGACCGTCCGGTCCAGCGCGCTCGCCGCCGCGCCGACCGCCTCCGCCGCGAGCAGGGCCGCCGCTCCGGCCCCCACGGCCGCCAGCGCCTCCGGCACATCCGCCGCATCGTCCTCGCCCAGCAGCCGGGCCGGGCAGTCCCGCAGTTCGATCCGTGCCTGCGGCCGTGTCTCGTCCAGTGAGGTCTGCCGGGTGCGCGCCAGACCCGCCGCATCCGCCCGGACCAGGAAGAGGAGGGTACGGCTGCGGGCGTAGCCACCCGTGTGCGCGGCGACGAGCAGCAATCCGGCGCTGTGCCCGTCGAGGACCTGGCCGGCCTCCCCGTACAGCATCCATGTCGCGCCGTCCCCGGGCCGCGCCTGTACGCCACCGGCCCGGCCGCCGCCCGCCCACTGTCCCGAGGTGTTGTCGCCGCTCAGGGCCAGCGCGAGCGCCAGGCCCCCGCCCGGCACGGCGAATGCGCAGGTCAGCGAGCCGTCCGCGATACGGGGCAGCAGTTCGCCCCGCTGCTCGGGCGTCCCCAGTGCGGCGATCAGCGGCGCACAGAGCCCGGCCGTGGCCAGCAGCGGCGAGGGCAGCAGAGCCCGCCCGGTCTCCTCGCATGCGAGCGCGAGGTCGGTCAGGCCGCAGCCCACGCCTCCGTACGACGCGGGCAGTGCGAGGCCCGGCAGGCCGAGCTGCCCGGACAGCTGCGCCCACAGCTGCGGGTCGTACCCGGCGGGGGTGCGGACAGCGGCCTTGACCTCGTCCGGGCCCGACCGTTTGGCCAGCAGCTCGCGCAGGGTGCGACGGATCTCGTCCTGCTCCGCGGTGAAGGCGGTGTCCATGGGATCCCCTCCGTATCTGACGGCCCGTCATGTTAGAGCGGGAGGGTCCAGATGCACAGAGGCGTGTTCAGCAAACCTCGCCCGGCGCCGTGGCGGTCGCCCGCATTCACGCAACCCGAGTTAACTGATGTACCGTCAGATTCATGCCATCCACCCCGCGAACTCCGCGCAAGGTCGCCATCGTCGGCATATCCCTCTCGGACTGCGGGCGTATCGATGGCCCCACGCCCTACGCCCTGCACGCCCAGGCCGCGCGCCGGGCACTGTCCGACTCAGGACTCGAACGCTCCGTCATCGACGGCTTCGGCTCGGCGGGCCTCGGCATCCTCGCCCCGGTCGAGGTCGCCGAATACCTGGGCCTGAAACCGCGCTGGGTGGACTCGACCGCTGTGGGCGGCGCCACCTGGGAGGTCATGGCGGCACACGCGGCCGACGCGATCGCGGCCGGTCACGCCAATGCCGTGCTCCTCGTCTACGGATCGACGGCACGGGCCGACATCACGGCGCGGCGGCGCACCGCCAACCTCTCCTACGGCGCGCGCGGACCGCTCCAGTTCGAGGTTCCGTACGGGCACACGCTGATCGCCAAGTACGCGATGGCCGCCCGCCGCCATATGCACCAGTACGGCACGACGCTGGAACAGCTCGCCTCGGTGGCCGTCCAGGCACGGGCGAACGCCGCGGCCAATCCGGACGCGATGTTCCGCGAGCCGGTCACCGTCGACGAGGTGCTGGACGGGCCGATGATCGCGGACCCCTTCACCAAACTGCACTGCTGCATCCGCAGCGACGGCGGCTGCGCGGTGCTGCTGGCGGCCGAGGAGTACGTGCGGGACACGGCGAAGGCTCCGGTGTGGATCCTCGGCACCGGTGAGTACGTCTCGCACACCACGATGTCGGAGTGGGAGGACTTCACCGTCTCCCCGGCGGCGGTGAGCGGACGCCTCGCCTTCGAGCGCGCGGGTGTCACACCCGCCGACATCGACATCGCCGAGCTCTATGACGCCTTCACCTATATGACTCTCGTGACGCTGGAGGACCTGGGCTTCTGCGCCAAGGGAGAGGGCGGCCCATTTGTCGAAAAGGGCCGGATCGGGCCCGGCGGTGAGCTGCCGGTGAACACCGACGGCGGCGGCCTCTCCGCCTGCCATCCGGGGATGCGCGGGCTGTTTCTGCTGGTCGAGGCGGTACGGCAGTTGCGGGGCGAGGCAGGCGGCCACCAGGTGCGGCGACGGGACGGAGCCCCGCCGCGGCTTGCGGTGGCGTCCGGCACGGGGGGCTGGTTCTGCTCGTCCGCAACGGTGGTGCTGGGCCGGGACTGACGCCGGGCCACGGCCGGACACAGCCTCACCGGGGGCCGGGCGAACTGACTCCCCGTTCCCGCCGTCTTCTCTTGGCGAGTGGGGCGCTGTGCGCGTACGCGAACGGCGCCCGGCAGAACGGAAGAGGGGCGGACGCCGGCGCCCAGTCAGGTTCATCTGGCCTCCGCCGACACCACGGACAAGCTGTGCGCCGCGTTCGGCCTGGACACCGGCGGCGAAGTCAACTGCAGCGGCGGTAACGACGTCGTGGTCAACCTCAAGCGATGGCTGCTGCTCAGCCCGTACTACCGGGGACGGCCCGACATGTACCACGCGCTGATCGTCAACCACGAGGTCGGTCACCGGCTCGGCCGGGGCCACCAGGGCTGCGGGGGCCGCGGCAAGCCCGCCCCCGTGATGATGCAGCAGATCAAGGGGCTCAACGGCTGCACGCGCAACGCCTGGCCCTACGACTCCGACGGGCGCGTCGTCGAGGGCCCGAGCGTCCCGTAAACCCACCCGGCCCGAACCTCGGACCGGGCAAGCTCTTCGGGCTCGCCCTCGGACTGGTCACGGGCGGGTCCTCCTCCTGGCGGTCCGCGCGGTTGTCGCGTCGTCCGGGCGCATCCGCTGGTGTTGACTGGCCGTATGGACCGTATGGATCACAGGGGCAACGATCAGAAGGCGTTCCGTACGCTGCTGCACGCGCAGCGGGTGTGGGACACCGAGCTTCCCGCGTTCGACCCGGCCACCGCGCCCGGAACACCGCTGCCGCTGTTCCACCGGTGGTTCGCGGAGGCCGTGGCCGCAGCTCAGGCCGAGCCGCACACCATGACGCTGGCGACCGTGGACGAGCTAGGGCTTCCCGACGTACGGACGCTGATTCTGCACGACGCGGACGAGCGCGGCTGGCACTTCGCCTCCCACTCCACCAGCGCGAAGGGCCGGCAGCTGGCCGCGAACCCCGAGGCCGCCCTGGGCTTCTACTGGGCGGCGCAGGGCCGCCAGATCCGGATCCGCGGACGGGTGACGTCGGGCAGCCCGCCGGAGAGCCAGGCCGATCTGCATGCCCGCTCGACCGGCGCTCTGGCCGCCGCGCTCACCGGCCGCCAGAGTGAAGTCCTGGATTCCCAGGACGAGTTGATGTACGCCTCGCAGGCCGCGTGGGACCGGGCCCGGAGGGAGCCGGACCTGCCGGTGCCGACCTGGACGCTCTATGTGCTGGGGCCGTACGAGGTGGAGTTCTTCCAGGGGGACGGGCAGCGGCGCCACATCCGGCTGCGCTACCGGCGCGAAGAGGACTCCTGGGTGAGGGAGTTGCTCTGGCCCTGATCCGCCGGCCGGAACACCGGGACGGCCACGCCGTCCCCCTCGGCAGCATCCGCAGCGCCCGTGGCGTCCGCACGAAAGGTGACCTCCAGCTCCATGCCGATCCGCAGCTCCGCCTGCGGGCACTCGACGATTTCCGTCATCATCCGCGGACCTTCGGCAAGATCGACGACCGCGGCGGTGTACGGAACGCGCTCACCGAACGGCGGGAGGTCATTGCGGTGCACGACCGACCATGTGTAGAGCGTGGCCCGGCCGCTCGCCCGCTCCCATTCGACGTCCTCGCCCCAGCAGTACGGGCAGAACTCCCGCGGGTAGTGGTGCGCCTTCGCGCAGGCACGGCAGCGGCGGATCAGCAGCCGGCCTTCGGCAGCCGCGTCCCAGAACGGCCGGGTGAAGTCGTCGGCCTCGGGCAGGTCGAAGCGGGGTGCCGCGGGCATCAGAACAGTCCGAGCGCGCTGTCGAGGGACCAGGTCTGCCAGGACATGGCGAAGAGGGCGACGAACGATATGAGTGCCATCATGGCGTTCTGCCCCTGTTCGGCCCAGTCGTGGATCATCAGGACCAGATAGATCAGGTTGAGGAGCAGTCCGCCGAGGAGGGCGATCGGGGTGAGGAAGCCGACGATCAGTCCGAGACCGAGGGCGAGTTCGGCGTAGACGACGATGTACGCCATGGCCCTGGGGCGCGGCTGGACCACCTTCTCGAAGCCGTTCTTCACCACGGGCCATCTGTGCCTGCCCGCGACGTCGGCGGCCCAGGAAATGCCGGTGCCGCGCTCGAACCAGCCCTTCTTGTCCTTGTGGCGCCAGCTCTCCAGCCACCACAGGCCGAGACCGATGCGGAGTACGGCCAGCCATTCGGCGCCGGCGAGCCAGACGGTCTCCATCCCGGACTCCCTCTCTCTTAATTCTGACGGTACGTCAGTTCAGCGGATGCGAAGGCATGTGCGCAAGAGGTGTGCGGGCGTGATCAATTCGCAACCAATTCCCGTCTTGACTGAGACCCATCGAGTAATCACGCGATTACGCTCACGGTTCATGGCCGACGAAAAGGACATCACGCTCACCAATGACCGGCCCGTGTACGTGATCGGCGCCGGCCCGGGTGGTCTCGCGGCAGCCGCGGCACTTCGGGAGCGGGGCGTACGAGCGGTGGTGCTGGAGAAGTCCGAGTCCGTGGGCGCGTCCTGGCGCAGGCATTACGACCGGCTGCACCTGCACACCACCCGGCGGCTCTCCGGGCTGCCCGGGCTCGCGATGCCGCGGCAGTTCGGCCGCTGGGTCTCCCGCGACAACGTGATCCGCTACCTGGAGAAGTACGCGGAGTTCCACGAGCTGGAGATCGTCACGGGCGTCGAGGTCTCCCGTATCGAGCAGCCCGGCGCCGACTGGCTGCTCCACGCCACCGGCGGCCGGCAGCTGACCGGCCGGGCCGTCGTGGTCGCCACGGGCTTCAACCACACCCCGAGGCTGCCGGACTGGCCGGGCCACGAGGCGTACACCGGTGAACTGCTGCACGCGGGCGAGTACCGCAACGCAGCGCCCTACGCGGGCAAGGACGTGCTGGTCGTCGGCATCGGCAACACGGGCGCGGAGATAGCCGTCGACCTGGTGGAGGGCGGGGCCGCCAAGGTCCGCATCGCCGTACGGACGATCCCGCACATCGTCCGCCGCTCGACCGCGGGCTGGCCCGCCCAGCGCACCGGCATCCTGGTCCGCCGGCTGCCGGTCCGCCTCGTGGACCGGGCGGGCGACATCATGCGCCGCATCGCTGTTCCCGACCTCGCCGAACAGGGCCTGCCACGCCCGGACACGGGCCTGTACTCCCGCGTCAAGGAAGGCGCGATCCCGGTCCAGGACGTGGGCCTGATCGACGCGGTACTCACCGGCAAGGTCGAACCGGTCGCGGCGCTGGACTCCTTCGACGCCGGCAAGGCGGTCCTCGCGGACGGCACCCGGATCTCCCCGGACACGGTGATCGCGGCGACGGGCTACCGCCGGGCCCTGGAGGGCATGGTCGGCCACCTCGGTGTACTGGACGAACGGGGACGGCCGGTGGTGCACGGGGGAAGGTCGCCCGAGACGGCACCGGGGCTGTACTTCACGGGGTTCACGAACCCGATCAGCGGGATGTTCCGGGAGCTGGCGATCGACGCGCGGCGGATCGCGCGGGCGGTGGCGGCGGGCTGACCCCGTACCGGCGCGCACACTCAAATCCGCCCGCCTGAGGGCTCATTTTCAGCCCCTCCGGCGATTGAGGAGGCGCCCGCAGTTCGGGGCGAGGCTGGGTGGGAACAAAGCACGTACACGCAGGAGTGTTCCTGACTGGTCGTCAGGTCTGTAATCTGACTATACGTCAGTTAAATGGCCAACGAGCAGGAGCGGGGCACAGCGATGCTTGGATCAACTCACGGCACCCTCACCTCCGACCTCCGCGCACGTGTGGTGGCCTGCGGGGAACAGCCCCGCAACGCCGTCCATGACACGGCCGCGGTCACCGCCGTCGACGGTGATCTGGATGTCAGCGGTCGGCCCTTGTACTCGGCCGTGCCCGATCTGGACCGTTTCTTCCGGCCTGCTTCCGTCGCCGTCGTCGGGGCGTCCGACGACGGCGGGCGGCCCAACACCGGTATCACCCGGCAGCTCGTCGACTGGGCCGAGCGCGTCGGGGCACGGCTGTATCCCGTGCATCGCTCCCGGGAGAGCGTCTTCGGACTGCGCTGTGTCCCCTCCGTCGCCGAGTTGCCCGAGCAGGTCGATCTCGCCGTGCTGCTGGTCGGCGATCCGCTGCCGGTCATCGAGGAACTGGCCGAGGCCAAGGTCAAGTTCGCCGTCGCCTTCGCATCCGGCTATGCCGAGACCGGCCAGGAGGGTGCGACGGCGCAGGCCCGGCTGGCGGCAGCGGTGGAGCGGTCGGGGCTGCGGCTGCTCGGGCCCAACACCAATCTCAACGCATTCGAGAAGTTCCGGGAGGACCTTCAGGGGCCGGCCATCGCGCTGATCACGCAGTCGGGGCACCAGGGGCGGCCCGTCTTCGCCCTGCAGGAGCTCGGCGTACGGCTCTCCCACTGGGCGCCCACCGGCAACGAGGCCGATCTGGAAACCTCCGACTTCATCTCGTACTTCGCCGAGCGGCCCGAGGTCGGGGCCATCGCCTGCTACGTGGAGGGCCTCAAGGACGGCCGCTCGTTCCTGCTCGCCGCCGACCGGGCCGCGCGGCGCGGCGTGCCGGTCGTCGCTGTGAAGGTCGGGCGGACCAAGACCGGGGCGCGGACGGCCGCCTCGCACACCGGCAAGCTGACCGGTGCCGACCAGGTGGTGGACGCGGCCATGCGGCAGTTCGGGGTGATCCGCGTGGACGGGCTCGACGAACTCCAGGACACCGCCGCGCTGTTGGCGCGGGCGCGCAGGCCGGTGGCCGACGGTGTCGTCGTCTATTCGATCTCCGGCGGCACAGGCGCGCACTTCTCGGACCTGGCGACGGCGGCCGGGCTGAAGCTCCCGCAGCTCTCCGCCGGCAAGCAGGCCGAGCTCCACACCTGGATACCGGAGTATCTGAACGTCGCGAACCCCGTGGACAACGGCGGGCACCCGGTGGGCGACTGGCGCGGCCGCAAGATCATCGACGCGATACTCGACGACCCGTCGGTCGGGGTGCTGATCTGTCCCATCACCGGCCCGTTCCCGCCGATGAGCGACAAGCTCGCCCAGGACCTGGCGGACGCGGCGGAGGCCACGGACAAGCTGGTGTGCGTGGTGTGGGGATCGCCGGTGGGTACGGAGGCGGCGTACCGCGAGACGCTGCTCGGGTCATCGCGCCTCGCCACGTTCCGTACCTTCGGCAACTGCATCACGGCCGTCCGCGCGTATCTGGACCACCACCGCTTCACCACCGGCTATCTCTCGCCCTTCGACGAGGCGCCGCGCACCCCCTCCCCCTCCTTCCGCAAGGCGCAGGCGCTGATGCGCCCGGGCAAGCAGCTGAGCGAGCACGCGGCGAAGTCGCTGCTGCGGGCGTACGGAATCCGCGTGCCGCGCGAACAGCTGGTGACCAGCGCCGCCGCGGCGGTCCGGGCCGCGGGCCTGGTCGGCTACCCCGTCGTCATGAAGGCGTCCGGGACACAGCTCGCCCACAAGACCGAACTGGGCCTGGTCAAGGTCGGGCTGACCTCGGCCAGCCAGGTACGTGACGCCTATCGCGAGCTGACCGACATCGCACGCTACGAGGGCGTGGACCTGGACGGGATCCTGGTCTGCCAGATGGTCGAGCGGGGCGTCGAGATGGTCGTCGGCGTGACTCAGGACGCACTGTTCGGGCCGACGGTGGCGGTCGGCCTGGGCGGAGTGCTGGTCGAGGTGCTGCACGACACGGCCGTACGCGTCCCGCCCTTCGGCGAGGACCAGGCGCGCGCGATGCTCGGCGAACTGCGCGGGTGCGCGCTGCTGGACGGGGTCAGGGGCGGCCCGCCGGTGGATGTGGACGCGCTGGTGGAGGTCGTGCTGCGTATCCAGCGGATGGCCCTCGAACTGGGCGACGAGCTCTGCGAGCTGGACATCAATCCCCTGATGGTACTGCCGCGCGGTCAGGGCGCCGTGGCACTGGACGCGCTGGCGGTGTGCCGGTGAGCGCCGACGTACTCCACCGCACGGAGGGCGGCGTCTCGTGGATCACCCTCAACCGCCCCGAGGCGAAGAACGCCGTCACCTGGGACCAGCGGGAGAGGATCACCGAGCTGCTCGCCGCCGCCTCCGCCGACCCGGAGGTGCGGGCCGTCGTCATCACCGCGACCGGCACGGGCTTCTGTGCGGGCGCGGATCTGCGCGGCACCCCGCAGACCGCCCGGGAACGGGTCGCCGGGGACGTCGCGCGGACGATACGCCTGGGGGCGCAGCGACTGATCGGCGCGGTACTGGACTGCGAGAAACCCGTGATCGCCGCGGTGAACGGCACCGCCGCGGGCATCGGCGCGCATCTGGCCTTCGCCTGCGATCTGGTCCTGGCGGCCGAAACCGCCACGTTCATCGAGGTGTTCGTGCGCCGCGGTCTCGTCCCCGACGGGGGCGGGGCGTATCTGCTGCCCCGGCTGATCGGACCGCAGCGCGCAAAGGAGCTGATGTTCTTCGGCGACGCGCTCCCGGCGGCCGACGCCGAGCGGCTCGGCCTCGTCAACCGGGTCGTTGCGGTGGAGGAGTTGAACAAGACCGCGCACGAGTGGGCTCAGCGCCTGGCGGCAGGACCGACGCGCGCGATCGGGCTCGCCAAGCAGCTGGTGAATTCCTCGCTCGACGTCGACCGGACCGCAGCCTTCGCCGCGGAGGCCGCCGCGCAGGAGATCAACATGACGACGCGGGATGCGAACGAGGGCGTGGCGAGCTTCGTGGAGCGGCGCACGCCTGAGTACCGGGGGTTCTAGGTCGACACTCCCTGGAGCACCGGGGTCGCTGGAGCGTCCTCCCATTCATGGGCAACTCACCCCAGCAGGGCCTGAGTTGGGTACTGACCGGTTGCTTTTCTGACATGCCACCGTCATTCTGTACCCGCGAGTAGATCTACTCGTGTAGATCGCTCGTGCACCGCTCTCACGCTCCATCCGAATGCGACCCCGGAAGCCCCCCACTCGCTTCAGGAGGACCTCTTGAGCAGTAGACATGCCCGGCCCAAACTCCTTGCCGGTGCCCTCATTTCCGTCAGCACTCTGGCCGCCGTCCAGCTTGCCGCGTTTCCCGCGGCAGGTGCCCCGGCAGGCACCGGGGCGGGTGACCGGGCGGCCGCCTCGGTCCCCTCGTCCCGCGCGGCAACCGCGGCCGCGGTCGGCCGCGTCGAGGACCGGACCGCCCGGGCGCTCGCCGCTTCGCTCGCCGACGCGACCTGGCGCTCACAGGTACGTGATGCGGTCCTGGCCGACAAGCAGGGGGACCTGCGCGCGCTGACCGGCCGGCCCGCCGCGGCGCAGGCCGGAAAGCGCCTCACATCCTCGCTGGTCTCGGCCGACCGGCAGATCGCCGCCGCCAAGGGCCTCGGCGCGGACACCGGCTCCCTTCTGCGGTTGCGTCTGGCCGCGGACTCGATGCGCAAGGACCTCAAGGCGGGCGCCGTTCCGCTGGTCGCCGCCGCCGAGGCCGACGATCACGCCAAGACGATCACCGCATACGACAGCAACGGCGCCGCCCACACCCTTGACGCGGGCAGGACACCCGACCGGCCCGTCTATGTGCTCGACATCGACGAGTCCAAGGCCCTTGCCGCGGGCATGAAAGTCATGCGCCAGGAGTTCGGCGAGCGCGGCCTGACAGCGCCGCGGGCGAGCACCACCGGTTCGGGCTTCTGGACCACGCGTATGACCGGCGTGGCGCTCTCGGACGACGAGGAGCCCTGGTTCAAGGGCGACGCCGAAGTCTATTCGCTGGTGACCGGCTTCGGCTCGGACGGCAGGGTCCGCGTCGACCCGGTCGAGATGCCCTACCTGGACAAGGACGGGGTCGTCTACCACCCCAACCAGATCCTGGTGAACTGGTCCAACTACAAGTACAACCTCGCCGACGTCGTGATGATGGAGGAGGACGGCAGCACCAACTACCGCGACCTCGCCAAGGCCATCGCCGGAATCCTGCTCACCATCGCCGATCAGGGCGCCTACATCCCGTTGGTGAACGCGGTCCTCGATGCCATTCCGGACGACTGGTGGACCGACGATCCGGACTACGTCGACTCCTGGTACACCCTCGCCAAGAACGACACGGGCCGCCGCGACGGCGCGCGCTCCAACGGCTGGATGACCCTCGAGCCGTACTACGTCCAGGGGTTGTGAGACCTCGCCCGCCCCTGCGCTCACCCATGTTCTGAAGCGCTTGCCGTGACGGCCCCTGCGGCCGGGCCGAACGCCCGGCCGCAGGGGCCGTTTCGCAGGCCAGCCACCCATCAGCCGCGTCAACAACCCTCCGGGTCAATACAGCTAGGGCGTGGCAGCCCTCCACGGGGTTCCAATCTGACGCCTCGTCAGGTTCAATGAGGATGTGATGGGACACGCAGGGATGGCGGCCACCGCCGTCCGATACCTCAGGTCGGTCGGGGCCCCCACGGCCACCGAGCCGTTCGACGCCTTGCCGCGCCCGGACCTGCGAGCCGTCGGCGACGACGAGCGGCTGCCCGTCGACCCGGGCGAATTCCGGCGCGTCCTCGGCCACTTCGCGACCGGCGTCACCGTCGTCACGGCTTACGACGAGGCGGGCCCTGCCGGTTTCGCCTGCCAGTCCTTCGCCTCGCTCTCCCTCGATCCCCCACTGATCGCCTTCATGGTCGCCCGCACGTCGACGACCTGGCCGCGCATCGCGGGCGCCGGAGCCTTCTGCGTCAACATCCTGGGCGCGCACCAGGGCGAGCTGTGCCGGGGCTTCGCGATCAGCGGCGCGGACAAGTTCGCGGGCGTCGGGTACGACCGCGCACCGGCGACCGGGTCGCCGCGCCTGGAATCCGTACCAGCCTGGATCGACTGCACGATCCAGGCGGTGCACACGGGCGGCGACCACCTGATCGTCGTGGGCCGGGTGGAAGCCCTCGGCGCCTGTGAGGACGGTGCGCCACTGCTCTTCCACCGGGGGACGTTCGGCCGCTTCACCGCGTGAGCGCGGAGCTCGCACGGCCTGGACGTACAGGAGAAGGCCGTCAAGGCGTGGGCCAAGACCAACGGTCACCGCATCGTTCACGTGTCGCGCGATGAGGGCGTGTCTGGTGCGACCGAAGCGCTTGACCGTCCGGGCCTGTCAGAAGCTCTGCTGCTCATCAGGGAGGGCGAGGCAGAGGGGCTGCTGATACCTCGGCTCGACCGGTTGGCCCGTGCGCTCACAGTGCAGGAAGCCACGCTTGCTGTGGTCTGGCGTGACGGCGGGAAGGTCTTCACCGCCGATGGCGGGGAGGTCCACCAGGATGACCCTGACGACCCGATGCGCACGGCCATGCGACAGGTCATCGGCGTGTTCGCCGAACTCGATCGGCGCATGGTGGTCAAGCGTCTCCGGGACGGGCGTGCGGCCAAGGCAGCATCCGGACGGAAGGCCGTTGGGGCGTACGCCTACGGCTTCCACGGGGACGGAGAGGGGCGAGAGCGTGACGCAGCACCCAACCCCACGGAGCAGGCCGCACAGGCCCGCATACTCGAACTGAGGGCGGAGGGGATGAGCTACCGGGCCATCGGTGCGCAGCTCGACTCTGAGGGCCTGCCCCCGCGCAGAGCCGCGAAGTGGAGTGCCATGACGGTTCGCTCCGTTTGCCAGCAGGCCGGGATCTCCTGAACAGGCGCACAGCGGCACAGACAGGCCCTCGGCTTACGCCGGGGGCCGCTGTCAACCGTGGGTGTCTGACGCCGTCCGACAGGCGTAACGATGCCTGCCCCTGCCGACCACGGGCTTACAGGGGCAGACGCAGCGGGTGCAGGTCGCTCGAACCGCTCCCCCTTCCAGCGCACCTCGGTCGTGGTGCTCGCCGTCCCTCAATGCGCCGGGGGTCTGTCGGTCACCCGTCCCGGACCACCATCGCGAACGATGTACAGAGACGCCGGAACCCCTTGTGTCCGCTTCGGCCCGTGTGGCTCATGCACTCCACGTCGACCGTCGCGCCGTCCGTAGAGGGCATGGCCGTCCACTTGCAGTGAAGGCACTCCGCTTCGAAGGTCACGTCGGTGTCCGGGTGCTGCGTGATCCGATGCTTCACGTACCGCATGACGGAGCGCACCATCACTCGGCCCCGTGCTCTTCCCGCAGGTGCGTACGGAGAACGACGTTCGCATCGGACACCTTCGAGTAGTCCCCAACTGACCGGGCGTTGGTTCGATTCACAGCGATGCCGAGGCACGCGCCGCAACCGCCCACAGGGTCCGGCTCCCCGACCGGAGCTGTCACATGTACCGGCCCCGTCATCGTCGTCTTCGGTGTACTCATCCCGTACGGCCTCCCCGCCTGGATCTCGCTGTGATCCATCCTTGGGGCTCTGGCCCAGCGTCCCTACCCTCTTTTCTCTTGAGGCAAGAACTCGTCTCGGATGCTCTCGACGAGGGCGCGCATGTCGTCGCCGTAGAGCGCCACGCCGGCGAATCGCTCGAAGGTGTCCACGTAGGTCTGCATGTCCCTGGGGTCCCGTGTCGTGATCTCCGAGTGGAACGTCTCGACGATCACAAGCCGGTCATCGTGGATGCTGAAGCACGTCATGGGGAAGTCCGGCATCCGACCAGCCAGGGGCACCACCCCAACGGTCACGTTGGGGAGGCGGGACAGGGACACGAGCCGATCGAGTTGTACCGCCATCACGACTGGCTCGCAGATCAGCCACCGTAGGACGTGCTCACAGATCACGAAGTAGAACGACCGGCCGTCTTCGTAGAGCGTCGCCTGCCGCTCCATCCTCGCTGCCACCGTCCGAGCCTTGGTCTCGTCCGGCAAAGCTGGAGGCAGGGAGAACACCGCCGTGGTGTACTCCGGTGTCTGGAGGAGTCCGGGGATGAGTTGCCCCTGAAACAGCCTGAGAGCGGCTGTGTTGGTCGATGGCCTTGATCGTGTTCTGGTGCTTCCACGGGCCCATACGGCGCAGCAGGCGCCACGCTGTGGCCTCGGTGACCTCGGCTCGGGCAGTTTCGAGGAACTGTTCCTTCACCGTGTCCGAGACTCTGAGCGCGGACAGGATCAGGTCGACGTCCTGAACAGTGGGCAGGGTCCGGCCGTTCTCGATCTTCGAGAGCTTCCCTGCGGACATGGAAGCCCTGCGGGCTACCGCGTCACCGGTCAGTCCCGATGCTTCCCGCAGTGCCCGCAGGGCTCTCCCGATCGACTCCGTGGTCAGTGATGCCGCTCCCAGTAGGCCGCGAACGGCACGGCGCGGGTGAGCGCCACGTCGCGGTAACCCCGGTACTCCCTCAGCCGGTCGGCAGGCAGGAGCTCACCGCCGATGAACGCGCCCTCGGGGGTGTAGTGCATGCGGTACACGTCACGGTCGTCGAAGAGCCAGAAGTCGTGATCGGGTAGGCCGGTCACCTTCTGCTCGGCAAGGTCAATGATCGCGATGGACTCCCCGGCCTTGATGTTGCCGGGGTAAGCCGACAGCTCGTAACGCAGGTAGTCAGTCAGAGGGGAGCGCAGGACATGAACGCGGGACACGCTCTTGCCCTTGTCGGTCATCGAGCGCACCCATGGGTTGTCGCTCCACTCCGGGCTCATGTCCTCACCCGCGAGGAACCGAGCGATCTCTTCCCGCTCCTCCTCCACGTCGTACACGTCAAGCGTCTCCAGCCGGAACGCGGTCCGCTCGAAGGTCTCGAAGAGACGGCCGAACTCCTCACCGCTGAGCACGGAAGAACTCCTCAAGCACTGCGGCCGGAACCACGACTGCCGTCTCGCCCTCGGGCAGGTCGAGCTGTGCCAGTCGCTCAGGATCGGTGATCACGTAGCCCTGCACCACGTAGTCCTTGCCGTCGTCCGTGCCCCAAAGCGTCGGGCACGTTCCGTTCTTGCAGTCCGGGTCTCCCGACAGCTTCCGCAACGGTGCGCCCATGGCTTTCCCCTCACGTCGACAGTCCTTGTCGCGTTCGATGCTTCTGGCTTACGGGCAGCATGGTCAAGATCCCCGGCTTTCCAGAACGGGAAAGTCGCTTGCTCGACGCGGCTCTACACGGGCTTGGGGGGCCGAGACGGATGGACGAGACCTCTGGTTCCCCAAAGCATTACCACGCGAACTCCTCGTGCAGTGGCTCGATCAGCAGACCGGGCAGGGACGCGAAGGCCGCGGCGCCGATGATCGCCACAAAGGTGACGATCGCGACGAACCAGGCGCGATGAATACGGGGAGGCCGACGCAGGGTCCCCGGGCTGCCGTGCGAAGCGGTTGTCTCGTTCACGTCACTCAGCATCCGGGGGCGGACCTCCGCCAACGAGTGGCCCAACAGACAGCATTCGATAGGATCGGGCCATGGGTGATGACAGAACGCACCGGGTTGTCGTGCTGGCCCTGACCGGGCTGCTCCCCTTCGAGCTGGGCATTCCGCACCGGATCTTCGGCCGCGCCAAGGACACGGACGGCCATCCGTTCTACGAGATCGTCACCTGCTCACTGAGCCCGGGCCCCGTCCGTACGGACGCCGACTTCGACATTCACGTCGAGCACGGCCCGGAGATCCTCGCCACGGCGGACACCGTCGTCGTCCCCGCCTCGTACGAGCTGGGTCCCGTCTTCGACGAGGGCCGGCTCACCGAGGAACTGGCCGACGCCCTCGCGCACATCCGGCCCGGCACGCGCATGGTTTCCATCTGCACCGGCGGTTACGTTCTCGCCGCCGCCGGGTACCTCGACGGACGGCCCGCCACCACCCACTGGTCGTCCGCCGAGCACTTCCAGCGGCTCTTTCCCTCCGTCAAGGTCGATGCAGATGTGCTCTTCATCGACGACGGTGACGTCCTCACCTCGGCGGGCGTCGCCGCCGGCATCGACCTGTGCCTGCACATCGTGCGGCGCGACCACGGCACGGCCGTCGCCAACGACGTCGCGCGCCGCACCGTCGTACCGCCGCACCGCGACGGCGGGCAGGCCCAGTACATCCACCGGCCCGTCCCCGAACCGCAGTCGGCGACCACCACCGGCGCGCGGGAATGGGCGCTGAGTCGGCTCCACGAGCCGATCCAGCTGCGCGACATGGCCGACCGGGAGTCCATGTCGGTACGGACGTTCACCCGCCGCTTCCGCGAGGAGGCGGGCATCAGCCCCGGGCAGTGGCTGACGCGGCAGCGCGTGGAGCGGGCCAGGCATCTGCTGGAGTCCACGGATCTCTCCGTCGACCAGGTGGCACGGGACGCGGGCTTCGGTACGGCGCAGTCGATGCGGCAGCATCTGCAGGCGGCGCTGGGTGTCCCGCCGACCGCCTACCGCCGTGCGTTCCGCGCCGCCGCGGGCGGCTGAGCCCGCTGTGTGCGGCTGAAGCGGCGGCCTGAGGCGGTTCAGAAAGTCAGCACGCCCCGCGCCACCCGCCCATGGTGCGTGTCGTCCGCCGCCTTCGCGAAGTCCTCGACCGGATACGTCTCGGTCACCAGCTCGTCCAGCAGCAGCCGGCCCTGCCGGTACAGCTCCGCGTACAGCGCGATGTCGTGCTGCGGGCGCGAGGAGCCGTAACGGCAGCCCAGGATGGACTTGTCCAGGAACATCGCCGCGGGCACGAAGGACGCCTCAGCCGTCGCCGACGGCATCCCCAGCAGGATCGCCTGCCCGCGCCGGTCGAGCAGTTCGATCGCCTGCCGGATCAGGCCGACGTGCCCGACGCACTCGAAGACATGGTCCGCGCCGGTCGGGAGGGTGTCCCGCACGCCTTCGGCCGACGGAAAGAAGGCCGTCGCCCCGAACTGCCGGGCCGCGGCCTCCTTCGCCGGGTTCGAGTCGACGGCGACGATCGCGGACGCGCCCGCGATCCGTGCGCCCTGGATGACGTTCAGCCCGATGCCGCCGGTCCCGATCACGACGACGGTGTCGCCGCGCTCCACCTTTGCCCGGTTCAGTACGGCTCCGACGCCCGTCAGAACCCCGCAGCCGATCAGCGCGGCTGACGTCAGCGACAGCGCGCTGGGGATCTTCACCGCCTGGACGGCCCTGACGATCGTGCGTTCTGCGAAGACGGAGCTGGAGGCGAACTGGAAGAGAGGTTCGCCGCCGCGGGAGAAGGGCTGCCCGGGACGGCCGATCGCCTTGCGGCACATCGTGGGACGGCCGCGGTCGCAGTCGGCGCAGGCGCCGCAGTTGGCGAGTGTGGAGAGCGAGACATGGTCGCCGGGCACGACATGACCGACGCCCGCGCCGACCGCCTCGACCACGCCCGCGCCCTCGTGTCCGAGGACGACCGGCACGGGGAAGGGGATGGTGCCGTCGATCACGGACAGATCGCTGTGACACAGCCCGGCGGCGGCGACGGCGACCAGCACCTCGCCGGGCCCCGGGTCCCGTATCTCCAGATCGTCGACCACCTGGGGCTGCTTGCCGTCGAAGACGACGCCTCTCATCTCGGCTCCCTCGGTAGGCCGAGCACCCGCTCGGCGATGATGTTGCGCTGGATTTCGTCCGAGCCGCCGTAGATCGTGTCGGCGCGGGTGAAGAGGAACAGGTGCTGCAGTGCGTCGAGTTCGTATGGGCGCTCGCGGCTCCAGTCGTACGGGCCGATGGCCGCGGCGGCGCCCCGGACGGCCATGGCGAGTTCGCCGAGACGCCGGTGCCAGCCGCCCCACAGCAGCTTGGCGACGCTCGGTGCGCCGGGGTCATCCGAACTGCCCAGCGTGCGCAGGGCGTTCCAGCGCATGGTGCGCAGCTCGGCCCACTGGCGTACGAGCCGGTCCGCGAGCACGGGATCGCCCGCGGCGCCGCTCTGAAGGGCCAGCCGGATCACGCGCTCCAGCTCTTCGGCGAATCCGATCTGCTGGGTCAGGGTGGATACCCCGCGCTCGAAGCCGAGCAGGCTCATCGCGACCTGCCAGCCGTTGCCCTCGCCGCCCACGAGATGCTCGGCACGGGCCTCGGCGCCGTCGAAGAAGACCTCGTTGAACTCGCTCGTGCCGGTCATCTGGCGGATGGGGCGTACGTCGATACGGCCCGGCTGGTCCATGGGCACGAGGAGGAAGGAGAGACCATGGTGGCGCCGCGAGCCGGGCTCTGTCCTGGCCAGGACGAAGCACCAGTCGGCGTCCTGGGCGAGGGAGGTCCAGATCTTCTGCCCGTCGATCCGGTACGTGTCCTGGTCCCGGACCGCGGCGGTCCTGATCCCGGCGAGATCGGATCCGGCGCCGGGTTCGCTGTAGCCCTGGCACCAGAGCTCGTCGCCACGGGCGATCGCGGGCAGGAAGCGCGCCTTCTGCTGCTCGGTGCCGTGCTCGATGAGCGTGGGCGCGAGCAGGTTCTCGCCGATGTGGCCGACGCGGGCGGGGGCGCCGGCGCGGGCGTACTCCTCGGCCCAGACGACCTGCTGGGTGAGATCGGCCCGCCGGTTCCCGTACCCGGCTTCGGCCCAGCCGATCCCGATCCAGCCGGCGAGGCCGAGCTCGCGTTCCCAGGCGCGGGGGGTGGGGACGGGGTGCGCGTCGAGCCAGGCGCGGGCGTCGGCGCGGAAGGCCTCGTCGGCTGGGCCGAACTCGAAGTCCACGGTTTCTCCCAGGAGTTGTGCCGCGCATGCGACCTTCGGCCGCATGTCCTCAAGCGCCGCACGGGCTGGATATGCGGCTCGGCCGCACGGGCGGGCCTTCTATCCGTTCGGGCGGTCCCCCGACGCCGCCGCCCTCGCCATGTCCTCGACGCGCGCCAGCATCGGCATCGGGTCCACCCCCACCGTCCCCGGCAGGAAGTCCGCGATCTTCTCCGGGGTCCAGCCGCCCTCCGCGTATCCGGCCCGCAGTTCCCTCGGCTGCGCCCACACCGCGATCTTCGGGCCTGCGATCGTGTAGACCTGGCCCGTGATCCGTTCCTCGCGGGCGCGATCGGAGAGCAGGTAGACGACCAGCGCCGCCACATCCTCCGGCTCGCCGATCTCCTTGAGCTCCGTCGGGACGTTCGCGGACATGCGCGTACGGGCAACCGGCGCGACCGCGTTCGCCGTGACGCCGTATTTGCTGAGGCCCAGCGCCGCGCTGCGGACGAGTGAGATGATGCCGCCCTTCGCTGCGGAGTAGTTGGCCTGCGCCACGCTCCCCTGGTGGTTGCCGCTGGTGAAGCCGATCAGGGTTCCGGCGCCCTGTTTGCGCATCACCGCGGACGCCGCCCGGAAGACCGTGAACGTGCCCTTGAGATGGGTGGCGACCACCGGGTCCCACTCCTCCTCGGACATGTTGAAGAGCATCCGCTCGCGCAGGATCCCGGCCACGCACACGACTCCGTCGATCCGCCCGTACTCGGCGAGCGCGACGTCCACGAGCCGCCGGCCCCCGGCCATGGTGGAGATGTCGTCGGCAACGGCGACCGCTTCGCCGCCCGCCGCGACGATCTCCTTGACGACCGCCGACGCGATCTCGGACGTCGGCTCGCCGCCTCCGACCAAGACGCCGTAGTCGTTGACGACCACCCGCGCCCCGGCCGCCGCAGCGGCCAGTGCGACCGCCCGGCCGATGCCGCGGCCCGCGCCGGTGACGGCCACGACCTTGCCTGCCAAGAAGTTCCCCACGTCCGGCCCCTTCCCGCGGTTTCTGACGGTTCGTTAGATTCTACGGTCAGTCGGACACGTGAGCACAAGCCCCAGGAGGCAGCCCGATGTCACTCCCGGCCGAGTTCCACGAGATCGCCAAACGCGTCAACAACTGGGGCCGTTGGGGCGCCGACGACGAGATGGGCACGCTGAACCTGATCACGGACGACATCGTCAAAGCCGCCGCCGGGGCCGTCCGCAGCGGTCGTCGCGTCCCCCTCGCCCTCCCCCTCCACCAGGACGGCATCCAGACCGGCGTCATCCCGGGCCGGGTGAACCCCCTGCACACGATGGTCCAGATCAATCAGGAGCTCTTCGGCCCCGGCACCGTCGCCACCAGCGACGACGCCGTGACCATGGGGCTCCAGGCCGCGACCCACTGGGACGCCCTGACCCATGTCTCCCATTCGGGGAAGATCTACAACGGCCGTCCCGCCGACACCATCACCCCGCACACCCGGGCGCAGTTCAGCGGCATCGACAAGGCCATGTACATCGTCTCCCGCGGCGTCCTGCTCGATGTCGCGCGCGCCAAGGGACTGGACCGGCTGCCCGGCGGGCATGCCGTGACGCCCGAGGATCTGGACGAGGCGGCGGAGTTCGGCGGTGTCACCGTCGGGCCCGGTGACATCGTTCTCGTACGGACGGGACAGATCCAGGTCGTCCTGGGCGGCGACAAGCACGCCTACGGCTATCCGTCCCCGGGCCTGTCGGTCCGCACCCCCGAGTGGTTCCACGCCCACGATGTCGCCGCCGTCGCGAACGACACCTTCACCTTCGAGATCTTCCCGCCGGAGATCGAGGACCTCTGGCTGCCCGTGCATGCCCTCGATCTCGTCGAGATGGGCATGCTCCAGGGCCAGAACTGGAACCTGGAGAGCCTGTCCACCGCCTGTGCTGAGGACCGGCGGTATGCGTTCCTGCTGTCCGCGATGCCCGAGCCGTTCGTCGGTGCCACCGGAACCCCCGTCGCTCCGGTCGCGGTCCTGTGAGGTCTACAGCGTGGTGACGAAGCCCCGCACTCCGGGCTCGTACACAGCCTCCGGTGCGCCCCGGCCCACCTCACACCGGTCCACCTCGCACCAGATGGACTTGCCCGTGCCCTCCGGCTTCCAGCCCCACCGGTCGGCGAGGCCGTCGACCAGTTCCAGGCCGCGGCCGTTGGTGTCGTCGCCGTCGGCGTGCCGTGGCCGCGGCGGGCAGGAGCTGATGTCGGCGACCTCCACCCGTACCGTCCCGGCCTCGGTCACTCCCGCGCCGAAGAGCATGCGCAGAACCGCCGGACATCCTGTGTGCACGACCGCGTTGGTGACCAGCTCCGAGATCAGCACGATCAGCGTCTCGGCCAGCGGCTCGTCGGCCCCTATCCCTGACCCTGCGAGCCGCGATCGCGCCCACCTGCGGGCTCGTCCCACCTCCGCGGGGTCGGGTCCGACTTCCAACTGAACCAGAAGCACCTGCACCGCTCACACCATCCGAACCGGCGGACACATCGCCTCGCGCCTCGACAAGGTCCTCGACCAGGTCACCGAACGTGACTCCGTTACGAGACAGCATGGTTGACGTACAGTCACCGCAACAAGCGCTTCGGGCATATTCCAGCGCGAAGGAGTACCCGTGGTGCATACTGTGCGACGCACGTTGCGGGGAGTCGAACACAGGCTCGCAGCCCGTACTCTCAGGGGGCGAGCGGCGCGCATTCCCGGGGCCGGAGTCGCCGCACCGGCAACACCGTGACACCTCTGCCTCGGAAGCACTCGCATCCAACGGAGGGTACCGGAGCGTGACCCCGACTCCGGGCCGTGACGAGTCATCCCAAGGACACAACCCGGTATCGACGCACAGTGACGCTTCAGAGTGCTGAGGCCAAGGCATCGGCCTGGATCTCCTCCGCCTCCGCGGCGGTCAGCCACATCTGCCCGCGCAGCCAGGCCCGTTTGAGATGCAGATGCACCTCCGCCTCCCATGTGAAGCCCATCCCGCCGTGCACCTGAAGACAGTCGCGGGCGTTGCGCACCGCGGCCTCGTCGGCGAGCAGCTTGGCGCCGGCGATCTCGGTGAAGTCCTCGGTGATGGCGGCTGCGTAGACGGCGCTGCGGGCCAGTTCCGTGCGTACGAGCATCTGGGCACACAGATGCTTGACTGCCTGGAAGCCGCCGATGGGCTGCCCGAACTGTTCGCGTTCCCCCGCGTATCGCACGGCCATGTCCGTGGTGCGGGCGGCGCTGCCGAGCTGCTCGGCAGCGGTCAGGAGCACGGTGTCCGGGCGTGGCGGGGCCTTCGGCGTCCCGTCCGGGATCCGGTGCAGGGGGGTGAGCGGGTCCATGGACCGCACGGGGCGGGTGTGGGGCAGGTCCTTGGGGCGCCGCGTGCGTATCCCGGTGCCGTGGATCACCAGGGCCGCGTCCGCCGCGGCGAAGTGCGTGATCAGCGAGCGCAGTTGGGTTGCGCAGGTGACGACGCAGGTGCCCTCCGCCGCCTCCGGGCTCCGCTCGGCGGCCACATGGGTCGCGACCAGTGGCCCGTTCAGCAGCGCCCGGCCCGCCTCCTCGAAGACCAGCACCGCCTCGGGCAGCCCGAGCCCGGCACCACCCTGCGCCTCGGGCAGGCGCAGCGAGAAGAACCCGGCCGCGCCGAGCTCGCGCCACAGCTCACGGTCGACCGTGCCGCCGCGGTCCACGGCGGCCCGCAGCGCCTCGGGTCCGAACCGGCCCGCCAACAATTCCCGTACGCCCCTCTGGAGGGCACGCTGGTCGTCGGTCAACCGGAAGTCCATCAGCGCCCTTTCGGCAGGCCGAGGATCCGCTCGGCGACGATGTTCCGCTGGATCTGGGAGGTGCCCGCCGCGATGGTGTACGAGAGCGAGGAGAGCCGGTCGGCGGCCCACTGCCGGTCGAGGTCGAAGGCATCGGGTCCGAGAATCTGGGCGGCAGCCTCGTACAGCTCCTGGCGCGCGTGGGAGTAGCGGAGCTTGAAGACCGAGCCGCCGACGCCGGGAACGCCGCCGGTCTTCTGGGACTCGCTGACGTTCCACTGGATGAGCCGCCACAGGGCGCTGAACTCGGCGTTCAGGCGGCCGAGCCCGCGGCGCAGCACCCGATCGTCCCAGGTGCCGTTCGCGCGTGCGGCCGCGGCCAGTTCGCCGAGCGTACGGCGGCAGGCGACGACCTCTCCCACGAAAGCCGTGCCGCGCTCGAAGGAGAGGGTGACCATGGTGACGCGCCAGCCGTCGTTCTCCTCGCCGACCCGGTTGGCGACCGGCACCCGGACCTCGTCCAGGAACACCTCGGCGAACTCCGCCGACCCGGCCAGCGTGCGCAGCGGGCGGACCGTGACCCCGGGCGCGTCCATCCGCATGGCCAGCCACGAGATACCGCGGTGCCTGGGCGCGTCCGGATCAGTGCGCACCAGCAGCTCGCACCAGTCGGCGACCTCCGCGTGAGAGGTCCAGATCTTGGAGCCGGTGACGACATACGAGTCGCCGTCCCGTACGGCTTTCGTCCGCAGGGAGGCGAGGTCCGAGCCCGCGTCCGGCTCGCTGAAGCCCTGGCACCAGATCTCGTCGCCGCGCAGCACGGGCGGCAGCCAGCGTTCGCGCTGCTCGGCCGTGCCCTCGGCGGCGATCGTGGGGCCCGCGTGCAGCAGCCCGACGAAGTTCGCGCCGACATAGGGCGCGCCCGCCCGCTCGGTCTCCTCCAGGAAGATCAGGCGCTGGGTCGGGGAGGCGTCCCAGTGGACGTCCGCGTATCCGGCGTCGTACAGCATCCGCTGCCAGGTGGTGTCGTACGCCCGGCGGCCCGGCCAGTCCAGCGGGTCCGGCCGGGCGGACAGCTTCGGAAGCGAGAGGTCCAGCCACTCGCGCAGCCGCGCCCTGAAGGCCTCTTCCTCCTCCGTGTACGTCAGGTCCATCAACGGTCCAGGTCGAGGTCGAGCATGCGGATGGCGTTGCCGCGCATCAGCTTGTAGATCGTCTCGTCGTCCAGGCCCTTGACGTGGTCCAGCGCGACGTCCTTGGTGTGCGGGAAGGTCGAGTCGACGTGCGGGTAGTCGGTTTCGAAGGTGGCGTTGTCACGGCCGACGACGTCGAGGGACGCGACCCCGTGCTTGTCGCGGAAGAAGCAGCAGAACATCTGCCGGTAGTAGTACGTCGAAGGCGGTTCGGGGATCAGATCGCGCACCCCGCCCCAGGCCCGGTGCTCCTCCCACACGTCGTCGGCGCGCTCCAGGGCGTAGGGAATCCAGCCCATCTGGCCCTCGCTGTAGGCCAGCTTCAGCCGTGGGAACTTCACCAGGACGCCGGAGAAGAGGAAGTCCATCATCGAGGCCATGGCGTTGTTGAAGCTGAGCGAGGCCTGCACGGCGGGCGGCGCGTCCGGCGAGGCGGCGGGCATCTGGGAGCTGGAGCCGATGTGCATGTTCACCACGGTGCCGGTTTCCTGGCAGATGGCGAAGAACGGGTCCCAGTAGCCGGAGTGGATCGACGGCAGCCCCAGACAGGTGGGGATCTCGGAGAAGGTCACGGCCTTGACGCCGCGTGCGGCATTGCGCCTGATCTCAGCGACGGCCAGGCCGATGTCCCAGAGCGGGATGATGCACAGCGGGATCAGCCGGCCGCCGCTGTCGCCGCACCACTCCTCGACCATCCAGTCGTTGTAGGCGCGTACGCAGGCGAGCGCGACCTCCTTGTCGTGGGCCTCGGCGAAGGTCTGCCCGCAAAACCGCGGGAAGGTGGGGAAGCACAGGCTCGCCTCGACATGGTTGAGGTCCATGTCCGCCAGGCGTTCCTTGGGGTCCCAGCACCCCCGGCGCATTTCCGCGCGGGTGATGCCTTCGAGGGTCATGTCGTCGCGGTCGAAGCCGACGGCGGCGATATTGCGCTTGTACGGGAACTTGAGGTCCTCGTAGATCCACCAGTCGGTCGGGGGGCCGTCGGGATCCATGGTGATCCGGTATTTCCCGCCGATGTACGCGAGCTCGCCGATACCCGCGGTGAGCGGCTGGGGGCCGCGGTCCCGGTACTTCGCCGGGAGCCAGGTCTCGAAGAGGTGGGCCGGCTCGATCACATGGTCGTCGACGCTGATGATCCGAGGCAGTTCGGTCATGGTGTCCCTCCGCGGTGCCCAGCACTCAATCTGATGACCCGTCAGATAGCAGGCTAGCCCCGCACCCCTGGACCGACAAGGCGGTGAGCTCTACGCTCTCGGCACGATCTGACTACCCGTCAGCAACGGAGGGTCACGGACGATGAACGAGACCGCGCACGCCCTGGGCGCATCGCCCACCCTGTGGGAACTGGTCCGGCGCAGGGCGGCACTCACCCCCGACCGGCCCGTGTTCCTCCAGGGCGACCGCAGCCTCACCTTCGGCGAGCTGCGGGACCGCTCGGAGCGGGTCGCGGCCGGTCTGTACCAACTGGGCGTACGGCCCTCAAGCGTGGTCGCCTGGCAGCTGCCGACCCGGATCGAGACGGCTCTGCTCTCCTTCGCACTCGCCCGCATCGGCGCCGTACAGTCGCCGGTCATCCCCTTCTACCGGGACCGCGAGGTCGGCTTCGCGCTACGGGAGTCCAAGGCCGCGTACTTCGCCGTGCCCGGGACCTGGCGCGGCTTCGACCACGCGGGCATGGCGCACCGGCTCGCGCTGGAACTGCCCGAACCCCCGCTGGTCTTCGAGGCGTACGACACGCTGCCCGACGCCGATCCGGCGGTGCTGCCACCGCCGCCGGAATCCGGGACGGACGTGCGCTGGATCTACTGGACCTCGGGCACCACATCCGATCCCAAGGGTGTGCTGCACACCGACCGTTCGCTGATCGCCGGCGGCGCGTGCCTGGCCCACGCGCTGCATCTGTCGGCCGACGACGTCGGCTCGATGGCCTTCCCCTTCGCGCACATCGCCGGGCCCGACTACACGGTGATGCTGCTGCTCTACGGGTTCCCCGCGGTGATGTTCGAGCAGTTCGCGCTGCCCGACGCGCTGGAGGACTACCGCAGACACGAGGTGACCGTCGCGGGCGGATCCACCGCGTTCTACTCGATGTTCCTCGCAGAACAGCGCAAACAGCCCGGGCGGCCGCTGATCCCCAGCCTGCGGCTGCTGGCCGGGGGCGGGGCGCCCAAGCCGCCGGAGATCTACCACGCCGTCGTACGCGAGATGGGCTGCGGGCTCACCCACGGGTACGGGATGACCGAGGTCCCCATGATCACCATGGGCGCGCCGGACGACACCGCCGACAACCTCGCCACGACGGAGGGCCGGCCGCCCGCGGGCATGGAGATACGCATCGTCGACGGCGAGGTCCGTCTGCGCGGCGAGGCCGTCTGCCAGGGCTACCTGGATCCGGCGCAGTCCGCCGCGGCGTTCGACGGCGAGGGCTTCTTCATCACCGGCGACCTCGGGCACGTCACGGAATCAGGGCATCTCGTGCTCACCGGGCGGCTGAAGGACGTCATCATCCGCAAGGGCGAGAACATCTCCGCGAAGGAGATCGAGGACCTGCTCCACGAGCACCCGGGGGTGGCGGACGCCGCCGTGATCGGCCTGCCGGACGCGGAGAGGGGGGAGCGGGTGTGCGCGGTGGTGGAACAGGAGACGGGCGCCGAGGAGTTGACGCTCGACGCCGTCACGTCGTTCTTGCGGGGGGCGGGGCTGTCGGTGCACAAGCTGCCGGAGCAGCTGGAGATCACTGATGCGTTGCCTCGGAACGAGACCTTGCGGAAGGTGCTCAAGTACAGGCTGCGGGAGCGGTATTCGTGAACGCTGCCGCCCCCTAGAGCCTGCTCAGCGACGCCGCCGCGAACAGCACGTCCTGGATCGCCTCCCGGTCGCCGTCCTGGCCCACCGCGGCTTCCTGCGGTGAGACATGCCCCGCTACCAGGCGGCAGAACTCCACGCCGTCCAGTGCGACTTGGGCCACCGCCTGGTCCGCCGATGCGACGGCCGCCGGTGAGTCCAGGGCGACGTACCAGTTCCCGCCTCCCGAGCCCTCGACCTCCAAGTGCAGGGAGCGGCCGGGAGCGCCCGCCGCCACCAGATGCCTGGCCGGTCCGGCGAGCCCCGCACGTCTGCGATCGGCGAGTGCCGCGGGCAGCAGCCGCGCCGCCAGGTCGATCATCCGGTGCAGATGGGAGCCGCTCGGCGGCTCATAGGGATAGTCCACCGCGTCCGCGATGTCGCCCGCGTGAATCCAGCACTCGAAGGCCCGGTCCAGCAGGGAGTCCCGCAGCGGCAGGGTGAAGTCACCGTACGACACGGACAGTTCGGCGACTCCGCGGCCCGCGAAGGACACCGTCCTGATCAGGCTGTGGCTCTGATCGCGCCACGGCTCGCGGACGGTGTGCGTGGGATGCAGGTCGGCGGTGCGCCAGTACGCCTCGGTGCGATCCCCCGGCACCTTCGGTGCGTGCGCCCCGAGAGGATCGTCCAGGCCGAGCGCGCCCGCGACCAGGCCGTCGACGGTCATCAGATGCCCGATCACCCCGCCGACGGTCGTCCGGCGGCTCACCTGCCGCTCGCCCTCGAACCACTTGAGGCGCACCGGCGCGTGCCACTCCGACTCGCCGATGTCCCGCAGCAGCGCGTCGAGCCGCGCGGCCTCGGCGTCGTACGGAGTCGCCCAGGCAGGTACAGGGATACGCGCGGGCCTGCGCCCCAGACAGTTTTCCAGCACCCGGAAGCGCAGCAGCGGGTCGAGGTCCAGATCCCGGTCGGTGTGCAGCAGTGCGACGGCGTCGCGCAGCCGCAGGGCTTCTTCCGCGCAGGGCGCGCATTCGCCGAGATGTTCCTCGACGGCCGCGGTCTCCTCGGCGGAACAGGCGGACAGCGCCCACGCCCCGAGCAGCGACTTCAGCACGTTGTGGGACGGCCGTTCGACGGCTGCAGGACGCGGCTCGGGCGCGGGCGGCACTTCGGGCGCCGTCTGTGGCACCGGCTCGGGCACGCCGCGGAGCGGCAACAGGCGCGCGGGCGGTTCCAGATCGTCCGCCGCCGGCCGCGGTCCCGGTATGCGCGGACCGCCCCGCACCTCGTCGCGGCCGTCGTCGCCGGAGCGGCCGCTTCCGCGGCCGCCGTCAAGTGGCCCGTTCACAAGGAGCGTCCGTATCGCGGCGGAGAGGAGCCTTCCAGCGGGCGCGTGTTGGCGGTGGACAGCAGCTGGAGGCCGAGCCGCAGCCGGCGCCTGGCCTCGTCCTCGGTGACCCCGAGGTCGGCCGCCGTCTGGCGGTAGTCCCTGCGCTGGAAGTACGCCAGCTCCAGTGCGTCCCGCAGGGGTGCGGGCATGGAGGTGACGATGTAGTCGGCGCGGGCGGCGACCGCTGCCCTGCGTACTTTCTGCTCCAGCTCCTCGGTGGTGCCCTCGCCGCCCTCGGCGAGGGCGGCGGCCTCGGTCTGGCGAAGCCGGTGCACGGCCTGGCTGTTGGTGAGCCTGGCCACCCAGGAACGCATCGAGCCGTGCTTGGGGTCGTAGGAGTCGGGGTTCTCCCAGATGTAGCCGAAGACCTCGCGGGTCACCTGGTCGGCGGCCTCGTCGTCGTCGAGCACCCGGTGGGCGAGCATGTGCACCAGCGAGGCGAAACGGTCGTACAGCTCTCCGAGCGCGGCGGCCTCACCCCGCGCCAGCCGCTGCTGCATCCTGCGGTCCCAGCGCGGCGGTGTGTCCTTTGCCATGCGGCCCCCAAGCCTGTCCCCTGTGCCTGTCGCCTCTTCGAATGTAGTGCGCGCCGGCACGAACGCACGCCCCTTTATGGCAAGTGCGCCCCCGAGCGGGCCGTTCAATGGTAGGGCCGCTCCGTTCCCGGGGGCCCGCCCTGAGCTTCGTGTTTCAGGCGGGAGGGCCTGGGCAGTGGAGACGGGAAGGGCAGCCTCCGGATGTGTACGGCCGCACCACAGCGGGCGCGGGTTTCCGGATCGGCGTAAGGAGAGTTCCGGTCGTGATGCTCAGGGTGGACGAGTCCCGGCAGGGCACGTGGACCGTGCTGCACGTGTGCGGCGAGCTCGATCTCATGTCCTCGCCCACGGTCCGGCGGCATGTCCACGACGCGGTCGCCGTCGGCCACCGCGATGTGGTGCTCGATCTCTCCGAGGTGCTCTTCTGCGACTCCAGCGGCGTCGGGGTGCTCATAGCGGCCCGCAGGTTGCTGCGCTCCTGCCGAGGCAGGATGCGCCTGATACTGCCCGCCCACGGCGCCGAGGAAGGCTCGCACGTCAACCGGGTGCTGGCCGCCCTGGGGGTGCGGCGCCTCTTCGAGGTGTATTCGGACACGGACGCGGCCACCGACGACGGGGCCCAGCCGCTGTCCGCCTGATGTGGCGGTCACCGTGTGACGTCCTGCCGTTACCAGACGTACTCGTTGATGTCGCCATCCGGTCGTCGTCACGTAATTGGGGGAGTAGTTGTACGCGTCAGCGCTCGGAGTCGTACGCTCCCCGCATGGACAGCGCAGAATACGAGCGCAAGATCGCTTCCCGCTTCGCCGCCTTCGACCAGGACGGCAACGGCTACATCGACCGTCAGGACTTCAGCGGGGCGACAGCCGCGCTGCTCGCCGAGTTCTCCACCACCGCCCGCTGTGACAAGGGCCAGGCCCTCTACAGCGGAGCGGAGGCGTTCTGGCAGGGCATGGCCGGGATCGCGGACGTGGACGGCGACCAGCGGGTCACCCGCCCCGAATTCATTACGGGCGCGGTGAAGAGACTGCGTGACAACCCCCAGCGGTTCGCCGAGATCGCCCGCCCCTTTCTCCACGCCCTGATCGACATCGCCGACGAGGACGGCGGCGGTGTGACACCGTCCGCCGCCGAGCGCGTGCTGAAGGTGCTGGGCGTCGAACCGTCGCTGGCGGCGGCGGTGGCGGTGGGCCTCGACGCGGACGGGGACGGCCGGATCGCGGAGGAGGAGATCCTGTCGGGCTTCGCGTCGTACTTCGTCACGCCGGAGCCGTAGCGATACGGGGCTCCGCCTCGGACCCTGGTGTCCTCAATTGAAGGACGGACTCACGGCGCAAAGGCAGCCGGCCCACTCAAGGATGATCACGGCGTCAATTGTGGCGTGCAGTGGCGTCGTTGGGCTCCGTTCGCAGGTGTCGTGCGGGCGCCCGCCATCCTGCCCCCCTTTGAGCAGGGGACGATGGCGGGCGCGGTCGATCACAAGGCTCTGCTCTTCTGTTGGCGATGGGTATGTTTAAGCTGCGTGTGAGCCGGTCAACGGGCTGGCTCAGGCGCCGCCACCGTTGATTCAGGCGCGGGTGACACGGGCGTGCCAGACGTCACCGTCGCGGGTGAGACGCGCTGGGAGCTCGTGGGTACGGAGAGCCCCCTCTTCCAGCCACTCGTGGATCAAGGCACGGAGGATTTCGAGTGCCGGGGATTCGGCGTGGTCGGTGATGATGTGCTCGTCGGTGACGATGGCCGCGTGGGCGGTGCCGTCCGGAGTGGGGGAGCCGATGCCGATGCCGGTGCCTTGGCCGATGGTCGCTTCGAGCAGGCCGGCGGGTTCGGCGGCGATCAGCCAGTTCTTCATGTGGAAGTAGTCGGAGTCCGGCACTGGGGTGGGCTCAACGTGAGCCGTCTCGCGCAGGGCGGCGAAGAGCGATGCCACGGTGCTGGGCTCGTGATCACCAAGGATCGCGAGCAAGAACTCTGGCCGCTGCGGATCGACAACGCGGGTAACGCTGCCTGGTGGGCTGGCCGCGATCATGGGGGTGTATCCGCCGTGGTGGATCTCGACTTGGTGTGGCTGATGCTTGTCATCAACGGTGATGCGGGCAATCGCATAGGCGCCCGGCAGGTCGGCGATGCGTACGCCGCAGAGAAGGATGCCGCCTGGCTTCAGTTGCTGGAGCCAGGCGTGTGGGATCGCCGGCGGAGTCGTGCCGACGAGGATGCGGTCATAAGGGGCACCTTGCGGATACCCGAAGAGACCGTCGCCGACAACCACGGTGACCTGGTGACCGTGCTCGGCGTAGAGCGCCTCGGCCCGCTTGGCGAGGCTGGGTTCGGTCTCAACGGCGGTGACCCGTCCGTCGGGGCCGCCCAGTTGGGCGAGGAGCGCGGCGGAGAGACCGGAGCCGATGCCGATGTCCATGACGCGCGCACCAGGGCGGACATCGAGCATCCGCAGGTGCCGGTGGGTGACGACGGCAGGAGTGCACGGGCGTACGGCACGGCCGTCAGCGCCATGGAACTGCTCGGTCGGCACGGCGTAGATGGCGCGGTCGAGCTCTTGACTGGAGGTGTCGGGCATCGAGCGGTCCTCGGTTCAGATGCGAAGGGTGACGTGGAAGGGACGGTCTGGGGTATTCGGCTCCCCGACAGGTTGGGTATCCGCTTCGACCCAGGCGTGGGACTCGCACGGGTCGAAGCGGCAGCCTATGCACCAGTCCACAGCCTTGCCGTGCAAAGCCGAGGCCATAAAGGCAGCCAGGGACATCTCCAGGCAGGCGGCGCGGCTGGGGAAGAACTGGCTGGCCCAGTCGCGTGCGGCAACCACTCGTCCGGCTTCCGCTGCGGTCGCGGGGCGGCGGGTGCAGCGCTTGGCGGTATGGGCGAGGGCGAGGGTGACCCGTAGCGGGGCCACTTGCACCAGCGTGGTGGCCAGGGCGAGTGCGGCGATGGCCACGAAGCGGTCGGACAGGGGCGGACGGGCGGTCCGGGCGGGCACGGCCATGGGGATGCTCAACGGTGCCACCTCCTTCGGGCGGGGACGTACAGCATGTGGCGGTCGCGGAGCTGCTGGGCGAGGTCTCGCATGTCGGCGCGTACACGGTCGGCATCGGCGCCGAACAGGGCTGCCACGTGATCGGCGGCCTCGTCGACGGTGGCGCCCTCGGCCAGGTATCGCCACCACAGAGCGCCGGAGAAGGTGAGGGCGTACCACCGCCCCCTGCCGCGCAGGTCGAGCAGCATGCCGCCGCGCTCTGTGATCGTGACGCGCACCGTGGGCGTTGGCCGGAGGTCAAGCATGCGAAACCCCCGCCGCCGTGCTGATGGGCGTGCTGGTGCGGTGCTGGCGCAGCCAAAGCTCGGCGGCGATGAGCGCTTCGAGCGCGGCAAGCTCTCCGGGTACGCCAGCCGCCAGACGGTCCAGTTCGACACAAGCGGCGGCGGCGTCGATCCAGCCTTCGGCGGCCAGTTCGCTGCTCGTGAGGAGATCACGCAGGGAATCGGCGTGCCGGCGCAGACCGGTATAGGCGTTGCCGTCGTAGGCGCCTTTGGTGCGCCGCCGCAGAAGCCAGTCAGGTACGAGGTCGTGGAGGGCGACGCCGAGCAACGGCTTCTGAACGGTGGTGGAGGCGCGGGAGGACGCCGGTACGGCCATCGCCGCGCGGACGACGGCGTTATCGAGGTAGGGGGCGTGGTGCGGCAGGCCCAGCGCATGAGCTTGGTTGCGCAACTCTGCCTCGTACGTGCCGAATTCGCGCAGCTCAGCCCAGGCGCGGTGGCGGCTGGTGTCGATCGGGCGAATGCTGCAGTGTTCGGCCGCGATCGCGGCGCGTATCGAAAGGTGGCGGCGGGCTTCCGGGGTCAGCCAAGTGTGGAGCCCGGAAGCCCTGACCCAGTGGAGCCGGGCCGGGTGTTCTGGCCTCGAGCTGGTCGGGTTGCCGGCGATGTCCTGGGCGAGGTGCTGGAGGGCCATGGAGTGGGTGGTGCGCGAGAGTCGGACGGCCGCCACGACGACCGCGTACATCGGCAGATGGCGCAGACGGGCCCGGGCCAGAGAGCGTGGCCGATCAGCGCCGATGCGCTATGCCACGAGCCAGGTCGGCGAGGTAGTGCGGGGAGGTGGCGAGCAGGGTGTCGGCGCCGGAGCCGGTGAGGTGCACATCGCTGCCGTGGGCGATGCACGGGCGCTGATAAGCGGCGCGCATGCGCCACCGGGCGGCATCGGGAAACGGCTGGTCGGTAGAGGGGGCGTCCAACAGCCCGGCGAAGAACAGGCCCTCGTCGTCCGTCACGAGTGCGTGATGCAGGCCCGGCCGGTCCGCAGCCGCTCGCTGGGCGTACGCCACGTCCTCGTTGGTACTCGTGGCGTCCGCATCGGTGACGGCGAGGACGTCCGCGCCTGCGGTGCCAGTGGCCAGCAGTACCAGCGAGGTGGAGTCGAGGCCGCCGGAGAAGTCGGCGGTCAGCTTCCCTGCCGCTTGAGCTCGGCTGGTGACCGCAGCGACGAGCGCCTCGCGGAGTTCTGCCGCCGCCTCGGTGAAGCTCAGTGTTTGGGGTGCCTCGTACTCCTCGATAGAGTGCCGGCCATCGTTGTCGATGATGAGGACGTGGCCGCCGGGCAGGCGCCGTACGCCCGCGAACGCGGTTCCGTCTTCCGTGACTTCGGGCACGGTGGGGCACACGAGCCGCGCGGTCACCGAGGCATGGTCCAATTCCGCGCCAACACGGCACGCAAGGGCTCGGGCCGACGTTGACCAGTGAGTGCGCTCGGGCGTCTCGAAGAAGTACACCGGACGCGTTCCGGCCACGTCGGTGATGACCGACGTCGTGGCCCCGTTGGCTGCCACCACCCAGTAGCTTCCGGGCCAGGCCGTCAGCGCTGACCACTGCCCGGAGCGGGCCGCGTGCAGCCCGTCGCGCAGCTGCCGCTCGGTGGCGTAGCAGTTACCCACGACCGCCACCCGTAACGATCCGCCGCTGACGACCCGATGCATGGTGCCGACCGGTGTGCCCTGTATGACGGGGGCGCGAGGGCCGGACCAGAGCGCCGACGAATCCGCCGACGGCTGTCCAGGGCTGCTCAAGCGGAACATGCCTTCCCTTTCTGATGGCTGCCAGGTGCTGGGAGGAGCGGCATGCCCCGCCCAGCACCCGTCAGGTGGCCCTACTCGAAGTAGCGCCCCTTGTCGGCACTGTCCTCGGCGTACTTGCCAAGCGTCACCTTCGACACCACGTCCAGATCGATCAGCTGGGGAGCGGTGTAGCCCTCACGGACCTCGGAGCCCTGCTCTTCACTGACGTGCTCATTCATCCGTGCTTCCTTTCGTCGATGGGATGGGAGCCGCCTCCATTCCGTCCGTGGCGGACGGTCGTTGAGGCGGACATCTGGAGTCGGCGACGTAAGGTCGAGGGATTAGCCGCGAGCATGCGATCACCTGGGGCAGCGCCGCGATGATCTTGAATTCGGCCCATACCACCTTGTGTTGTCCGGTCCTCTCAGTGCCCCAGCCGTCGGCGTACTTCGAGACGAGAAGGAGTCCCCGTCCGCTATCGCTGTCGTCGTCCGGTTCGCGGCGCTGTGGCAGGCCAGGCCCGGTGTCGTGGACCTCCACACGCAGCAGGTGATCAGCGACCGAGATCCCCAGTAGAAATCCGGTTGCACTGCCGTCGCCATGCACCACCGCGTTGGTGGCAAGCTCCGACACACACAGGCGGACGTCATCGCACCGATCCGCGATTCCCCAGTCTGCGAGCGTGCCCTTGGCGAACTCCCGTGCTGCACGTACCGATGCAGGGTCGTGGTCGAACGCCCACTGCCGCGCCAGTGGTTGCCCTGGGGCGCGTGGATCCGATGCCATGACGTCTCCGTCTCGGGTGGAAGTCCTTGTTCCGTGCGGTGCACCTCAACAGAACCGCCCCCCGCAGACGCGAACCAGAGCAGAATTGCCGCACGGATGAGGCATTCATGACGCACAGCAGGGCATGACCTGTGGTGTTTCGACCTAGGAAAACGCAGTCACTCTCGGGAGATTCGACCCATGGCGCTGAAACGGCACAGCTTCGTGCGCCGCCGCCTCACGGCGGGCTTCACGCAGGAGAGCTTGGCCGAGGCGTTGAACGTCGAGCGTTCCACCGTCTCCCGTTGGGAATCGGGGAAGGCGGCTCCGCAGCCGTACCTGCGGCCACGCCTCGCTGCTGAGTACCGACCAACTGAGTGAAGTCCTCGTGGTGAGGACCGACGACGAAGCGCCGGCCACCGAGCGGACCCGATACGCGATGCGCTACCCGTCACGAGTGGACCTCGTCACGATCGCCGAGTTACGAGGCGGCATGCAGACGCTTGCCGAGCGCTATGACCGGATGCCCTCCGCCACACTCCTCGGCCATGCGGGACAGCACGTCAGCCAAGTCACCTTCCTTGCCGGCGAAGCCCCAGCGGGGCGCGTGCAGCGGGAGATGCGCATTCTCCAGACCGACGCTGCCACCTTCATGGGCCAGCTGGTCTGGGACGCTTCCCAGCGTCACGACCATGCGACCGCGCGGTCGTACTACGCGCAGAGTGTCGAGGTGGCGCGGCATCTGCGCGACCGGACTGCGGAGGGCCACGCCCTCTTACGTACGTGCTACGTCGCTCTCTACGGTGCCAACGACTACCGCGAAGGGCTCGAACTCGCGCTGGAGACCGCCCGTACGACGCGATACACGAGTCATGTCCTCACTGGTCTTGCGATGCTGCACGCCGCTGAGGCGCACGCCTTCCTCCAAGAGGGCCGTCAATGCGAGCGAGCTCTGGCGGGCGCGGAAAGGCATCTGGAGCAGGCCAACAGCTCGGACGCCGCCCATGATCTTCTCTCCCCCACCCACTTCGGACGGCTGGCGGGCTCCTGCTACCTCACCCTCGGCGACTACCGCAAAGCCCAGCGGCTTCTTGAGGAGACTGCGGCGGAGCTGCAGGACCGACGCAAGTCCCGCGCGATCGTCCTCGGCAATCTCGCGCTGTCCTGGATCCGCGAGGGAGACCTCGACGCCGGGCTGGCCACGTTCAATGACGCCGTAAACGAACTGCAGGGCACCCGGGGAGGTGGTGGGATGAACATTGTCTTCCGGGCTGCCCGCGAGCTGCGTCCCTGGCGGAGCGAAGCGGCAGTGCAGGAGGCTCAAGACAGGCTCATGGCTCTGATGGAAGCGGCATGAAGGGACCGACGTGCTCACACGGGTAGATCAGGAAAAGCAGAGGGTACGCGAGCGCGTCTGGGATCTGCTCGATTCAGCCGACGCGATCCACGATGTCTCAGCGCGCGGGCGTATCCCGAACTTCAAGGGTGCCGAGCGTGCAGCGGACCGGCTTGCGAAGCTGCCCCAGTGGCGCGCCGCGCACGTCATCAAGGCCGTGCCGGACAAGGCCCAGCTCCCTGTACGCGCTCGTGCACTCAGCGAAGGCAGGACGGTGTTCATGGCTGTGCCCAAGCTCGCCGATGTACGCCCCTTCTACCTGCTGGACCCGGCCGCGCTGACCATTCCGCCCGCCGAAGCGGCATCGAGCAAGGTCGCAGCGTCCGTGGCCCCGAAAGTCGATGTCGAGACTCTGCGTCCCGTCGATATGGTGGTGGTCGGAAGCGTCGCGGTGAAACGCGCGGGCGTGCGCATTGGAAAGGGCGCCGGCTATTCGGATCTGGAATTCGCCTTTCTGATGGAAGGCGGGCTGATCAGCCCGGAGACGGTAGTAGTGACCACCGTCCACACCTTGCAAGTGCTGGACGAGGAACTACCCGCGACGGGACACGACTTCGGAGTGGACCTGATCGTCACGCCTGACGAGGTCATCACTTGCCGCGATCCTCACCGCCCGAAGGGGCTGGTTTGGGAGCACTTGGACGCGGAGAAGATCGCATCCATCCCTGTCCTGGCGGCCCGCGCCCCTGCCAGCGGTCACTGAACCGGTGAGCCATGCCAAGGCCGCCCTCACCTGGAACCAGCAGGCCGCCGCAATGCCACCCGGAGTGTTCACCCGCTCCGTCGGCATGCGTCTCGCGATCGTCGGAACCGCCCACCTCCAGGCCCGCGACATGGACCACGGCCTCGAACTCGGCCACCGTTCCGTCGACATCCTCGCCCGCGTCCAGTCCAGCCGAGCCAAGGACTACGTATCCGAGTTCAACGCCGCCCTCGCCCCTTGGCGCCGCGAACCGGCCGTCCGCGAGTTCATCCACCGAACCAGGAAGGAACTCGGCGTCGCCGCCTGACGAGCCCGAAGGTGCAGTCGGCGTGGTACGTCACCAGCTCAGCGGTCAGGAATCCACAGGGGCTTCCGGGCCTTGGCCAGTTCACCGTTGGAGTTCATCCGCCGCCGCACGTGAGCATGTGGCGACCCGGCAGCCGAGCGAGAAGGGTTCGACAGCAGGTGCATGTCCTCCCGGCGCAGGCCCCGGTGACCTCCACTCGGCGGAGGTGCTCCCCTGCAACGTCGGGCGCCGCGGGTGTGCGACGGCCGCGGCTGCCAGGACTGCGCGGCGCTTGCACGAACGGGCTCGTGCAGCCACCGGCCAGGTTCCCGTGCAGCGCGAGCCGCAGGCCTACTCCCCGCCCACCGCCACGTTCGGGTTCCCGTCCCGTCCCTGTGGCTTGAGCTCGATCTGGATCGTGTGCGTCGACTCTCGCGCCGCCGAGCCGCCCCCGCCCGCCGTCAGCACGCCGATGCGCAGCTCCGCGCGTCCGCTGCCCTCGCGGCGGACCTGGACCGCGAACTCCAGGTTGACCTTCTCCACGCTGAACTTGAGGTCGCGTCCCTCGCCCGCTCGCTGGGCCCGTTCCAGCTCGTCGCGGACCTGCCCGATCACCTCGGCCAGTCCCGCCACAGCGGCATCGTCACGCTCAGCCATCGCGCACCCCGTCTCCTGTAGTTATCGTTGTGAAGTATGAGGGAGCCGTTGCACACGTCCAACTCGGTGTCGCCGGATGAGAGTTGGCGGGTCTGTCTGCTTCGTACGCGGGACCGCTCGGGCCGCCCGCTCGGCGCGGGGGTGCTGCTTCCCGGGGGACTGGTCCTCACGTGCGCCCATACGGTGCTCTCCCGGCCGGGACGCGAGGGCACCCGCACCCCCTTCGACACGGTCTATGTCGACGTGCCCGGCGCCGCCGCGCTGTCCGGTGAGGCGGCGGAGCCTCTGCGCGCCCGGCTGCTGCGGGAGTATCTGGTCCTGCCCACCGCGCACTTCAGCGGGGATCTCGCCCTGCTCAAGCTGGACCACGAGCCGCCGGTGCCGCATGCCGTGCTGCACCGCCAGATCCCGGCGCGCAATGAGCCCGTCCACTTCACCGGCTATCCCGAGGACCTGCCGGGCGGTGAGCATCTCGACGCCCGGCTGATGGGGCGCGGCGGGCCCGCGCACCGGCCCGAGTGGGTACAGCTGGACACCGAGGGCTCGCCCTATGTGGTCCGGCACGGCTACAGCGGCGGCGGGGTCGTGCACAGCCGCTCGCGCCGTCTCATCGGTATCGTGGCCCACCAGTTCGGCACCCCGCAGGCACCCGTGCGGCGGGAGCACGCTTACATGATCCCGACCGAGACGGTGCTCAAGCACCTGCCGCTGGAACGGCTCGGTCTGACCGTCACCGGCCCCCGCGCCGTCTCCCGCGATGTCGCCGTGGCACCCGACCGGACCGCGTCCGGCCGCGTCCCCGGTCTGCACCGCAGGCTCACCCGCTGGCTGGACGGCGAGCCGGACACCGACCCCGTGGAGCTGGTCTTCGCGGGTGAGGGCGAGCACGCGCTGCTGCACACGATCCGCTCGGCGCTCACCCTCGCCGACCGGGAGCAGAGCCCGCCGTCCGCGTCCGGGAGTACGGTCGGCGAGCCGCAGGTGGGCAGCATCGACATCGCCGTCGACGCCACCAACCGCACGGCCGAGGATCTCGCGGTCCACGCCGCCGAGCGGATCGGTCTGGAAGGCAGCGGCTCGCCCCGCGCGCTCCTCGCTCAGATCGCCGAGGAGAGCCCGTCACTGATCGCCGCCTTTCTCGCCGTCGACCGGTCCGCCTCCGAGGACGCGGAGATCACGGCTCTGCTGCGCGCCCTGCTCGCACGGGGCGACAGCCGGCTGCTGCTCGTCTTCAGCGATCCCGGCTCCCCGCTGCTCGCGCGTGTACGGAGCGAACTCCTCGGCCCCGGGTGGGCCGAGCGCCGCACGGACCGGCTCGCCGCTCGTGTGAACCGGCTCGCCGAAGGCGAGCTGCGATTACGGCAGCTGCCCGCGCGCCCGGCCACCGCGGGCCGTCCCGCACCCCGGCGCCCCGAGGACCGGTCGCCCAAGCTGCGCCGCGAGCTCGAACAGCTCTGCCGTGGCGGCCCGTTGTTCGACTCACCCGCACTGCCGCACGCCCTGTTCCGGCTCTCCGTCGACGTCGAGACGGCGCTCCTGGACGCCGAGGCCGCCGAGCAGTCGCTTGCCGGGCCGCTGGGCCCGCACGAGTTCGTCGTCGAGCCGCCGGGCGACGGGCTCACCGATCTGCCCGGGGTCGCCGTGCGCGACCCGGACGCCCTCGTCACCGCACCGGCGGGACCCCATCTGGCGGGCGGCGACCGGCTGCACCAGCAGTACGAGGTGGTGGGCCCGTTCGGCCAGGGCAGCCACGGGCAGGTGTATCTCGCCCGCGATCTGCTGCTGGACAACCGGCCGGTGGCGCTGAAGGGAATCCTCGACCCGGGCAATCCGGCCGCGGTCCTCCAGGCCCATCAGGAGCGGCTGCGGCTGGTCAGCCTCAACCATCCCTCGGTGATCCGGGTCGTCAACTACGCCCGTCATCCGTCGGCTTCGGCCGAGTTCATCGTGATGGAGTTCGCCGACGGGGCGCCGCTGGAGTGGGTCGCGGCCCGTATCGGCGGGCAGCGTCCGCCGTTCTCCGGGCCCCGTGTGCGCGAGTTCATCGTCGTCTACGGGCTGCTGATCCTGGACGCGCTCAGCTATCTGCACGACCAGGAGGGCCTCGTCTACGGCGATCTCTCCCTCACCAACGTGCTGCACTGCGGCAACGGCATCAAGCTCATCGACGTCGCGGGCGTCCGCAGACCCGGCACACCGGGACCGGTCAGCCACCGCCCTCCGGAGACCGGCGCCTCGGGCGAGATGACGACCGCGGGCGATCTGTACACCGTCGGCGCGGTCCTGGACGAACTGCTCGCCAAGGACCCCGTGCCGCCCGCCGACCTCGGCACCCAGTCCCTGGAGCGCGCCCTGCGGCGCGCCATGGCACGCGACCCCAAGCGGCGGTACGCCACCGCCCAGGAGATGGCGCTCCAGCTGCGCGGAGTACTGCGCGAACTGCGTTCCCTGCGGCTCGGCGAGGAGACCTTCGAACCGTCGCCGCTCTTCGACCCGGCCGCCACCGCCCTCGACGGGCAGCTGGGCAAGGCCCCGCCGCTGACCCGCTGGCGGGCCGACGGAAACGGCGGCCCGGGCGCGCAGGTGCCGGCGCCGGCCGAGGCCGCGGTGGCGCTGCCTGTGCCCAAGGCGGACCAGCAGGACCCCAACTGGAAGGAGCTGCAACGTACTTCGTACGCCGATCCGGCCGGTCTGCTCCAGCTCAGCGACGAGTGGCTTCCCTCTCCCGAACTGCACCTGCTGCGCTGCCGCCTCCATCTGGAGCTCGCCCGTGACCAGCAGCGCGGCCGCGACCAGCAGCTGGTCGCTGCGGCGATGGAGCTGGACCGGGCGGGGCGGCGGCTCGGCGACCGGGCGGCCTACGACTGGCGTCTGGACTGGCACCGGGGCCTGACCCGGCTCGCCCACGGCAGCGTCCGCCAGGCGCTGACCTGCTTCGACGACGTGTACGACGCGATTCCCGGCGAGTACGCGCCCAAGCTCGCCCTCGGCTACTGCCACGAGAAGCTCGCCGACTCCAGCCGGGACGAGGAGATCCGCGAAGGGCACGAGCAGCAGGCCATGCGCTTCTACGACGCGGTGTGGCGGCGCAACCACGCGCTCGGGAGTGCCGCCTTCGGCCTGGCCCGTATACATCTGGCCCGCCACAGCCCGGACCTGGCCCTCGCCTCGCTCGACGGCGTGCCGCCCGACTCGCGGCATCGCACCGCCGCCCGTACGGCGATGGTCCGTATCCACGCCGGCCCGCCCGCCGACGGGTCGCCGCCGACCGTGGCTTCGGCGGTGCGCGCCTACGCCGCCCTGCGCCGGCTCGTCAGCCACGAGGGCCTCACCGACCGGCAGGCGTACGAACGGCTCACCGCCCAGCTCCTGGAGCTGCTGCTCGAACTGGTCGCCACCGCACGGGACAGGGACCCCCTGGAGGAGCTGCGTGGCTCGCTGCCGCCCGGGATCCCCGTACCCGCCGGTGAGCGGGAGCTGCGCGAACAGCTCTCCGCCTGCTACCGCAAGCTGGCCGAGCAGGCGCCGCGCACCGACCTCGCCGAGGACGCCGCGCTCGCGGAGGCGCTGCTCGACAATGCGTACCGCACGCGCCCCCTGGGACTGAGACACGACCGGGACGGGAAGGGGAACCGGCACCGCGGCTCCGGCGCGGGCCGCGGGCCGGGGTCCCTTGCGGTGTGGCTGCCGCGCCGGTTGCGGCTGCGCGATTCGGGGGAGGGCGCATGAGGCTCCGTGAACGCGTCCGGCCCGTGCTCACCCGGCTCTTGGCCGCTCCTCGCGCCCTGCCCGCGCTGCGCGGGCTCTACCCGGCGCTGTGGCGGCGCGCCGCGGGCCGCCACAGCGCCGGGGGCAGCCTGCCGACGGCCGCGTTCCTGCGCCGCCGCATGCTCGTGCTGCCCGCGCTCGCCGTGGTCTCGCTCGCGCTCTCGGCTGCCGCCTACGCCGACGTCCACGGGCGTACGCAATGGCTGCGCGACCGGTGCGCACCCGCGCTGGTCGATCTGGCCCAGGCCCGGACCTCCCTCGAACTGGCCCAGGGACAGGCGGATGTGCGCCTGCTGCAGACGAAGAAGCCCGGTCTTGTCGAACTCGGCGAGACCTACCGCTCCCTGCTGACCGAGGCCACGCAGAGCCTCAGCCGGGTCGCCCGGTCGGGGGCTCTGCACAAGGGGCAGGAGCAGGAACTGCGGGTGGTCTCCGGCCTGGTCGTCGCCTACGGGGACAAGATCGCCTGGGCTGAGCGCAACCGTACGAGCGATGTCCTGCGCCGGGCCGGGGTCGCCTACGCCGAGGACATGCTGCGCGGCCGGCACCGTGCGGTCGCGCCGGGAACCGCGCAGGAGCCGATCTCCATCCTCGAACGCCTCCAGGAACTGGAGCGCCAGCTCCACCGGAAGAACCACGACCTGGCGGCCTGGAGCCCGCTCACACTGACCGGCGCGGCCGCCGCCGCACTGGCGGCCGTACTCTTCGCCTTCGTCCTGCTGGGCACGTCGGTCTTCCTGGTGGACCGACTGCGGCTGATCAGCGTGCAGTTGGCGGTGGCCGCGGTTCCGGTGCTGCTGACTCCCGTACTGCTGGCCTGCGGCGGGTTCGGGGAGCATGCCGCGCAGGAGCGGGCGCGTGCGGCCGTCGGCGGCCTCGACGCCGTGCCCGCCGGCGCCACGGCGCCGCGCCGGATCGAGTCGGCCGCGCAGGAGGCCAAGGCGGCGATGCGCGAGGCCCACCCGGAGGGCTGGTCGCTGACGGCGGGCATCGTCGTGCCGGCGGGCGGTGTCGGGGCGCTCGCCTGCGGCGTCACGCTCTTCCTCTACGGCCGCCCCTACCCGGCCGTCCGCACACGGCGAAAGCTCAGGAACGCATGACGCGCTTGAGGACACTGCTGGCCTGCCTGCTGCTCACCGCCGCCGCCGTGACGGCAGGCGGCTGTTCGGACGTGGCCGAGGAGCGCACCCTGGTCGTCCTCGGTCCGTGGACGGACGGCGAGGAGCGGCCGTTCGTGGAGGCTCTGCGGCGTATCGGCGAGCGGACCGGGCGCAGTTACGTCTACAAGGGCACCCGTTCCCTGCGCGAGACGCTGCTCGCCCAGCTCCAGGCGGACGCACCGCCGGACCTGGCGATCCTGAGCAGCCCCGGCGATCTGGCCGAGTACGCCCGCACGGGCGACGCCTATCCGCTCCCCGAGAAGGTCGCCGGGGCCGCGGTCCCGCCCTGGGCGCCGGCCGTGACCGTCAGGAACGAGCGGGGCGAGGCTCGTACGCACGCCTACTGGGCTCCGGTGCGGGTGGATCTCAAGTCGCTCGTGTGGAGCCGCTGGGCGAGCGCCGGAAAGAAGGTCGACTGGTGCCTCGGCATGGGCTCCGGCGCCACGTCGGGCTGGCCGGGCACCGACTGGGTGGAGGATCTGCTGCTGCAGCGGCAGGGACCCGCGCAGTACGAGAGCTGGGCGACCGGGAAGACCTCGTGGCAGCTGACGAGGCCGGCCTGGGAGGAGTGGGGCAGGCTGCTGGCCGAGAACAACAAGGACGACGGCAGGGCCCTCGGCGCGGAGGGTCTGCGCTCGTCCTTCGACTTCGACCATGGCCGCTACGGGCTGCTGAACGGGGGAGGCCGCTGCACCCATGAGCACCAGGGCTCGTTCATCCGCCGCCACTACGGCGACGACGTCCTGCCCGAGCCGACCGCCCGCTTCCTCGGGGCGCGGAGCGCGGGGAAAAGCGTCTACGAGGTCTCCGGCGACCTGGCCGCCGTCTTCAAGCCCGGCGCCGCGGCATGGGACCTGCTGGGCCGCCTCACCTCCCGCGAGGCACGCGAGGACTGGGCGGAGGCGGCGAAGCCCGGGGAGCGGCCCTACTTCCCCGGCGGCACGTTCGGCTCCGTACCCCTGTCGGGCAGCACGCGAGCCGTGCAGGACCTGCTCGACGGGGCGGGAGAGATCTGCCTGGACGCCTCGGACGCGATGCCGCCGACGCTGCGGGACGCGTTCTACCGGGCGGTCCTGGAGTTCCTCGGCGCGCCCCGGAGCGGGGCGCTGCTGACCCGGCTGCTGGAGCAGCTGGAGGCGGAGCGGCTGCTGCAGCTCAAGGAGGACGCGTTCGTCCTCGACGACCTCTGCGACAACGCGCCCTGGTAATCGACCTAGGGCGTGTTTTGGAAGTGGCGCCGTCCGCCCGCAGGGCGGGCCCCGCGGCGTCTGGTGCGTGCAATCGCAAGGCGGAGGATCGCCCTCGTACTGGACGTACTTGGGCGACTCCGACAACACCGCGAGTGGGCGTGCCAGGCGTCGCGGGGCGGGCGAGACTTCCAAAACACGCCCTAGCCGAAGACGACGGTACGGCGGCCGTTTCGCAGGATCCGGTGTTCCGCGTGCCACTTCACCGCGCGGGCGAGCGCCTGGCACTCGACGTCGCGGCCGATCGCCACCAGTTGTTCCGGGGTGACCTGGTGGCCGACGCGTTCGACCTCCTGCTCGATGATCGGGCCCTCGTCGAGGTCGGCCGTCACATAGTGCGCGGTTGCACCGATCAGCTTCACACCGCGGGCGTGGGCCTGGTGGTACGGCTTCGCACCCTTGAAGCTCGGCAGGAAGGAGTGGTGGATGTTGATGATCCTGCCGCTCAGCTGCTTGCACAGATCGTCCGAGAGCACCTGCATATAGCGGGCAAGCACGACAAGTTCGACATTCTCGGCGCGTACCAGCTCCAGCACCTGCGCCTCGGCGGCCGCCTTGGTGTCCTTGGTGACCGGAATGTGATGGAACGGGATGCCGTACGAAGTGACGAGCTCCTCGAAGTCCGTGTGATTGGAGACGACAGCGGCGATCTCCACCGGCAGCGCGCCCGTCCTCCAGCGGAAGAGCAGATCGTTGAGGCAGTGGCCGAACTTGCTGACCATCAGGATGATCCGCATCGGCTCCTCGGCGGGATGGATCTCCCAGTCCATCCGGAAGGACTCCCCGACGGCGGCGAAGCCTGCCCGCAGTTTCTCCACGGTCACCGGCTCGTCGGCCGAGAAGTGGACCCGCATGAAGAACAGACCCGTGTCCCGGTCCCCGAACTGCTGACTGTCCTCGATATTGCAGCCGGTGATGTAGAGATAGCTCGACACGGCATGCACAATGCCCTTTTTGTCCGGGCAGGAGAGCGTCAGGACGTACTGGTCAGTCATCCTCGTAGACTGCCATATCCGCCGGTCCGGGCAGGACGACGTCCGTCAGGCGGACCGCGTCATGATACGGAGGACGTCCAGCGAGCGCGGCGGGGCGTCCGGGTCCTCGCCGTCACTGGACGCGAGGCGGACGTGTGCCTCACGGGCGGCCCGTACGGCCTCCGGCCAGCCATGATGCTCCAGATACGCCGATACGGGAGCGTCCGCACCGACTTGGTGCATGATCCGCAGCACGCGCAGGACGGCGACGTCGACCAGGGCGGCCTCGCCCGAGTCGCGGAAGATCGTGCCGACGTACTTCTCGGCGGACCAGTTGTCCAGCCAGGTGTCCTCGACCAGGCGGTACACGGCGTCGGTGACGTCGCCGTACCCCTCGCGTCCGGCCAGCCAGCACTCCTGGTGGAAGACGGGATCGGAAAGCATGTGCAGCGCCGAGCGCACATTGCTGCGCCAGCGCCACCAGGGCATGTCATTGAGCGGCATGCCGCCCATGGTGGATGAGCGACGGCCGCGACGGGAAGAGGGGACCGAACCTTGCTGCACGCCGTCGATCGTACGTTCCCCCGCCGGACGCTCCGACCGCCCCCTGCAATTCACCTTCTCGTCACCCTTCGTTGAGCAACGCTCACTGCGCCGTTACCCGGGAGGAGGAAGCGTGTTTGACCATGACCGGTTGGCGACGTTCCTCCTCCCCCCGCCCCTCCAGGACCGCACGGGTTCGCGCAGTATGGACGACCGCCACGGCAGCTGTGGCCGCCGGAACGTCGCTGGTGGCGGCCTGTGGCGTACTCCCTGGCGCCTCGGGGGGCTCCAGGGAGCCCGTCAAGGTGATGACCTTCGCGCCCGAGGACACCCGCACGACGAACATGCCGGGCATGCCCGCGATGGCGAAGGCCTATGCCAAGTGGGCCAGGACACAGGGCGGCCTGGACGGGCACGAGCTGCGGGTCATCTCCTGCAACGAGGAGAACACCTCGACCGGTGCGGCCGCCTGCGCCCGGCGGGCGGTCAAGGAGGACGTGGTCGCGGTCGTCGGCTCCTACAGCCAGTTCGGTGACGCCTTCATGGCCCCCCTGGAGGCCGCCGGCATCCCCTTCATCGGCGGGTACGGGATTTCGGGCGAGGAGTTCACCAGCTACCTCTCCTACCCCGTCAACGGCGGCCAGGCATCCCTCCTCGCGGGCAACGGCCGGCAGCTCGCCGACGTCTGCGAGCGGGTCTCCCTGGTACGGCCCAACACCCTGGCGGGCGACGAACTGCCCCAGCTTCTCAACTCCGGCCTCTCGGAAGGCAGCCGCGGCAAGTCCACCGACATCCTGGCGGCCGAGGACGCGACCGACTACACCACGCAGGCCAAGCAGGCCCGCAAGAAGGCGGGGGCGAGTATCACGTTCGGGTCGGAGCGCCCCGGGTGTGTGACGGCGGCGCTCGGGGACCGTACCGAGACCTTCGTCGACTCCTTCCGGCGGCTGCCCGAGGACAACCGCAAGATCCGGATCTCCTCCGTCATGGGCAGTGTCGGCCAGCCGCTCATCGACCGCACGGGCGGCCGCAACGGCCCGCTCGAAGGCGCCTACGTCACCGGCTGGTACCCCGACGCGGGCGATGCCCGCTGGAGCGAGATGGAGCGGGTGATCCGCGCCCACGCCTTCGGCGACAACCGGATCGACCCCGCCGACGCGGGCGTCCAGACCACCTGGATCGCGTACACCGTGCTGCGGACGGTCATCAAGTCGCTCAACGCGGAAAGGATCACCCCGGGGATGATCTCGAAGGCTCTGGACGACGGGGTGCAGGTGTCGACCGGCGGGCTCACACCCACGCTGCGCTGGGAGTACGAGGACATGCTCGGCACTCCCAGCTTCCCGCGGATCGTCAACCGCGGCGTGACCTTCCAAGTGGTGCGCGGCGGGCGGCTGGTGGCGCAGAAGCCGGGCTTCGTGGACGTCACCAAGACGATGACGGAGTCCTCGACCCTCTGAGCCCGTCCGAGGGCCTGGCCCTTCCGAGGACCTCGCCCATCCGAGGACCTCGGAGAACCGCGAACGCTTCTACAGCTGGTCGCTGCGCCGCTTTGTGAGCCCGTACTTGTCGGCGATGTCGTTCCAGAGCCCGGAGGCTTCCTTCTTGGCCTTGCTCGCCTCGCCGCTGGCGCGGTTGGCCAGAGCGGTCTGGCCGGTGTTGCGCGCCCTGTCGTCCTTGCAGCCCTTCTTGCCCTTGACCTGCTGGGCCCAGGCCGCGTAGTGGTCGTCGGCCGAAGCGGACGCCTGCCAGGCCCTGGTGAGCGCCGAGGTCAGCTCGGCGTGGCTGGGCAGCTTGTCGACAGTGAGACCCCCCAGCCGGGTCACCAGACCGCGGCGCTGCTGCGCGGCGCCCTGCAGATCACTGGTCGCCTGGTCCAGGTCCTCGCACCGCTTGATGTTCTCCACCGAGCGGATCACCACGGAGCGGCTGTTGTTGCTGTCCGCGAGAAGCTTGTCCAGTGCCTCGGCCTGCGCCTTGGCGGGGTCGGCGGCGGACTGGGGGCTGTTGCTCGGGACGGGGGACGTGGCGGCGACGTTCTTGCCGGTGCCGGAGTCGTCCTTCTTGTCGTCCCCGCTGAACATCACCATGCTCACGCCGAGCCCGAGTACGGCACAGCCGACGACGACCGCCGCGATGACCGGCATACGCGAGGACCTGCGCGCGCGAGGTTCGGGGTCGAAGTCGTCCGGCTCGTACTGCGGCTGCTGGTACTGCTGTTGCTGGCGTTGCTGCTGCTGGAACTGCACCCGGGGCGCCTCGACGCGGGGCAACTGCTGGGTGGAGCCGGGAGTCTGAGCCCCGGGCGCGTCTGTACGGAAGAGGCTGTCGAACTCCGCGGGAGGCTGCCGGTCCCCCGGAGCCCCCGGCCGGATCCCGAAGGGCGCGGCGGTGGGCGCGGGTGGTACGGGCGCGATGTATTGCGTGGCATCTGCGTCGGACCCCGAAGCGGGCCCCGGTCCGGGCAGGGCGCCGAGGAACTGCGTCGACTCGGCGGGGTTCTGGGGCAGCGGCCCGCCCGGGGCGACCGGCGGGATGTACTGCGTGGCGTCGGAGTCCGCGCCGACGGCGGCGTGCGGGGGCAGGGCATCCGGAAGCGGCTGCGGCTGCGGCTGCGCGTGTGGCTGCGGCTGCGGCTGCGGCTGCGCACCGTACGCCCCGGGCTGCGGCGGCAGCACCTGCGTGCCGTACTCGGCGCCGGTGGCCGGTCCCTGCGGGTATCCGCCCGGCGCGGCGGGGCCCTGCGGGGACAGCGGCTGACCGCCGTACCCGCCGGGGGCGGGAGCACCCGGCGCGGGCTGCGGCCGGCTGCCGTACTCGGCCTGGGCGGGCGGCCCCTGCGGAGGCAGCGGCTGGGCGCCGTATGCGCCCTGTGCCGGCGCCCCGGCAGGAGGCAGGGCCGGGGAGGACGCGCCCGACTCGCCCGACGGCTGGGCGTCGTACCCGCCCTGGGAGGCGGGCCCGTGCGGCGGAAACGCATGGGTGCCCCGCGGCTGCGCGTGCCCGCCGTACTCCGGGCCAGGCGCCGGCGACGGCTGCCCCTGCGGCATCGGCTGACCGCCGTACCCGGGCTGCGGAGCCTCGCCCCACCCGCCCTGCGTACCCTGCGCACCCTGACCGCCGGACATGTCCGGCATACCGGGCGCGCCGGGTCCATCCTGCCGCGGTCCCCACGGCTCGCCCCACGGACGGCCACCCGCCGGAGATGCCTGGGCCCCGGATACGCCCGGTATCAAGGGCTCGCTTCCGTCGGCGGGCAGCACGACGCCTTCGTGCGCGGGCCGAGCCGCAGACTGCTGCTGCTCGTCACCCTGTCCGCTTTGCGTCACCGGGACTCCTACGTGTGGACCTACGGAATCGACGGCTCACGCTACCGGGTGACTCAGCCGCTCCGCACACGCGTGTGAGAGCGGTAACAAGACCGCTGCACAAGACGCTGGTAAAGTCCGCCGATTCCCCGCAGCTCCCTCACGCCGCCTGGAGTTCGAGACGCGCCCCGAACTCGCGGACCGCCGGCTCCTCCCCGTACGGCTGAAGCCGCTGCTGGAGATCGTCCAGATATTCCGAACCCCGGCTGGAGCGCAGCCCGCCCAGCAGTTCCACCGCACGCGTGCCCGTGTGGCAGGCCTGCTCGACCTCCCGCTGCTGCACCTGAGCGGTGGCCAGCAGGACGAGCCCGATCGCCCGCCGCCTCGCCCGCGACTCCGGCAGGCCCTCAAGCGCGTGGGACGCATGGTGCGCGGCCGCCTCCGGCTGGCCGAGATCGCGGTAGCAGTGCGCCAGCTCGTCCGCGAGATAGGCCTGGTCGAAGTGGGCGATCCAGGCGGGGTCGTCGTCCGCCGACGGCTCGGCGCGCTCCAGCGCCCGCAGCGCCTTCCCGGCCACGTCGTGGCAGGTGCGCGCGTCCCCGAGCAGAGCGTGGCCGCGCGCCTCGGCCGCGAGGAACATCGCCTCGGCCCTCGGGGTGACCCTCCCCCGGGCGCCTTCCTGCGCGGCCCGCGCCAGCTGGGCGATCTCGCGCGGGTTCCCGAGCTGGGCCGCCAGATGGCTCATGGAGGCGGCCAGTACATAGCCTCCATATCCCCGGTCGCCGGCCGCCTGGGCCAGGCGCAGCGCCTGGATGTAGTAGCGCTGGGCGAGACCGGGCTGGCCGGTGTCGACGGCCATGTATCCGGCGAGCTCCGTCAGCCGGGCCGCCGCGGCGAACAGTTCGCGGCCGACCGATTCGCGGTACGAGCCCGAGAGCAGCCCGGAGACCACGCTGTTCAGGTAGTGCACGACGACCGGCCGGACATGCCCGCTGCCGAAGCGGTGGTCCAGCTCGGTCAGCGCCGCCGTCATCGCCCGTACCGCTTCGACGTCCGAGGGCCCCACCCGCGCCCCCGCCGTACGCGCCACCTGGGTGTCCGCGCCGGTGATCAGCCAGTCGCGGCTCGGCTCGACGAGCGCGGACGCGGCGACCGTGGAGCCGGACAGGAAGTCGCGGCGGCCGACATCACTGCGCCACAGCTCGCAGACCTGCTCGATGGCACCGAGCACGGTCGGCGAGAACTGCAGGCCGACGCCCGACGCGAGGTTCTTGCCGTTCGCCATGCCGATCTCGTCGATCGTGACCGTGCGCCCGAGCTTGCGGCCCAGCGCCTCGGAGATGATTCCCGGCGCCCGGCCGCGCGGCTGCTGTCCGCGCAGCCAGCGCGCCACCGATGTCTTGTCGTAGCGCAGGTCGAGACCCCGCTCGGCTCCCACCATGTTCACTCGACGGGCGAGGCCGGCGTTGGAACACCCGGCTTCCTGAATGAGCGCCTGCAACCGTTCGTTCGGTTGTCGGGCGACGAGAGGCCTGGCTGCCATGATTACCCCCTGAGGCCGCGATGATCCATGAAGTGATCAATGCCCGGCTGATGTCGGACAATGCAGACTTGGACTGAGTTGGTCGGGTATTTCCCTGACGCCCCGGTCCGCGTGACGCCCATTGGCAGTGGGTACCCGCCCGCCGCGGCCCGGCCCCATGCGCGCCCCCGCCCATGCACCCATGCGCCCCGCGTGCAGGATCGATGCTCCCGGCCCCACCCGAGACCTGCCCGTAACCCAAGGTGATGGCGGGAGTTGAGTGTGACGTGGAAGAGACCATCGGACTCACGGAAGCCGCACGGATCCCCCAGCAGCGAGGTGAGCAGCTGCTGGACAGTGCCGTGCGGTACGCGGAAGAGCGGCACTGGGACGTGTTCCCGGGCACCTGGCTGGAGGCGGCGGAGGGCAGGGAACGCTGCTCGTGCGGCGACGCCGCGTGCCCGGCGCCCGGCGCCCATCCGGCAAGGCCGGACTGGGCGAACCAGGCGACCGGAAGCGCGGTCGCCGCGCGCCGGCTGTGGTCAAAGCACTCAAGGGCGTCGATCCTCCTGCCGACGGGGCGCACCTTCGACGCCCTCGAGGTCCCGGAGTCCGCGGGCTTCCTGGCGCTGGCGCGCCTGGAGCGGATGGACCTCCCGCTCGGCCCGGTGACCTGCACCCCCGACCGCCGGATGGTGTTCTTCGTCCTGCCCGGAGCGGCTCCCAAGGTCCCCGACATGATCCGCACCCTCGGCTGGACACCGAGCGGCCTCGACCTGATCGCGCGGGGCGAGGGCCACTATGTCGCCGCCCCTCCGACCCGGATCGGCGGCCACGGCGCGGTGCAGTGGGCGCGCCGCCCCACCCCGGCCAACCGATGGCTGCCGGACGCCGACGAGTTGATCAGCCCCCTGGCCTACGCGTGCGGGCGGGACGCGGCCGCCGAACGGGCCCGGCGTGGATAGGACGCGCCGTACATAGGGTGGTCCCCGTACAGACATACCTACGGGGACTTCGAAGGGCAGGGCACCATGCCGGACCAGGCAGTTGGAGCCGAGAAGGCGGGCGTAGCGCGAACAGCGCCGCCCGCCGTTCGCATTGAGGGACTGTGGAAGAGGTTCGGCGAGCAGATCGCGGTCGGGGGTATCGATCTCGAGCTTCCCGCCGGCAAGTTCATCGGCCTGGTCGGCCCGAACGGGGCGGGCAAGACCACAACCCTGTCGATGGTTACCGGCCTGCTCCGGCCCGACCAGGGCCGGGTCGAGGTGTCGGGCCACGACGTGTGGCGCGACCCGGTCGAGGTCAAGTCCCGCATCGGCGTGCTGCCCGAGGGCCTGCGCCTGTTCGAACGGCTCTCGGGCCGTGAACTGCTCGCGTACAACGGGCGGTTGCGGGGGCTGCCGGGCGACGAGGTCGACCGGCGCGCAACGCAGCTGATGGACGTACTGGACCTGGCGGGCGCGCAGCACAAGCTGGTCGTCGACTACTCGACGGGCATGCGCAAGAAGATCGGTCTCGCGGCCGCGCTGCTCCACAACCCCGAAGTGCTGTTCCTGGACGAGCCGTTCGAGGGCGTCGACCCGGTCTCGGCACAGACCATCCGCGGCGTCCTGGAGCGGTACACCGCCTCCGGCGCCACGGTCGTCTTCTCCAGCCATGTGATGGAGCTGGTGGAGTCGCTGTGCGACTGGGTGGCGGTGATGGCGGCCGGCCGGATTCGAGCGCACGGCCCGCTGGCCGAGGTACGCGGCGACGCACCCTCGCTGCAGAGCGCGTTCCTGGAGCTGGTCGGGGCCAACGACCGCGGCACCGGGGCGTCGCTGGACTGGCTCGGCGGCGGTGGCGCCAGGTGAGCACCTCCGCACTCACCCCGGTCTTCGTCCGACTCAAGCTGTCGCTGCTGCGCAACGGCCTGCGCCAGTCGTCCGGCCGCAGGGCCGCGTACATCTCGTCCGTCGTCGTGACACTGCTCTTCGCGGCGCTCCAGCTCATCGGCCTGATCGCACTGCGCGGAAACGACCACGCCGCGTCGGTGGTCGTGCTGCTGACCGGGGTGCTCGCCCTGGGCTGGGCGGTCATGCCGCTGTTCTTCCCGAGCGGAGACGAGACGCTCGATCCGACGCGTCTGGTGATGCTGCCGCTGCGGCCGCGACCGCTGGTATCGGCGCTGCTCGTGGCGTCGCTGGTGGGCATCGGGCCGCTGTTCACGCTCTGTCTTGCGGTCGGCTCCGCGTTCGCGACCGCTCACGGTGCGACGGCGGTTGTGGTGTCCGTGATCGCCGTGCCCCTCGCGCTGCTGGTGTGCGTGGCGCTCGCCCGCGCGGTCGCCGCGGCCAACATCCGCCTGCTGACCTCACGCAAGGGCCGCGACCTGGCCGTGCTCAGCGGCCTGGTGATCGCGGTGGGCATCCAGATCGTCAACTTCGGCGCCCAGCGACTCGGCGACGCGGGCGGCCTCTCGGCGCTCGACCCGGTGGCGGCGGTCCTGCGCTGGCTTCCGCCGGCGTCCGCGATCGGCGCCGTGGACTCGGCGAGCGAGGGATCGTACGCGGCCGCCGCCGGCCAACTCGCCCTGTCCGTAATCGCCCTGGCCCTGCTGCTGGGCTCCTGGCAGCGCAGCCTGACGAAGCTGATGACGACCCCGGACGGCTCGACACTGGCGGCGGCCTCGGAGCCGACCCGCAAGGAGTCCACCTCCACCTTCCACCATCTGCTCCCCGAGGGCCGTACGGGCACGGTCATGCAGCGCAGCCTGCGCTATGTGTGGCGTGACCCGAAGACGAAGGCGGCCTGGGTGACGGCACTGGCGATCGGTCTGATCGTGCCGATGTTCAACGCCCTTCAGGGCACCGGCTCGGTCTACTTCGCCTGTTTCGCGGCGGGGATGCTCGGCATCCAGATGTACAACCAGTTCGGGCAGGACACCTCGGCGTTCTGGATGGTCGCGCTGACCATCTCGTCCACCAAGGACGCGTACGCCGAACTGCGCGCCCGCGCCCTGGCGTTGCTGGTGATCACCCTTCCGTACACGGCGCTCGTCACGGTGCTCACTGCTTCTCTGCTGGGCAACTGGAAGGCTCTGCCGGAGGTGCTAGGCCTGTCCTTCGCGCTGCTCGGCGCGATGCTGGCGACGGGCGCGGTGGCCTCGGCCCGCTTCCCGTACTCGATCCCGCAGGACAGCGCGTACAAGAACGTCGCACCCGGGCAGGGCGGGCTGGCCTGGATCTCGATCTTCGGCGGCATGATCTCGGCGGCGGTGCTGTGCGCACCGGTGATCACCCTGACGATCCTCCTGCACGCGAAGAGCGGCGAGTCGGCGACGTGGGTCCTGCTGCCTGTCGGCGCGGCGTACGGCCTGCTGATCGGCTGGGCGGGCGTAAGGCTGGCGGCGCCGCAGACGGCGAAGCGGCTGCCGGAGATCCTGACGGCGGTCAGCAAGGGCTGAAGGGCCGGGAAGGTCCGGAAACCCGCCAGCCGATCGGCTGACGGGTTTCCGTACTCCAGTTGCACCCGGTCGCTCCGCTTACTCGGTTCGCGAGTTACTCAGTTCGCGAGCAGCGACTCCAGTATCGATTCGTCCGGCGGCCGCACCCTCGCCCCGTCCCCGCTCGGGCACCACGGGTCGAGCCGGAGCCTGGCCAGATCGCGGCCGGCGACACCCCAGGCGTGCCAGGACGACCGTTCCCAGGCCAGCTGCGGCGGGTTGTACCAGCCGTCGCCGAGGCCGCCGAGCACCAACTGGGGCTCGTCGAGATCCGGTCCGATCCGGTAGACGAGCCCGCCGAACACGGAGGCGTACACCTGGTCGCGGTGAACGCTCAGCTCACCGTAGCTCGGCAGCCTGCCCGTCCGCAGGACCGTACGCGTCTGGAGGTCCATCGCGAACCAGGCGCCCGCGAGCCGTTTGTAGAGCCCGTACAGCACGCCGTCACACACCTCGATGTGCTGAATGCTCGCGTACCCCTCGACCGGTGCCACCTCCCACAGCACCTCGCGGCGCCGCAGGTCGAAGGCGACGACCGTCGCGCTCGGCCGGGCCGGCGGCACGCTGCCGCCGCCCCAGGTGTCCCCGGCGAGGTAGGCGATCCGGCTGCGGGGCCGGTCGTCCAGCGCGACCGACATCACGCTCTGGTCGGCGATCACGTCCTTGTAGACCTGGAGTCTGCACCGCCACGTGTCCACCACGGTCAGCGCGCCCTTGAGCAGGCCGACGCCCGGCGCGCTCGACAGCAGCAGGCCCTCGTGCCCGACGCGCGCGAAGTCCGTCGGCCGCTGCTGCTCGTGGTCGATGAAGCCCAGTGACCTGACCCTGCCGCGGTCCGGGTCGAGTTCGATCACCTCGGTGCTCGGGTACATCGCCGCGTACACCTTGCCGTCGATCACCCGAAGCTGTTTCGGCTCGCCCGCGACCGTGACCCGTTTGGGCGTGCAGCCGCTCTCCGGCCGGTGGGTCGTGATCGAGAAGTGCCCGCCGACATGGACCGTCCCGTGCTCCCCGTACGTCATGGACTGCACGGGATCCGGACCGGACAGGCCCGCGTCGATCAGTTCGAGTATCTCCGACCGGCCGCCGGCCAGATCGAGCCACCAGAGCCGGCCGCTGCCCGCGCCGCCGAGCAGAGTCCTTCCTCCGTCGAGCGGCAGCAACGCGCGGTGCTCGTCGCCGCTCACCGGCGCGACGACCGGCACGAGCGTGTCGCCGTCCCGCCGGTAGACGGTTCCGGTGGGGCGGCCGACGCAGTACAGCGTGCCGTCCTCGGTCATCGTCATCGCGTCTATCAGCCGCTCGGCCGCGGGCGTCGCGATCACCCGTGCGTCGCTGCCGTCGGGCGCCATGTCGACGAGGTACTTGGTGAGTGCCGCGATCACCCGGCCGCCGCGGGCGATCATGGCGGCAGCGCCGCCGTAGGGCGCCGGTGTGAGGTTGGTCTTCACCCCGGTCGTCCGGTCGTAGGCGACGACATAACCGGACGGCAGCGTGCCCGCGTAGACGTACCGGTCGTCGGCGGCGATCGCGCGTACGTACTGCTGGCCGGGCACGGCGTTGCCGAGATTGCGCAGGGTGCCGGTGGCCGGCTTGTACTCCCACACTTCGCCGCGCGGCGAAGTGCCCGCGTAGACCGTCCCGTCGGGCGCCGTGGTCAGACACCAGACGAAGCCGCCCGACGGACCCACCGTGGCGATCAGTTTCACCTCGCCGGTGGCCGGGTCGAAGCGGTAGATGTCAGGGAACGGGTAGGTCCCGAGGTAGACCTGCCCACCCGATACGGTCGCCGCCCAGCCGCCTTCACCGCGCCCGAGCCGGGCCGTTCTGATGAGGGTTCTGGACCTCAGATCGATCTCGCCGAGGAGCGGCGGGCTCTGACCGCGGGCGACGACGTACGCGCGGTCGCCGAGGCTTGTCATGCCTACTATCGCGGCCGTCAATGACGCCACGCCGTAGGTGGAAAGGGGAGGGTCCGAGCAGTCCTTCCCACTGGTCGTGCTCCTGTCACCGGTGGTGCTGGTCGCGCCGGCTCGGCCGGCTGGGTCTGCCGTGCTGGTTGTGCTTGCCGGTTGGGCGTTCGCCGTGCTCGGGACCGCGATCTGCCCCGCCACGGAGGCCAGGGCCAGCCCGGCCCCGGCATGCAATAACCGCCTGCGTTCCATGCGTCACTCCCTGAGACTCGGAGACCGTACTCAAGGTAGATGTGAACCGACGGACCGTCAGCGATCTCGCACGGGTCGGCCCAGAATGTCTTGCCGCTCGCCCCTGCCGGAGGAATTAGCACCCGTATACGTTCCGCCCCCGCATTCGGAACTCGGGACCGCCGCAAGGCCCCTGACCGAGCGGCAGTTTCCAGACGATGCGGCTTCCCCGCGCAGAAAGTCGTCCGTACATCCGTGCAGCTCAGAGGATAGTTTCCTCTTGGACCACCGAAGATCGTCCACATGCTGGACGCCTGGTCGCACCCGCTCCGAGCTGCCCGAACGACCATTCGGTCGACCTCGAACGAACGTACACGGCCGGAAACGCGCGATCGATGTGCACTCACTGTCCGCATGCGCAAGACTCCCGACCGCAATCAACCCCCGAATGAAGGAGTTTCACAAATGCGTTACATCCACAACACAGTCGCCGCAGTCGCCACGGCATCCGCACTTCTGCTGACGGGCACCACCGCGACCGGCGTCGCCCAGGCCGCGCAGCCGACGCAGCAGCCCGCCCAGCAGCCCGTCCAGGCGAAGAGCCTGTACGCCCCCTCGGCCCTCGTCCTGACCATCGGCATGGGCGAGACCGCCGCGACCGCCACGGTGCAGCGCGCCGTCACCCTCACGTGTGCGCCGCGCCCCGAGGGCACGCACCCCTCCGCCGCGGCCGCGTGCACGGAACTGCGCACCGTCGACGGCCAGTTCACCGCGCTGGCGAAGAAGGAGTCGCACAAGATGTGCACGCGCCAGTGGAACCCCGTGGTGATCACCGCCGCCGGTGTCTGGCAGGGCAAGCGGGTGGACTGGTCGGCCCTGTTCGGCAACCCGTGCGAGATGGAAGGCAGCATGGCCGACAGCACGGTCTTTTCGTTCTGACCGGTCCGCTCACCCGAGGTTCCACGAGGCCGACAGTTCTCCCCCGCGGCGGATGGCCTCGAACCTGAACGTCACGAAAGCGACCTCGCCGACCGCCCAGCCGTTGCCGCCGCGGCTGAAGGCGGTCTCCCCTCGGGACCACCGACAACTCCGGTGTCCCGCTCAGGAGCTTCGCGATCCGGCGAGGCCCCTCACTCATGGCGTCAACACGCCGTCCAGGAACGGTTCGATCGCCGTGCGCCAGCCCTCCGGCTGGTCGTAGTGCACCAGATGGCCCGCGTCCGCCACTTCCCCGTACTCGCCCCGGGGCAGGACCCGCACCATCTCCTGGGCTTCCGCGCGGCCCAGTTCGCCGTCCAGGCCGCGGACCACGAGCGTCGGGCACTGGACCTGGGCCAGTTCCTCCCAGTGGGCGTCGTGGACCCACGTCTCTCGGGACGTGAGCATCTGGCGGCGGGAGAAGACCGGACGCCAGCCGTCCGCCCGCTCCGCCATGACCTCCGCGAAGAACTCACCGCGCGCCGGATTGTTGCGCTCCACCCACGGGTCGTCCTCGCCGAACCACTTCCGTACGTCCGCCAGCGTCGCGAAGGGGACCGGCCAGGAGCGGAACCAGTCTTCCCATTCGCGCTGCGAGGCCGCCCCGAGCGCCGAGGCGCGCATGTCGCAGATGATCAGGGCCTGGACCAGGTCGGGGCGCTTGGCCGCGAGCTGCCAGGCGGTGAGCGCGCCCATCGAGTGGCCGATCAGGGTCACCGGGGCCAGGCCCAGCTGTTCGACCGCCGCCTCCGCGTCGGCCACGTACGCCTCGCGGGCGAAGGGGCCCTCGGCCGGCTTTTCACTGCGGCCGTGACCTCGCTGGTCGAGCGCGACCGCACGGTGGCGCTCGGCCAGCCAGCGGGCCGTAGAGGCCCAGTGCGAGGCGCGGCCCATCAGGCCGTGGAGCAGTAAGACCCCGGGGGAGCGCTCCGCCTCGCCGCGTCCCTTGGGCGGATCCGCGAACTCCCAGGCAGCCAGGCGAACTCCGCCGGCTCCGGTCACATCGATGCGCCGCACCATCTGGCCTGGCACCCCCTTCTCTTCCCCGGTGGTCGAGCTCCGTCTCGTCCTGCCAGACTATCGAACCTTTATTCGAAAACTGGCCTCCGGCGCGCAACATCGCTCATTCGAGTGACCGCGCTCAATGATTGACTCCCGTGGTCGTGGGGAGATCTTTTGCGGGAGGCGGGCCGCTCGGGGAAGACGGTCCGAGGGGATTGACCTTGGGAGCTCGGGGCTCCGGGTCAGCACAGGGGAGGACAGGCCCCGGCGCCCATGGGCGCCGGGGCCCTCCTGCGAAGAGAGGACGAACGAGTCGTCGAGCGGGGAGTCCGGGCCGCGCGTGGTGGTGACGTTTTTCCCGGTGCACCGGACATGCCGAGCGCGCCGCGGTGCGCGCGGGGCGTACGACAGGCGCATACCCAGATCCTCCCCCTGGCTTCGCCGGGTGGACCCCACCCCGGCCACGGGTCATATGCCTCAGCCACAGCGTGGCACGCGATTCGCCCGGGCGCTGCCATTCCGGACGGAAAACGGTTACTGCTGGGTGAACAACAGCTACCGGCAGGCGTCGGCGAACGCCCTACTGCTTGGCCACGAACACATGCGAGGCCACGTCCGCCTCCAGCTCCGCCGCCTCGCCGCTGCTGCCCACCAGCACTCCGCCCGCGGACTCCGTCACGCTGACCACCGAACCGGGCTGCACGCCCGCCCGCCGAAGTGTGTACATCAGCTGCGCATCCGTCTGGATCGGCTCCCCAATTCGGCGTACGACCACGGTCTTGCCGTCCACGCCCGGGTCCAGGTCGGCCAGCGAGACCATGCCGTCGTCGAGGAACGGATCGGCCTCCGCCTTCTCGCCCAGCTCCTCCAGGCCCGGGATCGGGTTCCCGTACGGAGACTCCGTCGGGTGGCGCAGCAGCTCCAGGACCCGCCGCTCCACCGCCTCGCTCATCACATGCTCCCAGCGGCACGCCTCCGCGTGGACCTGCTCCCACTCCAGGCCGATCACGTCGACGAGCAGACACTCGGCGAGCCGGTGCTTGCGCATCACGCGCGTCGCCAGCCGCCTGCCCTCATCGGTCAGCTCGAGGTGTCGGTCCCCCGCGACCTGCACCAAGCCGTCCCGTTCCATACGCGCCACGGTCTGGCTCACCGTCGGGCCGCTCTGGTCGAGCCGCTCCGCGATACGGGCGCGCATGGGCACCACACCTTCCTCTTCGAGTTCGAGGATGGTGCGGAGATACATCTCCGTCGTGTCGATCAGTCCGGACATACGTGCCCCTCGATGCTGTGACTTGGAAAACAGTCGTGCGCTGGCCCCGACTCAATTCTTGCGCATCCCACTGACAACCGTGCCGCGCCCGCCGAAGCCGGTCGGTGAGACCGTATTGACAGAGGAATGGTCCAGACCGCAACGTGATCCGCGGCACTGGTATTCCCCCAGCAGTCCATGCACGTACTCCTTGTACTCCGTACGTACCCGTCCGCGTTCCCCACCCCCCGGAAAGGGCTCGGCGATGAGCGAGAGCAAGCTGGCCGGTCAGTTCTTCGACGCCGCGATCGGTCTGCTGCAGCGCGTACGGGACGAGGAGGCCGCGAACGTCGCCGACGCCGGCACCGCGATCGCCGACACCGTCGCCGCGGGCGGCCGCCTCTTCGCCTTCGGCGCCGGGCACTCCTCACTCGCCGCGCAGGACGTCGTCTACCGCGCGGGCGGATTCGCCCTCATGAATCTGCTCGCCGTCCCCGGTGTGGTGGGCGTCGACGTCATGCCCGCAACGCTGGGCTCGGCACTGGAGCGCGTGGAAGGCCTCGCGGGCGCGGCGCTGGACTCCAGCCCGGCCAGGTCCGGCGACGTACTCGTGATCATCTCCCTGTCCGGGCGCAACGCCCTGCCCGTGGAGATGGCCATGAACGCGCGGGCGCTCGGGCTCAAGGTCATCGGCGTGACGTCGGTGGCGTACGCGGAGAAGACCACGTCGCGGCATGTCTCCGGCACCTTCCTGAAGGACCACTGCGACATCGTCCTCGACTCGAAGATCGCGGTCGGCGACGCGGAGCTCACCCACGAGGGCATCGAGGCGCCGTTCGCACCCGCGTCCACCGTCGTCACCAGCGCGCTGATGCAGGCGACGATGGCGGCGGCGGCCGAACGGCTCGTCGAGCGGGGAATCGAGCCGCCGCTGCTGCGCTCGGGGAACGTGGACGGCGGACACGAGTGGAACGGACGCGTGATGACGGAGTACGGGGACCGGATCTTCTACCGCCACTAGCTAGGGCGGACGGGCCGTCCGTCCGGCGATCAGGGACACGGAAGCCCGCACCGAGCGGTTCGCAGTGCGGCAGGCGGCAGCGGGCGCCCGTCACTCCTCCGTCAGCAGCGCCAGGTCCAGCGACGCCGCTGCCAGCACCGCCACACTCTCCGCATACATCGCGTCCGCCCGCTCGAACGCCGGCCGGCTCGTCCCCCGCAGGAACGTCACCACACCCAGCGTCCGCCCCCGGCTCCGCAGCACCGCGCACAACGCGTGCACCGCGTCCCGAGGCCACTGGCGGTCCGCCCCCCAGTCACCCGTCGCCGCGGCCGGCGCGGGCGCGCTCGCCCGGACCGAACCGTTGCGGTCGGCCGCCTGGAGCGCCGGATGGCCCGGCGGATAGCGGACCGGGAACCCGCCGTCCGCCACCGGCACGCACGGGCCCGGCGCACCCGACGGGGTCGCCGCCGCCCGGATCAGGCGCTCCCCGTCCGGCTCCACCAGATCGATCAGCGCATGGTCCGCGAAACCGGCCAGCGCGAAGTCCAGATACGCCGTCGCCGCCTCCATCGGGTCCTCACACTCCGCCGCGGTCCGCCCCGCCCGGTGCAGCTGACTCGACCGGAAGCGCAGCCGGTCCGCCTCCTGCTCCGCCAGCTTCGACTCCGTCACGTCGTGGAACAGCCAGCCGACCCCGAGCGGGACCGGCTCCTCCGCCAGCGGCGAGGCAAGCCGCAGAAAACCACTCCGCCAGCACCGGCGCCGCTCCCCCTGCGCCGTGCCCAGCGTCACCCACAGGTCCGCGAGCCCCCGCGGCGCGCCCTCCGCCAGCACATGGTGGAGCGCGCCCTCCAGCTCCTCCACGCCCTGGACGACCAGCTCACCCAGCGGCCGCCCGAGCGGAGACGTACGCCCCGCCCCCAGCGCCCGCGCCGCGTAGCCGTTGACCACAGTCGGCCGCAGATCCACGTCGACCAGGACGACACCCCAGGACGCGTCGTCGAACAGCGCCTCACTCAGCGCGATCGACCGCTCCAGGTCGATCTGCGCATGCACCTCGCTGAAGGCGCAGTACACGCCCGCGGGCTTCCCGTCCGCGCCCAGCACCCGCGCCGACTGGGTCCGTACGAGAACCCGCCCACCGTCCTTGCGCAGCAGCGCGAACTCATGGACCTGCCGCCCGGGAGCAACCATGGCGGCCATCAGCCGCCCCTGCACCTCCTCGGCATCGGCGGTCCGCACCGCCCACCCCGCGAACCCGTGCCGCCCCACGGCCTCCTCGGAGGACCAGCCGAGAATCCGCTCGGCCTCGCGGTTCCAGTGCGTGATCGTGCCGCCGGCATCGAACGCGCACAGGGCGGCGTCCATCCCGTCGAGCAGCGCCGCAAGCAACTCCGACCCGGGCACCGGCGCCGAATCCTCCAACCCAGCGCCCTCCCGGTCCGGCTCGTCGGGCCCCAGCGCACTGGTGGTTTCACTCCTGGAAGCACTCATCCTGAACCCCCTGGCAGGACGTGTCCGCGCGAGCTGTGCACGTCAGATCATTCAACTGGAACGTGACGCAGGACACACCCTGTTCCCGAAAATCGTTGTCTCCCGGAAATTCGCTTGTGGGGTTCCGGACCGCTTCCTAAGGTGTGGGCCACACGGTGAAAGGAGGTGATCCGGAAGTGATGTCTTTTCGGATGCGTGAGGTGACTGCGGGCTGACGGCCCGTCGTCGCACTCTGTGTGCAGCCGACTGACCGTCGGCCGAAATTCCCAGCAGTCACCGACCCGCGGGCTCGCCGGCACATCCGGCCGGCCCCTCCGCAAGGAGGGACCAGAGCCCGCGGGTTTCTGCGTTCATGGGCTCCCGCAGGTCACGGCGACAGCCGCTCCACCCGCCAGGCCGCCTCCTCCGCCCCCGTACGGACATACCGCAGCCTGTCGTGCAGCCGGTTCGCGTGGCCCTGCCAGAACTCCACCGTCCGGGGTTCGACCCGGTAGCCGCCCCACTCCGGCGGGGCCGGGACCTGTTCGCCCTCGGGGTAGCGGGTTGCCAGTTCCTCGTATCTGCGCAGCAGCTCGTCGCGTGAGCCGATCACCGAGGACTGTTCGCTCGCCCAGGCGCCCAGCTGCGAGCCGTGCGGGCGGGTGCGGAAGTACGCGGCTGTCTCGTCGCGGCCGATGCGGGCCGCCGTGCCCGTGACGATGACCTGGCGGGCCAGTGGGTGCCAGGGGAAGAGCAGTGAGATGTACGGGTTCGCCGCGAGTTCCCGGCCCTTGCGGGAGGCGTAGTTGGTGTAGAAGACGAAGCCGTGCGCGTCGTACTGCTTCAGCAGCACCGTGCGCGAGGACGGGTGGCCGTCGGGGGTGGCGGTGGAGACGATCATGGCGTTCGGCTCGTGCAGGTTCACGGACGCGGCTTCCTTGAACCACCGGGCGAACTGGTCCATGGGGTCGTCGGCCAGATCCGTCTCCAGGAGGGGCGTGGAGCGGTACTGCTCGCGCATCACGGCGGGGTCGTGAGAGGCGGGAACCGGGTTCGGGGCGGCATGGTCGGTCACGTGGCCATACTGCCGCAGGGGCCGAGTTTGCCCGGCACGGAGTGCCGCTAATCCTTCCCGCCGGGAATGGGGCAGTGTGCCGGATGTCACGCTTCCCCGCATGAGGCGGACCCGCCAAAATCTTGGGTCGGGCCACTGTGGCCTTCATACAGCAGGGGATATCGTGCCTGCCTCCCCGGCGGTTGGGTGACCACCTCCCGCACGGGGCATCACCGGAGTGAGAGATCCACGCCGGCCCTTGCCTGTCGCACACATCGTGAGGAGCAGCTGATGTCCGACTTCGTACCTGGGCTCGAGGGAGTCGTCGCGTTCGAGACGGAGATCGCCGAACCCGACAAGGAGGGCGGCTCCCTGCGCTACCGCGGTGTCGACATCGAGGATCTGGTCGGCCATGTCTCGTTCGGGAACGTGTGGGGACTGCTGGTCGACGGCGCTTTCAACCCCGGTCTGCCGGCCGCGGAGCCTTTCCCGATTCCCGTGCACTCCGGTGACATCCGTGTCGATGTGCAGTCGGCGCTGGCGATGCTCGCCCCGGTGTGGGGTCTGAAGCCGCTGCTGGACATCGACGAGGCTCAGGCCCGTGACGACCTGGCCCGTGCCGCGGTGATGGCCCTGTCGTACGTTGCCCAGTCGGCGCGCGGCCAGGGGTTGCCGATGGTTCCGCAGCGGGAGATCGACAAGGCCGAGTCCGTCGTGGAGCGGTTCATGATCCGCTGGCGCGGGGAGCCGGATCCGCGGCATGTCAGGGCTGTGGACGCGTACTGGACCTCGGCGGCCGAGCACGGCATGAACGCCTCCACCTTCACCGCGCGGGTGATCGCTTCCACGGGTGCGGATGTCGCGGCGGCACTGTCGGGCGCGGTCGGTGCCATGTCGGGGCCGCTGCACGGTGGTGCTCCCTCCCGGGTGCTCGGGATGATCGAGGAGATCGAGCGCACCGGTGACGCGACGGCGTATGTGAAGCGGGCCCTGGACAAGGGTGAGCGGCTGATGGGTTTCGGGCACCGGGTCTACCGCGCCGAGGACCCGCGGGCGCGGGTCCTGCGCCGTACGGCCAAGGAGCTGGACGCGCCGCGGTTCGAGGTGGCCGAGGCGCTGGAGAGGGCCGCGCTGGAGGAGCTGCACAATCGCCGCCCGGACCGGGTTCTGGCGACGAACGTGGAGTTCTGGGCAGCCATCATGCTGGACTTCGCGGAGGTCCCGGCGCACATGTTCACGTCGATGTTCACCTGTGCCCGTACGGCGGGATGGTCGGCGCACATCCTGGAGCAGAAGCGCACGGGCCGGCTGGTGCGGCCCTCCGCGCGCTACGTCGGTCCCGCGGCACGGGACCCGCGCCAGATCGTCGGCTACGAGGACATCGCGGTCTGACGCTCCTGAGTCAGCAGGTCCGCGTGATGGCGGGCGGCGACCAGCGGGTGTGCCCGCAGTTTTCCCTTGAGTTCGTTGCGTCCGTACTCCGCGAACAGCGGGTTGGCGGGGTCCGCGGTCACGCCCGGCGCCTTCGCCGCGTACGGGAAGGGCAGCGGTTCGATACGGGCGTCCAGGCGTGGGTTGTAGAAGAACGGCACGGAGTAGCGCTCGACGGCGCCGGGCGGGCTGACCACACGGTGGTTGGTGGCCTTGAGATAGCCGTTGGTGGCGACTTCGAGGAGTTCGCCGAGGTTGACGACGAAGGCGCCTGGAAGGGGCGGCACCTCGTGGAACTGCCCGTCCGAGCGCTCGACCTGGAGTCCGCCTGTCTCGTCCTGGTGGAGCAGGGTCAAAAAGCCGTAGTCCTTGTGGGCGCCGACGCCCTGGCCGCCGTCGGGGCCGCTGCCCGGGTAGCGCACCAGCTTCAGATGGAGGTGGGCGCGGTCGCCGAAGATGTCGTCGTAGAAGCCGGGGGGAGCGCCGACGGCGGCGAGCAGTTCTTGCAGCAGCCTGTCGGCGACGGAGCTGAGCCGGTCCATCCAGGCGAGTGCGGCGGTACGCAGCCCGGGCAGGGCGGCGGGCCACTGGTTGGGGCCCTGGAGCCACCAGTAGCCGGGTTCGCCGGGGCCCGGCACGCGGGCGGGCCGTTCGGCGCCGATGTCGAGCTGGTCGCGCCAGTCCTGTGTGCCACCGGTGCGTTCGTCGCCGGTGCGCGTGTAGCCGCGGAAGTGGGGCGAGTTGATGTTGTCGATGGCGAGCCGGTCGGCCTCGGGCAGCGCGAAGAAGGCTCGCACGGCGACGGTGAGGGCGGTGGTCTCGGCGTCGGTGACGCCGTGGCCGGTGAGCTGGAAGAAGCCGACGTCGTGGGCGGCGCTGTGCAGCTGGGCGTGCAGCAGGGCCCGGGCCTGGGAGCCGCGGTCGGCGGCCGAGAGGTCGATGACGGGAAGCTGGAGGTATGACATGGATGCATCCGCGGGGTGTACGGGTCCCTTGGGGCCACCGGGGGTGGGGCGGGGCCAGGGGGAGACGGGGGCTGTGCGCTGGGTCAGACGGAGCGCGGACAGCCCATGCTCGTGACGCGGACGTAGTCCACGTGGCGGCGTCGTACGAGCAGAAGCATTCGCCCAGGGTACTGCGCGGCGAGCGGTGGATGCGTGGCCGGCGCCACAGCCCCGTCGCCTCAGCCCAGGACCTCCTCCAGCAGCCGCCCCCACTGCCCCACCACCCGCTTGCGCCGTGCCGTGTCGTCCGTGAGCAGGTTCGCCAGGCCCAGCCCGCGGGCCATGTCCAGCAGGCCCTGCACGGTTTCCCGTACTCCGGGGTGTGACTCGTCGACCTCCAGCAGCTGGACGGCGATCCGGTGGGTCTCGCGGCCGACGCGTGCCTCCAGTTCCGTGACGCGTGAGCGCAGTTGTTCCTCGTTGGACGCGGCGACCCACAGGTGCAGGGCCGCCCGGAACAGCGGGCCCGTGTAGAGGTCGACGAGGGCCGCGACGACCGCGGTGCGGTCCTGCGTAGGGAGCGTGCGCAGGGCCTGCGAGCGCTCTTCAGCGACGTACTCGACGGCCGCCGTGAACAGGTCCTCCCTGGTCGGGAAGTGGTGCTGCGCCGCGCCCCGCGAGACTCCCGCCCGCTCCGCGACGACCGAGACGGTGGAGCCCGCCCAGCCGTGTTCGGCGAGGCAGGACACCGCGGCCTCCAGGAGTCGCTGCCGGGTCGCCCGGCTGCGGTCCTGTTTGGGGGAGGTCACCACACCCATGCGGGGTCCCGTCGTTCGAGGAAGGCCGTCATCCCTTCGCGGGCCTCGGCGGACGCGAACAGGGACGCCGAACGCTGCACCAGGTCCTCGGCGTCCCGGTCGAAGGCCTCCAGAACCCTGGCCGCCAGCAGTTCCTTCGATGCGGCGAGGCCCTGCGGGGATGCCCGGCGCAGCCCGTCGAGCACCGGGGCGAGCGCCGCGTCCACGTCGTCGGCGGCGAGGGTGAGCAGTCCGGTGCGGGCCGCCTCCGCCGCGTCGAAGCGCTCGCCGGTGAGGTAGTAGCGCTCGGCCGCGCGCGGGTCCATGCGCGGCAGCAGGGGCAGGGAGATCACGGCGGGCGCGACCCCGATGCGAACCTCCGTGAAGGCGAAGTCCGCGCCCGTGGCGCCGGCCGCGATGTCACAGGCCCCGAGCAGGCCGATGCCGCCCGCCCGGACGTGCCCGGTGACGCGGGCGACGACCGGTTTGGGCAGGGTGACGATCTGCCGCAGCAGGCCGACGAAGGTGTACGGGTTGGGCGGGGCCTTCAGGTCCGCGCCCGCGCTGAACGTGGACCCGGTGTGGGTGAGCACCACGGCCCGTACGGACTCGTCCTTGGCGCAGTCCGCCAGCGCCTGCGCCAGCTCGCCGACCAGCCGCGCCGACAGGGCGTTGCGGTTGTTGCGGGTCCCCCCGCCGGAGGTAGGGGGAGAGTCCAGCGTCAGGGTGGCGATGCCGCGCTCGTGCGCGGTGGCGACGAGCGGCGGGCGCTCCGGCATGCCTTCCGGCGGGCTTTCCGTCACGTGTTCTCCCTCTCCCGGTCCCTCAGCTCACGCCTGAGGATCTTTCCCGACACGGCGCGGGGTACCGCGCCGATGAATTCGACGCGGCGGATCTTCTTGTACGGCGCGACGCGTTCGGCGACGAAGGCGGTGATGTCGTCCTCGGTGAGGTCTTCGGCGGCCGTCTGCCGTACGACGTACGCCTTGGGGATCTCGTTCCCGTTCTCGTCGTACACACCGATCACCGCCGCGTCGGCGACGCCCTCGTGGGTGAGCAGCAGTGCCTCCAGCTCGGCGGGCGCGACCTGGAAGCCCTTGTACTTGATGAGTTCCTTGACCCGGTCGACGACGAAGAGCCAGCCGTCGTCGACCCGGCCTATGTCGCCGGTGTGCAGCCAGCCGTCGGCGTCGATCATCCGGCCGGTGTCCTCGGGGCGTCCGAGATAGCCCTTCATCACCTGCGGGCCGCGGATCGCGATCTCGCCCTCCTCGCCGGGTGCGGCGTCCTTGCCGGGATCGTCGAGGGAGCAGATCCGCATCTCGGTCGACGCGATGAGTTTGCCGACGGTGCCGGGCGGCGCGTTCTCGGCTCCGAGGGGGACGAGGTGGGTGCCGGGCGAGAGTTCGGTCATGCCGTAGGCCTGGCCGATGGGCGGCAGCCCGAGCCGTTTCGAGCAGGCCGCGGCCAGATCGGCGTCCAGGGGTGCTGCCGAGCTGATGATGTATTCCAGCGAGGACAGGTCGAAGGACGCGACCGCCGGGTGTTTGGCGAGAGCGAGGACGATGGGCGGGGCGACGTAGATGGCGTTGATGCGGTGCTTCTCGATCGCCGCGAGGAAGGTCTCCAGCTCGAAGCGGGGCAGTACGACGACGGTGGCGCCCTGCCGCAGCGGCGCGTTCATCAGCGCGGTGAGTCCGTAGATGTGGAAGAAGGGCAGTACGGCGAGGATGCGGTCGCCGGGGCCCATCGGCATCAGCGGGTGGAGCTGGGCGAGGTTGGTGGCGATCGAACGGTGGGTGAGCATCACGCCCTTGGGGATGCCGGTGGTGCCCGAGGAGTAGGGCAAGGCGGCGATGTCCTCGGCCGGGTCGAGGACGACATCCGGCTCCGGGGCGGCCCCGCCGAGCATGTCGAGGATGCTCACATGCCCGTCGGCGCGGTCGCAGACGAAGATCTCCTCGATGCCCGCGGCCAGTTCGGCGGCCCTGCGGGCGACTTCGAGCAGCGGCGAGACGGTGACGATCCAGCGGGCGGAGGAGTCACGCAGCTGCTTGGCGAACTCCTCCGCCGTGGCGAGCGGATGGACGGTGGTGACCGAGGCGCCGGCGCGGGTCGCCCCGTAGAACACGGAGGGGTAGGCGACGGTGTTGGGGCTGTGCAGGGCGAGGACGTCGCCCTTGCGCAGGCCCGCGTCGGCGAGGGCTGCGGCGATGCGCCGGTGGAACCGGTCGAGCTGCGCGTAGGTGACGGTGGTGCCGTTCACGCCGTCGACCAGGGCGATCGCGTCGCCGTATTCGGCTGCCCGGCCGAGGACCGCGTCGTGGATCGGCTCGGTGACGGGCGTGACATCTGCGTACTCGCTCTGAAACACCATCGTGGGCCCCTCGCTGTGTCCTGCGTGTGGACGCCCAGAATCTCCTTTGTCAGTACGACTTGGGGAGACCCAGGGACTGGTGGGATACGTAATTGAGGATCATCTCGCGGCTGACCGGGGCGATCCTTGCGACGCGGGCGGCGGTGATCAGGGAGGCGAGGCCGTACTCCCGGGTGAGGCCGTTGCCGCCGAGGGTGTGGACGGCCTGGTCGACGGCCTTCACACAGGCCTCGCCGGCCGCGTACTTGGCCATGTTGGCGGCTTCGCCCGCGCCGATGTCGTCGCCGGCGTCGTAGAGGCCCGCGGCCTTCTGCATCATCAGGCGGGCGAGTTCGAGCTCGATGTGGGCCTGGGCGAGGGGGTGGGCGATGGCCTGGTGGGCGCCGATGGGCTCTTTCCAGACCTGCCGCGTCTTGGCGTAGTCGATGGCGCGGGCGAGTGCGTACCGCCCCATCCCGATCGCGAAGGCGGCCGTCATGATGCGCTCGGGGTTGAGCCCGGCGAAGAGCTGGAGGAGTCCGGCGTCCTCGTCCCCGACGAGCGCGTCGGCGGGCAGGGTGACGTCGTCGAGGACCAGCTCGAACTGCTTCTCCTGGGCCTGCAGTTCCATGTCGATCTGCGAGCGCCGGAAACCTTCGGCATCGCGGGGGACGATGAAGAGGCAGGGCTTGAGCGCCGGTGCGGCCCCCGGAGAAGATGCAGTCTCGGTTCGGCCGACGATGAGCGTGGCGTCGGCAATGTCCACGCCCGAGATGAAGACCTTGCGCCCGGTCAGTACCCAGCCGTCGCCGTCACGGCGCGCGGTGGTCGTGATCCGGTGCGAATTGGACCCGGCGTCGGGCTCGGTGATGCCGAAGGCCATGGTGAGGCTGCCGTCGGCGAGCCCGGGCAGCCACGTGTGCTTCTGCTCCGGCGTTCCGAACCGGGCGATGACGCTGCCGCAGATGGCGGGTGAGACGACCATCATGAGCAGTGGACAGCCCGCGGCGCCCAACTCCTCCAGAACGATGGACAGTTCGGCCATGCCGCCTCCGCCGCCGCCGTGCTCTTCGGGGAGGTTCACGCCGAGATAGCCGAGCTTGGCGGCCTCGGCCCACAGCTGTTCGCGTTCGTAGCCGCGTCCGTGGCGCTGTCCGAGCGCGGCGACAGCGGCACGCAGTGCGGTGTGTTCCTGGCTCTCGATGGTCATGACGCGGTGTCCTCCTCCTGTGTGGCTTCGGCCGTTACTTCGTTGACGACGGCGAGCAGGGCGCCGACCTCGACCTGACGGCCGGGTACGGCGTGGAGCGCGGTGAGGATGCCGGAGGCGGGCGAGAGGATGCGGTGCTCCATCTTCATCGCCTCCAGCCATACGAGCGGCTGCCCCTGGGTGACCGTGGCCCCCGGGGCGAGCCCGTCACCGACGCGGACGACGGTTCCGGGCATGGGCGCGAGCAGCGACCCGGGCTCGGCCCGGTCCTGCGGATCGGTGAACCGGGGCCGCACGGCGAGCGCGTGCGCGCCGGTGGGGCTGTCGATGTGGATGTACCCGTCACCGTGATCGGTGACGTCGAAGGGCCGCACGACACCGTCGATCTCCAGGCGCACACGGTCCGGCCCGGCGTCGACGACCCGCACCCCGGGGTCGTCGACAAGCTCGAACCCGCCGCCGCGGGCGAGGCGATAGCGGACCTCGTGCTCGCCGTAGCCCTTGGCCTGCGGCTGCGAGGGCAGATTCCGCCAGGCTCCGGGCCGGGCCGCGGCATCGGCGATCGCGGCGGCGATCGCCGCGTACCGCTCCCCGTGGGCGGGCGCGGTGAGGGCGTCGAGGTGCCGCTCGTAGAACCCGGTGTCGAGCCGGGCCGCGGTGAAGTCGGGGTGCTCCAGCGACCGCACGAGCAGATCCCGATTGGTCGCGGGCCCGTGCACGCGCGCCCGCCGCAGGGCCTGCGCGAGCAGCCGCACGGCGGCGTCGCGGGCCGGGGCCCAGGCGACGACCTTGGCGATCATGGGGTCGTAGTGCACCCCGACGGTGTCCCCGGCGGAGTACCCGGCATCGACGCGCAGACCGGGGGCGTCCGCCACGTCGAGCGCCCGCAGCACCCCCGTCTGCGGTGTCCATCCCGTCGCCGGGTCCTCCGCGTACAGCCTCGCCTCCACCGCGTGGCCCCGGGCTTCCGGTGGGGTTGCGGGGAGCTGCGAACCCTCCGCGACGCGCAGCTGGAGCGCGACCAGGTCGAGGCCGAACACCGCCTCCGTCACCGGGTGTTCGACCTGGAGGCGGGTGTTCATCTCCAGGAAGTGGGCGCGGCCCCCGGGGGAGATCAGGAATTCCACCGTGCCCGCGCCCCGGTAGCCCACCGCCCGCGCCGCCGTCACCGCCGATTCGTGGAGCGAGGAGACCAGGTCGGCAGGCACGCCCGGCGCCGGGGACTCCTCGATGACCTTCTGGTGGCGGCGCTGGAGGGAGCAGTCGCGCGTCCCCAGCGCCCATACCGTCCCGTACGCGTCCGCCAGCACCTGCACTTCCACATGGCGCCCACGTTCGACGTAGGGCTCCAGGAACACCTCGCCGTCGCCGAAGGCCGACGCCGCCTCTGAGCCGGCCGCCTCCAACTCGGCGCCCAGACGGGACAGTTCGCGGACGACACGCATACCGCGGCCGCCGCCGCCCGCCGCCGCCTTGACCAGCAGCGGAAGGTCGGCCTCGGTGACCGTCGCGGGGTCGAGGGGCGCGCCGCCCATCAGTTCCTTCGCACGTGTCTTGGACGCCATCGCCTCGATGGCCGAGGGCGGCGGCCCGATCCACAGCAGGCCCGCGTCCGTCACCGCACGGGCGAACTCCGCGTTCTCCGACAGGAATCCGTACCCGGGATGCACCGCGTCCGCGCCCGCCGCCCGTGCCGCCTTCACGATCAGGTCGCCGCGCAGATATGTGTCGGCGGGCGCCGCCCCCGGCAGGCGTACGGCGGCGTCCGCCTCCCGCACATGCAGTGCCGACGCATCCGCGTCCGAGTACACCGCGACCGTCGCGATGCCCAGCTCGCGGCAGGTGCGAAAGACCCGGCAGGCGATCTCGCCCCGGTTCGCGACCAGCAGAGTGGAGATCATCAGTGCCTCACATCCGGAAGACGCCGAAGCCGCCGCGCGCGCCCTCGACCGGTGCCGTGTGGATCGCCGACAGGCACAGTCCGAGGACCGTACGGGTGTCGCGTGGGTCGATCACGCCGTCGTCGTACAGCCGCCCCGACAGGAACATGGGCAGCGACTCCGCCTCGATCTGCTGCTCGACCATCGCGCGCAGCCCCGCGTCCGCCTCCTCGTCGTACGGCTGCCCCTTCGCCTGCGCCGACGCGCGCGCCACGATCGACAGCACGCCCGCCAGCTGCTGCGGCCCCATCACCGCGGACTTGGCGCTGGGCCAGGCGAAGAGGAAGCGCGGGTCATACGCCCGCCCGCACATGCCGTAGTGCCCGGCTCCGTACGACGCGCCCATCAGTACCGACAGATGCGGCACCTTCGAGTTCGACACCGCGTTGATCATCATCGCGCCGTGCTTGATGATGCCGCCCTGCTCGTACTCCTTGCCGACCATGTAGCCGGTGGTGTTGTGCAGGAAGACCAGCGGCACATCGCGCTGATTCGCCAACTGGATGAACTGTGCCGCCTTCTGGGACTCCGCCGAGAAGAGCACGCCCTGCGCATTGGCCAGCACGCCCACCGGATAGCCGTGCAGCCGCGTCCACCCGGTCACCAGGCTCGGCCCGTAGAGCGGTTTGAACTCGTCGAAGTCCGAGCCGTCGACGATCCGCGCGACGACCTCGCGCGGATCGAAGGGCGTCTTCAGGTCCTCGGGCACGATCCCGAGCAGCTCGTCCTCCGCGTACTTGGGGGGCTCGGCCGGCCCCGGATCGCCGTGCGCCTTACGCCAGTTGAGGCGGGCGACCACACGTCGGGCCTGCCGCAGCGCGTCGGGCTCGTCGAGGGCGAAGTAGTCGGCGAGCCCGGACGTACGGGCATGCATCTCCGCGCCGCCGAGCGACTCGTCGTCGCTCTCCTCGCCCGTCGCCATCTTCACCAGCGGCGGCCCGCCCAGGAAGACCTTCGACTGCTCCTTGATCATGATGGTGTGGTCGGACATGCCGGGGACGTACGCGCCTCCGGCGGTCGAGTTGCCGAAGACGACCGCGATGGTGGGGATCCCGGCGGCCGACAGCCTCGTCAGATCGCGGAACAGCGCCCCGCCGGGGATGAAGATCTCCTTCTGGGACGGCAGATCAGCCCCGCCGGACTCGACGAGCGAGATGCAGGGCAGCCGGTTGGCGTACGCGATCTCGTTGGCGCGCAGGGCCTTCTTCAGCGTCCAGGGGTTGGACGCCCCGCCGCGCACGGTCGGGTCGTTGGCCGTGATCAGGCACTCGACGCCCTCGACCACACCGATGCCGGTGACCATCGACGCACCGACGGGATAGTCGCTGCCCCACGCGGCGAGCGGGGACAGTTCCAGGAAGGGCGTGTCGGGGTCGAGCAGCAGCTCGATGCGCTCGCGGGCGAGGAGCTTTCCGCGCTTCCGGTGCCGGGCCACGTATTTCTCGCCGCCGCCCGCGAGCGCCTTGGCGTGCTCGGCCTCCAGCTCGGAGAGCCGGCCGAGCATGGCATCGCGGCGGGTGGCGTACTCGGGTCCCGTGGGGTCGACGGCCGAGGCGAGCACAGTCACCGGAGCCCTTCCGAGGATGTACGGCTTTCTAGGGCCGGGATGAATCGGATGCCAGCACTGCTTTGACGTGCACGGATGCACGGATTTTGGCTCATTGTCAGTGGCTCCCGTTACGGTCAATGGGATGAAAACGGTGGTGCAGGTGAAGTTGGTGACGACGCCCGAGGTGGCGGCGGCGCTGCACTCCTCCCTGTGCGCGGCGAACGAGGCCGCGAACTTCGTGTCGGTGGTCGCGTTCAGGGAGAAGGTGTTCCGCCCCTACACGACCAAGCGCAAGGACGGCACAGTCCGCATCGGCTTGCAGGACCTCGTCTATACGGAGATCAAGGACCGCTTCGGGCTGTCCGCACAGCCCGCGATCCGGGTGATCAAGAAAGTGGTGGACGCGTACACGACGCTGCACGCCAACCTCAAGGCCGGGAACTACGGCAAGGAAGGCTCCAGACGGAGGGCGGCGGCGGAGTCCAAGCCCATCGTGTTCCGTCCGGATGCGGCGCAGCCGTATGACCTGCGGTGTCTGTCCTGGCAGTACGACGCGCAGACGGTGTCGATCTGGACCACCAGCGGACGTCTGCAGGGCGTTGGCTACGTGGGGCATTCGGACCAGCTCAAGTCGCTGCACACCTGCCGCAAGGGGGAAACCGACCTGGTACACCGGGACGGCAAGTGGTTCCTGGTCGCGACCTGTGAGGTGCCGGAGGCCGAGCGCTTCGAGCCGGTGGACTGGATCGGCGTGGATCGGGGCATCGTCAACCTCGCCACCACGAGCGACGGGGACAACTATTCCGGGCGCCGACTCGGCCGGTACCGGCGCTGGCAGCAGCGCAAACGCCAGGAGTTGCAGACCAAGCGCACTCGGTCGGCGAATCGCAGGCTGCGAAATCGGAACCGGCGGGAGCAACGGCACGCCGCCCATGTCAACCACAAGATTTCGAAGACGATCGTGACCGAAGCGCAACGCACCGGACGCGGGATCGCCCTGGAAGACCTGGGCGGCATCCGCGAACGGGCACGGCTGAACGCGCCCCAGCGGGTCCGGTTGTCCTCCTGGCCGTTCCACCAGCTCGGCGAACACCTCGCCTACAAGGCCCTGCGGGCGGGGGTGCCGTTCCTCGAAGTGGACTCGGCCTACACCTCGCAGATGTGCCCCCGGTGCGGGCATACGACGAGGAACAACCGTCCCGACCGGGACACCTTCTCCTGTCGTCGGTGCGGGCTCGCTGGCCCCTCCGACCACGTCGCCGGGGTCAACGTGCGCAACCGCGCACGCTCGGCGTGGGTTCTCGTCAACGGACCCGTACCACAAGGGCTTAACACCTCCCGCACTGGTAGATGCGACCCGTGACCGCCCTGTCGTAGGGGGCAGTCGGGAGCGCGACTCGGCTAAGGCGACTGGGCTTACAGGCTCGGTCCCTTTAGGGCCGAGAAGTTGACAGCAGTACCTCCGGGATGTCGACGTAGCGCGAGCGCAGCCACTCGCCGAGCGCCTTGGCCTGCGGGTCGAAGCGGGCCTGCGCGGCGACGCCCTCGCCGAGAATTCCCTCGACGGTGAAGTTCAGGGCGCGAAGATTCGGCAGGACATGGCGTACGACGGTCAGTTCGGCGGTCTCCGGGAGCAGCGCGCGGAAGCGGTCCACCGTCAGCTCGTGGGCGAGCAGGCGCCAGGCGCTGTCGGAGCGCGCCCACACCCCGACGTTGGCGTCGCCTCCCTTGTCTCCGCTGCGGGCGCCTGCGATCAGTCCGAGGGGCGCGGCCCGGCGCGGCCCGGCGGGCAGTTCCGCGGGCAGCCCGCCGTCGTCCGGGACCGGCTCGACGTCCTTCGTCCGTACGGGAGCCGGCACCGCGACCCTGCGCCCGTCGGGCAGTACGGCCGTGTGCGACACCTCGGCCGCGTCGATGTATTCGGGCTCGAAGACCCCGTAGGGCGCGCCCTTGCCGGGCGGTGCCGTCACATGGAAACCCGGGTAGCTGCCGAGCGCCAGCTCGATCGCCGCGCCGCTCACCGCGCGGCCCACCTTGCCGGGGTCGCTGTCGCGGACGACGAGGCGCAGATAGGCGCTGGCGCGCTCCTCCGTGTCACCGTCGGGCCGCTCGGTGCGGGCCAGTTCCCAGCGGACCTCGGCCGGGCGGTGCTTGCCGAGGGCGTCGTCGAGCTGTTCGCGCACCAGGCGGGCCTTTGCCTCGATGTCGAGGCCGGTGAGCACGAACACGACCTCGTTGCGCCAGCCGCCGATGCGGTTGAGGCCGACCTTGAGGGTGGGTGGCGGGGCTTCGCCGCGTACGCCGAAGATCCGTACCCGGTCCTCCCCGTCCTGCTCCAGCCGTACGGTGTCCAGGCGCGCGGTGACGTCCGGTCCGGCATAGCGCGCGCCCCCGGTCTCGTACAGCAGCTGCGCGGTGACCGTGCCGACGTCGACGAGGCCGCCGGTGCCGTCGTGCTTGGTGATGACGCTGGTGCCGTCGGCGTGGATCTCGGCGAGGGGAAAGCCGGGGCGGCGTACGTCATGGCCGCCGAAGAAGGAGTAGTTGCCGCCGGTGGCCTGGGTGCCGCATTCGAGTACGTGCCCGGCGACGACCGCGCCCGCGAGCGCGTCGTAGTCCTCGGGCCCCCAGCCGAAGTGCGCGGCCGCGGGCCCGGTGACGAGGGCGGCGTCGGTGACCCGGCCGGTGACGACGACATCGGCTCCGGCGAGCAGGCATGCGGTGATCCCGGCGCCGCCGAGATAGGCGTTGGCGCTGAGGGCGCCGGGGAAGCGCTCGGCTAGGTCGTCACCCTCGACATGGGCGACCTTGACGGGGACACCGACGCGGTCGGCGAGTTCACGCACGGCGTCGGCGAGCCCGGCCGGGTTGAGCCCGCCCGCGTTGGTGACGATCTTCACGCCGCGTTCCCGGGCGAGGCCGAGGGTGTCCTCCAGCTGCCGCAGGAAGGTCTTGGCGTAGCCGAGGCGCGGGTCTTTCAGCCGGTCGCGGCCGAGGATGAGCATGGTGAGTTCGGCGAGATAGTCACCGGTCAGGACATCGAGGGGCCCGCCCGTGAGCATTTCCTTCACCGCGTCGAAGCGGTCGCCGTAGAAACCGGAGGCATTGCCGATACGCAGCACCGTCTAGGCCCCCTTCCGCTCGCGGCCCGGTCCCGCGGGACCGGCGAATGCCTGCGCGATGTCCAGCCACCCGTCGGCGTCGGCGCCCTCCGCCCGTACGGCGAGGTCGGAGCGGTGCGCGCGCTGGGTCACCAGGAGGCAGAAGTCGAGCGCGGGCCCGGTGACCCGCTGGGCTGCGTCCTCGGGGCCGTACACCCACAGGCCGCCGCCCGGAGCGGTCAGCTCCACGCGGAACGGCTCGGCGGGCGGGGTGAGGCCCCGTACCGCGTAGGCGTAGTCGCGCGCCCTGACCCCGATGTACGCGACGTGCCGCAGGCGGGGGGTCGGTTCGCGTACGGCTCCGAGCGCGTCGGCGATGTCCTGGCCGTGCGCCCAGGTCTCCATCAGGCGACCGGTGGCCGTCGACGCGACGCTCATCGGCGGCCCGTACCAGGGGAAACGCGCTCCGGTGGGCGCCTGACGCAGGGCCTGCTGCAGCTCCTCGCGTCCGGCGCGCCAGCGGGCCAGCAGCTCGGCGGGCGGCAGCGCGGCCCCCTCCTCGGCGCCCTCGTCGACGAAAGCGTCCGGCGCTTTGAGCGCCTTCTCGACCTGGGCGCCGAAGGCCTCACGGTCGGTGACGGCGAGCAGCGAGGCCGCGTCGGTCCAGGCGAGATGGGCGATCTGGTGGGCAATGGTCCAGCGGGGCGCGGGGGTGGGGCGCGCCCATTGCTCGTCGGTCAACTCCCCCACCAGCTGGTCGAGTTGATCGCTCTCGCTGCGCAGATCGTCCAGTACGACGGCCGGGTCGGACACGGTGCGCTCCCTCGGGACACGACGTTGTGTGCCCCGGAGCATGGCAGCGTCGACGAAAACAAGCAAGCATGCTTGCTTTACTTCGTGAGGTCTCCCGGCGCCTTTCCGGCCACCTGAGTGCGCACCGCGCCCATGCTCGCCGTGATGACCAGCGCGATCGCCAACGCGTCCACCGCGGAAAGGGCTTGATGCAGCACGAAGAACCCGGCCGCCGCCGCGATCGCCGGCTCCAGGCTCATCAGCACCGCGAAGGTCGGCGCGGGCAGCCTGCGCAGCGCGAGCAGCTCAAGGGTGTAGGGCAGGACGGACGACAGCAGTGCGACGGCGAGCCCCAGCCCGAGCGTCGAGGGCACGACCAGCTTGGACCCGGCCTCCGCCAGCCCCAGCGGCAGACTCAGCACCGCCCCCACTCCCATCGCCAGCGCAAGCCCGTCGGCCTGCGGGAAGCGCCGTCCAGTGCGGGCGCTGAAGACGATGTACGCGGCCCACATCGCGCCCGCCGAGAGCGCGAACGCCGCACCCACGGGGTTGAGCCGGTCGAAGCCGCCGCCACTCAGCAGGACCACACCGCCGAGTGCGAGACCCGCCCAGACGAGGTTGACCAGCCGCCGCGACACGATCACCGAGAGCACGAGCGGGCCCAGCACCTCGAAGGTGACGGCCGCGCCGAGCGGGATGCGGTCGGCGGCCTGGTAGAAGAGCATGTTCATGGCTGCCATGGCGGTACCGAAGGCGACGACCGTGCCCCAGTCGGCGCGGGAATGCCCGCGGAGGGCGGGCCGGCAGACGAGCAGCATCACGAGTGCGGCGAGGGCGAGCCGCAGCGTCACGACCCCGAGGGCACCGGCGCGCGGCATCAGCAGCACGGCGATGGCGGCACCGAACTGGACGGAGAGCGCACCGCCGACGACGAGCGCCACGGGCCCGAGGCTGCGGCGGGAGCCGGCTGCCGAAGCTGTGGCCTCCAGGGCGGCGGCGGCCTCCGGCTCATTGGCGACGACCACGGCAGGGGTCTCGTCCACCGCACACCTCCAGGCTGAAATCTGACCCCTCCAAGCTACGGGTCGGCGCGCGCTGGGTGAAATGCGGACTGTGCTGCGGTTATGCCCACGCGCATGAGCATCGGGCCGCGCCCGCCTGCGCTGCTTTCTCGCCATCGGGGCCCTCAGCCCGTACCCCCAGTGCTGCGCCGCCCGGAAGGGGAACACCTCGGCACCCCTCTCGACTTCCTCTGGCCGTCGGCCCGCGTATCTATGCGAGAACGTGACTGAAGGGCTGACCGCCCTTGCCACGGGTAGTCACTCTCCGTAGCTTGCTGTCGACCGCTGGAGGAAGAGGAACCCATGGAATTAACCATGATCGCCGGAGGGTCGTGCAGTGCTGGCGACGACGACAAGTGCGGCAACGGCGACTGCCCCACCGTCTTCGCCACCGACCAACCCAGCATGCTCGCCGTGCAGGGCTACGTCCTGGCTCGTCCGACACCCGCCGGCGAGTCCGTCGTCCTGCTGCCCGAGGAACTGCTGAAGGAGGCCGCACGTGCCCGTGGATGGCTCTAGCCCTGTCCTGCTGGACGGAGACCAATGGACGTCGTACTTCGAGAACTTCAAGCATTCGGCATTCCGGCTCGAAGTACACCAGGTGTACACCATGCCGGCCGAGGCGGAGACACTCGGCAGCTTCCTCGCCGGTGAGCCCAAGCCGGAAGGCTTCAATGCAACGTGGCACCGGATGATCCGGGGCCACACGGCAGCGGGCCGCACCATGACGCGGGCCAAGCTCGTCCACAGGCCGTTGACGGACTACAGCCGTTACTTGTTCGAGTGGGCGATCCCTGGAAACGTCGCGGCGGGGGAGGACTACAGGATCGTGGATATGACAGAAAGGGAATTCAGCCTGCCCAACCAGGACTTCTGGATGTTCGACGAGACGACCGTGGTTCACCTGAACTACCGGCCGGACGGGACGCAAATCAATCGGGAGTTGATCGAAGCCCCCGAGATCAGCCGATATCTCGCATGGCGCGATCTGGCCCTAGAGAGTTCCGTTCCGTTCAGTGACTATCGAACCTGAGCATCAAGCGAGAGAGCGGAAAGACTTGGCGGGGGCCCTCAAGGACCTCCGCCTTGCCGCCGGCCTGAGTGGTGAACGCCTGGCAGTTCGCTGCAACATGAGCCAGACGAAGATCAGCCGCATCGAGACGGGCCGCGCCCTCCCGACCGTGATCGACGTCGAGCGGATTCTGGCTGCTCTTGGAACACCTCAAGAAGTAACGCAAGAGCTGCTGGTACTGGCCCGTCGTGCGAACGTCGACTACGCGTCCTGGCGTGCCTACGCGCGTGTTGGCCTGTACCACAAGCAGGCTGAGCTGCGTGCTCTTGAGCAGTCATCCCGGGTGATGCGGCATTTCCTGCCTGCCGCCCCGACTGGGCTGCTGCACATCAGGGAGTATGCCGAACAGACCCTGACTCGGACGGTTGCCAGTGAGCCGTCCCGGGATGTCAGCCGAGCCGTAGAAGCGCGTATAGAGCGCCAGGCCGTCTTGGACAACCCCTCTCGAAACTTCACATTCCTACTGACCGAGCAGGCGGTCCGATGGCGCAGGGCGAGCTCACGGATAATGGCCGCCCAGTGCGCGCACATGGCTGACGTCTCCATGAAACCGAATCGCCAAGGGCCCCGGCGTGACCGTCGTGTCCAAGCTCCCCCACTCCACCTGAGCCGGCCCCTCTCACCCCCATGACTTCCGCCCAGCCAAGGGCGGGGGGGAAGGCCACGCCCTGTGGCCTCCGGACGATCAGAAAGGCATACCCATACAGAACGGAACCGACCTGTACGCACTCCCCATCGACCGCGCTGCCTTCGCCAAGGCGTGCGGCGGAAACACCCACCCCGACGGCGAGTCCTGCGTGACCCTCGCCCGCATCGGCGAGGACGCCTGGGCCCTGGGAGACAGCAAGCAACCCGGCCTGGAGCCGCTCCGGTTCACCACGGCCGAGCTGGACGCCGCCGGGATCGCCCCCGAGCGGTTCGGTCTCTCGGCCTAGCGCCCCGCCCCGGCCCCTTCCCCCCGGGGCCGGGGCCTCCAACCGCACCCAACGAGGTGACAGTTGCACCACCACGGCTACCTCTGGACCGGCCCGAAGCAACGGTTCGACCAGGAAGGCGTGCGCCGTTCCTCGTACGACTCCGACCTGCCGCCCATGGAGACGGCGCGCTGGCTCATGAAGCCCGCGTCCTCGATCCACGGCACCTGGCAGGAACCGAAGGAGGCCGCCGCCTGGCTCGCTGATCGCCTCGCCGAGTACGAACCCCGTTTCGCGTGCCACGCCGACCGTGACAGCGACCGCCTGGCCGCCCTGGTCAACTCCGCCGTCGAACACCTCGGCCGGGGCAGGGATCTGTCCCTCGGCTACTACCTCGAACGCCCAGTGTTCCTGTCCCTGGCTCTGGTGACCTGCACACCGAACCGCGCCGCGCCCGAGCTGGCCTGCCCACGCAGCCAGTGACGGCCATCGCGGCGGGCCGGGGCACGGGAGTCGCGTTTTCCGGCCCGATCACGAGCGGAGCCGGATGACGACCGCTGCGGCGGTGACGGTCGAACCGCACATCAGCCCGCGCCGGGCTATCGGCGCTCGGTCCGGGGGAAGCCGACCGCGGGCCCATCACCTGCTCACTGACGCCACCAGCGCGCCGCCCCTCCCCTCCCGTGGTAGAGAGGGCTCATGAACCGCGACGAGCTGCTCTGGTTCCTCCGCAAGTACAAGCTCGCCGTCCAGTCGACGGTGACCCCGGACTGCGCACCCCAGTCCGCCGTCGTCGGTTACGCGGTCAATGACGACCTCGAGATCGTCTTCGACACCGTCGAGACGACGCGCAAGTGGCTCAACCTGCGCGCCGACCCCCGTATCGCGCTCGTCATCGGCTGGGACGACGCGATCACCGCGCAGATCGAGGGCGTCGCCGACTTCCCCACCGGCGCCGAGCTGGAACGCATTCAGGCGTGCTACTTCACCGCGTATCCGGACGGCCGCGACCGGCTGTCATGGCCGGGCATCACGCATGTGCGGGTGCGGCCGACCTGGGTGCGCTACAGCGACTTCACCCAGGATCCGCCGCTGATCGAAGAGCTCACGATCGGGTGATCCCGGGGTCCTCCCCCAGGACCTGTCCCAAACCCTCCGCCAGCACCTCCGCCAGGTGCCGCGCTCGTCGCCCCTCCAGCTGTTCCAGTTGCGTACGGCACGAGAACCCGTCCGCCAGGATCTCCGCGTACTGGCCCGCCGCCCGCACCGCCGGGAGCAGCTGGTCCTCCGCGCAGGCCACGGATACCTCGTAGTGACCCTTCTCGAAGCCGAAGTTCCCCGCGAGGCCGCAGCAGCCCCCGCTCAACTCGCCGTCCAGACCCGCCCGTTCGCGCAGGCGGCGTTCTGCCTCGTCGCCGAGGACCGCGTGCTGGTGGCAGTGGGTCTGGCCCGCGACCGGACGGTTCAGGCGGGGCGGCTCCCAGTCCGGGGCGCATTCCTCCAGCGCCCGGGCGAAGGTGCGGACCGAGGCCGCGAGGCGGGCCGCCCGCGGGTCGTCGGTCAGGAGTTCCGGCAGGTCCGTCATGAGGGCCGCCGCGCAGCTCGGCTCCAGGACCACCACCGGGACGCCCAGGTCCAGCAGGGGCTCCACCGTGTCCAGGGTCCGGCGCATGACGGCCCGGGCCCGGTCGAGCTGGCCGGTGGAGACGTATGTCAGGCCGCAGCAGACGCGACCGGGCGGCAGGACGATGCCGATGCCCGCCGCCTCCATGACCTTCACCGCCGCCCGGCCGACGGACGGCGAGAGGTGGTCGGTGAAGGTGTCCGGCCACAGCACCGCCGTACGGCTGCGAGCGAAGACCTCCGTGCGGGTGGCCAGGTGGCCGCGCAGCCAGTCGCGGAAGGTCGAGGGGGCCGGCAGAGGCAGATCGCGCTCGGGGGCGATGCCCGCCAGACGTTTCGCCAGCGCCGCCAGCGGGCGCACCCGCGCCAGCGCGTTGACCAGCCGTGCGTGGGGCGCGGCCGCCCGCAGCCACACCGGCAGCCGGCCCATCGCGTAGTGCGAGGCGGGCCGCACCCGGTGCGCGTAGTGGTGGTGCAGGAATTCCGCTTTGTACGTGGCCATGTCGACGCCCACCGGACAGTCGCTGCGGCACCCCTTGCAGGACAGGCACAGATCGAGCGCGTCCCGCACCTCGCGCGCGTGCCAGCGGCCGCGCACCACCTCGCCCGCCAGCATCTCGTGCAGCAGCCGGGCCCGCCCGCGGGTGGAGTGCTGCTCCTCGCCCGTCGCGCGGAACGAGGGGCACATCACGTCCGGCCCCGAACTCGGCCCCGCCACCCGGCACTTGGCGACGCCCACGCACCGCCGAACCGCCGCCGCGAAGTCCCCGCCGTCGTGCGGATAGCCGAAGGCGACGTCCGCCGGCTCGCGCGGCAGGACGGAGAAGCGGAGGTTGGAGTCGAGCCGGTCGGGGCGGGCGAGCATCCCGGGGTTCATGCCGCCCGCCGGGTCCCAGACGTCCTTGACCCGGCCGAAGAGGGCGACCAGTTCGTCGCCGTACATCCTGGGCAGCAGTTCCGCGCGCGCCTGCCCGTCGCCGTGTTCGCCGGACAGCGAGCCGCCGTGCGCGACGACGAGGTCCGCCACCTCCTCGGAGAAGCGCCGGAAGGCCCGCACACCGCCGGAGCTCATCAGGTCGAAGTCGATGCGGACATGGATGCAGCCGTCGCCGAAGTGCCCGTACGGCGTGCCGCGCAGACCGTGCGCCGCGAGCAGGGCGCGGAAGTCCCGCAGATAGGCGCCGAGCCGCGCGGGCGGCACCGCGCAGTCCTCCCAGCCCGGCCAGGCCTCGGCCCCGTCGGCGCTGCGGGTGGCTGTGCCCGCAGCGTCCTCGCGGACCCTCCACAGCGCACGCATTGCGGCCGGGTCGTCCACCACCGTGCCGTCCAGGGTGTCGGCCGCCCGCACGATCTCCTCGGCGGCGGCCCGCGCCTCGGCGGCCGTGCCGCCGCCCGTCTCCACGAACAGCCAGGCCCCGCCGCGCGGCAGCCCCCGCTCGCCGCGCACCAGATCCTCGGCCATGCCTTCGACGGTCAGCGGCCGGTGCGCCAGCAGTCCTGCCGCCGCCTCCGCCGCCGCGCTCTCGTCCGGGTAGCCGAGCACGGCGAGCGCACGCGCGCGTGGCACGTCGACGAGCCGTACGGACGCTTCCGTCAGCACCCCCAGCGTGCCCTCGCTGCCGCAGAACGACCGCGCCAGATCGACGCCCTTTTCCGGCAGCAGGGCGTCCAGCGCGTATCCGGAGATCCGGCGGGGCAGCCCGTCCGGGTACCCGGTGCGCAGCAGGGCGAGATTCCGGTCGACCAGCTCACGCAGGCCCCTCGGCGCGCCGTGAGCACCTTGAGGGCCGCGAGCGCCGCGGGCTCCTTGAGCGCCGTCCCAGCCCTGGCCGAGGCGGAGCTCGGTGCCGCCGTACGTCACGACCGAGAGCTCGCGGACGTTGTCGGCGGTCGTGCCCCACGCCACCGAGTGCGCCCCGCAGGAGTTGTTGCCGATCATCCCGCCGAGCGTGCACCGGCTGTGCGTGGAGGGATCAGGCCCGAAGGTGAGCCCGTCGGGCCGTACGGCAGCGCGCAGCGTGTCCAGTACGACGCCGGGCTGGACCACGGCGGTGCGTGCCTCGGCGTCGACCTCGACCACGGCGTTCATGTGGCGGGTGAAGTCGAGGACGACGCCGATGCCGGTGGCCTGACCGGCGATGGACGTACCGGCGCCGCGCGGTACCACCGGCACCCCGTGTGTACGGCACACCTCCAGCGCGGCTGCCACATCGTCCGCGTCGCGCGGCGCGACGACGCCGACCGGCACCCGCCGGTAGTTGGAGGCGTCCATCGTCATCAGGGCACGGGCCGCCGCACCGAAGTCCACCTCGCCGCGCACCGCCCGCGTGAGCGCCCGCGCCAGTTCGCCCGTCTCGCGCCGGCGCCGCACTGCCCCTCGATGCTCAGCCATGTCTCTCAGGATGCCCCTGTCGCTCACATCACACCGGAACGAAACATGCCGGTTGCGGGCGCCGCGTACCGTCGCCGGGGGCGGAAAGCCCGCCCGAACTGACCAATGCGATGGCCAACTCTCCTATAGTGACGACCACTTGATCAGGGAACAAGCGGCTCCAGTAACGCCCTCGCCACCCCGGAAGGCAACACTCGATGACCGGCACCCCGCAGAACCGATGACCCGCGCGACGCGGGCGGTCCCCCCGGCGCAGCTCCACCCCGCGCTCACCGGGACGGCCGTCAATGCCCTGAAGATCGTCGTAGTCGGCGGTTACGGAGTCGGCAAGACGACGATGGTCCGCTCCGTCAGCGAGATCCGTCCGCTGCACACGGAGGAGGTCATGGGCCTCGCCGGGACCTGCCGCGCCGGCCCTGGCCCCGGCCGCGACCCCGGCACGGGCACGAGCACCGGCACCGGCACCGGCACCGGCACCGGCACCGAGGACACCCGCCGCGTCCGCGCCAAGGGCTCCACGACCGTCGCCTTCGACTTCGGCCGGATCACGATCGACGACCGCAGCATCCTGTATCTCTTCGGAGCGCCGGGCCAGGAACGCTTCGGATTTCTGTGGGATCGCCTCTTCGAGGGAACGCTCGGCGCGGTCGTCCTCGTCGACACCCGCTCGCTGCCCGACGCCTGGTACGCGCTGGACCGCCTGGAAGACCACGGCACGCCCTTCATCGTCGCCGTCAACGACTTCGGCGGGCCCCTGCACAGCGAGGAGCAGATCCGCGAGGCGCTGGCACTGGGGACGGAGGTGCCGCTGGTGGAGTTCGACGCCCGCGACCACT